>NZ_JAVDDX010000001.1:0-326037 GCF_030848575.1 Haloarcula sp. H-GB4 | reverse complement strand
ACCGGTGGCCGGGGAGTACTCACGCCCAACCCTCAGAACCCGTCGTCGTCCTGATCCGCCCGCACCTGCAGGTATGCGTCCGTAATCACTGCGAGACTAAACGCCTGCACCGGTGCGTTCAGTACCATCGAGACGACCTGCAGGACCGACTGAGAGGGGAGGTTGAATGTGCCGGGGAGGACCATTGATACGACGGACGCCGTAGAAGGAATGCCTGGAATAATGCCGAGAAGCGCCAAGAGGAACAGCAAGACGATGATTTGTGCGGGGGCGTCCATGAACCGCGCGACGGAGTGCTTGAGTGTCGCGACGTAGCCGCCGTCGTACAGGGCAATCGACTGCAGCAGGTAGACGAGTGCAAGGCCGACGACCAGAGAGAGGAGACCACCAACAAGCCCGGCCAGTCCTCCCAACAGCGGACGCCCACTGGCATTCAGTGCGGACGAACTCATCGAAAGCGCAAACGTGAGAACCGCGACACCGCCGCCGAGGACAACAGCCATAACGGCTCTATCAGACGTATTCTCGTCCATGATTTCCCGTGGCTCCGCGAACAGCCTGATCCCCCAGAACTTGATGAGTTGGCCGATGAGCAGAAACAGGAGAACCATCACGACGGCGACCGGCATTGCAACATCAAGGCTGAATGGCCCGGTGAAATCCGACACCGAGAATCCCGGTGCACCTGCTCCCGCAACGCTCCCCGGCCCAGCGGGGCCGCCCATGTTCATCATTTCGTCGAACAGTGCCGCTGTAAATGTGGAGCTTGCGACAGTGTTCCCGAGGTTGAACAGGAGGAAAACCCCCGTAATCAGGAGTCCATCCTCGCTGAGAAGGGTATCGAGACCGCTACGCAAGGCATCGCCGATCTGGAGGGCCATATCTTCAGTCGCTCTCCGAGAAAATATAAAACTAGTCGAATCGTAGATTCCCGCCGACAGCGGGACTACGCCGCTTACGGCCAGTCGTCGCGCTGCTCATCCTCGTCAGTTGTCGCGTCCGGCGTCTCCGGTTCGCCGAGGTCCCAGTCGGCCGCCTCCGCGGCCTGCGTGACGGGGAGGTACTCCCAGCCCGCCGCCTCGGCGAGATCGGCATCCTCGTCGTCAGCGCCGACGAAGACGTGCCGGTCAGTGTCGAACTGCTCTTTGACGTTTTCGAGGCTCTCCTCGCGGCCGCGCGGCCCCGAGAAGAAGTCCTGTCTGATCCGGTGTTTCCGGGTAAAGTTAGTCACGACGTAGGTGGGCTGTTCGGAGATGACGCCGACGTACTCGGACCACTGGCGCGCGTCGTTGAACACGCTGTCCGGGTAGGCCAGTTGCTTGAGGGCGTCGAGGTCGAACGCGAGTGTCATATCGCCGCTGCCGCCATCCATACGCGACTCTCCGCTTTAGGGCGAAAAAAGAGCGTCGTTCTCCCGTCAGCAGTTACTCGCGATGCTGGTCCGCCTGTGTGAGTCGGTCCGCTTCCTCTTGAACCGCCGCCATCTCGCTGGCGGCCTGTGGGTCGCCCTGACCGTGGCCTCGATTGACCGACGCATCGAGTAGCGAGCCGGTGAAGCTGCCGCTCTCATCGCCTGTCTCGTCTGCCTCACCCGACTGGCCGCTACGGTGGATGAACCAAGCAACGACGCGGGAAAGGGCGGTACGCATACGTGTGACTACGTCCGCAGCGCGTAAAAATATCGGTGTCGGCAGGCCTTATTCGGCCGGCGCAGGCGTCTGCGCCTTCACTTCTTCGAGGTCCACTTCCTTTTCGAGCAGTAGTTCCTTCTTGTCTGCGACCTGGCGCTCCTGGCGGATGAGCTTCTTGAACGTCGACTGCTGTGAGAGGTCGCCGATCAGCACGCCGCCGATGAGCTGTCCGTCCTCGAAAGCGAGGCGCCGCCACTCGCTGTCGGAGTACTTCCGCTCGGCCTCGTCGTCGCCACGGGTCGGGTGACCGAAGGAAAGGAACGGGAAGTCAAAGTGCGTGATGGAGTACGAGGAGACCCAGCGGAACTCCTTTTCTTCGGCGTCCGCGACCATGTTGGTCCCGGCAACCGACCCTTGCTCCTTGGCCGAGCCCCACGCGCCGTTTTGCGCCTGAGAGTTGAGGATGGTGTCGTAGAACTTGGTGAGGTCACCCGCAGCGTAGATGTCCTCAATGTTTGTCTGCATGTACTCGTCAACGACGATGCCGTCGTCGAGTTCAAGCCCGGTCCCGTTGAGGAACTCGGTGTTGAAGTCGAGACCAATGGCGACGCCGGCCCATTCGCCGTCGTAGTGGTTGCCATCAGGGTCGACCGCACCGGTGACTTTGCCGTCGTCGTCGACCTCGAAGTGGTCGACACCGGACTCGAAAACGGGTTCGACGCCGTTCTCTTCGAGCGCCTCGTGGATGATCTCTGCGCCCTCCTCCGAGAGCGCGTAGCGCCACCAGCGGTTGCCACGCATCAGGTACTTCGCGTCAATTTCCTGTGCGGCACAGACCGCCGCGAGGTCGATGCCGAGCAGTCCAGCCCCAACGATGATACCCTGGTCGGCCTCGTCAGCGTGCTCACGGATGCCACGCGCGTCCTGGAACGTCCAGAAGTGGTGGATGCCGTCGGCATCACTGTTCTCGACCGGGACCTGGGCCGGCGTCCCACCCGTGGCAACCAGCAGCTTGTCGTATTCGTAGGTGTCTCCCTCGTGAGTCTGGATCTCGTGAGCATCGGGATCGATGTTCGTCACGTGGGTGTTCAACTGGAGGTCGATGTCGCGCTCGTCGTACCACTCCGGCTCGTGGATCGAGATCGGCGCTTCCGGCAGCTTCCCCTTGGCGAACTCCTTGATCAGGATCCGGTTATACAGTGCCTCCCCCTCGTCGGTCAGGACTGTGACCGACGCGTCCGGGTCCGCTTCCCGGATTGTCTCGGCTGCGGACGCACCCGCGATGCCGTCACCGATGATTACGTGCGACGTGCTCATGTACGGCCGATACGAAATCGGGCTTAATGTGGATTGCTATCTGCGTATCGTTTCCGATAGCGAGGTGAACACAGCTGAAGACACCGATAGTCGGGGATTTGAAGGCGCTGGGACCCGTATTCGAAATTGAAATGAAAATCTACCAGAACCCGCGCCACTGGGCAAGCAAGAAGGCGCTGACCACACCCGGTGTCCGGTCGGTGGCCAACTACGGGCTGGTGAAACTCCACACCAAGATCTTCCTCGGGAAGGCTGACGAGGCTCACCGAGAGGAGCGGCGCGACCACCTCGATGATTTCTTCGACGCCACGATGGACACCTACGTGGCCGCGCTGCAGGCAGACTACTCGGAGGCCGAGGCTCGGGAAATCACTCACATTCAGGCGAACTTCGACTTCTACAACCACGGCTGGACGGAGATGATGGAGTTCCCGGCTGACGAACTCGAAGCCCACTACGAGCGGTACGCGGACTTCTTCGACGCGCACGGCATCACCATCGACGACCCGCTCGGGGCGTTCCGGCCGGCCGACGGCGTCGCAGATGCGCCGTCGACACCAGAGCGACTGGACGAGCCGGAACATCCCCACGCCGTCGGTGGCTTTGCCGACGACGTTTACGTCGAAACCGAGGACGGGGAGATGGTCGTCGGCGGCGGCCGCGAGGAACCGGACGACGTGAGCCCGACCGACGCGCCGGTCATCGACGAGGACGACGTGGAAAGCGCGGCCGGCGACTGAGCCGAGCGGCGGCCGAAGACGTGTTTTTCTGTATCAGCCGTAATCAGAAGAGTCGGCCGACACGTGGCCGGAGGGTAAACTATCGGTTCGGGCAGAAAACGCTCAGCGTTGGGCTTCCGAAAGCGGCGAATCGTCGGTTTTCGTCGCCGCAGACGGGTCGCGTGCGATGCGGTCGGCACACTCGAAGCCCGCGACGATACCGCCGTTGAGCGAGCGCTCCGGGTACTGGGCACGCGAGGCCATCCCGGCGTAGTAGAGGCCGTCCGCGACGGCATCGCCCAGGTCGTATGGAATGACCATGTCAAGATAGCCGCGCTCGTACACCGGGGCTGTCCGGGGGTTGCGGCCCGTCCGAATCCAGTTGACAGCATCGCGGTCGAACTCGGGGAAGAGGGATTCAATGCCCTGCAGCCAGGTCTCGGCGACCTCGTCGTCGCTCTGGTTCCAGATGGCTTCGGATTCGTCCTGAATGTAGCGGGCGACGTACAGCAGATGCTCGCCGCCGTACCGCTCCGCGGAAACGAAGTTCGTGTGTTCGATGAGCGCGCCGAAGGGGGCCTCATCGGCAATGTTCAGCCAGTACGTATCCAGCAGGGGTTCGTCCATGCTAATGACCGAACACACTGTCCCCTGAAAATCGATGTCACAGGTGTAGCCGGTCAGGGCTTCCAGTACGTTCGGCATCGTCGCGACAACGACGCTGTCAACATCGTGAACCGTCGTCCCGGTTCCGTCCGTGGCCGTCAGCGACGAGACAGTCCCGCCGCTCGTATCGACTTCGGAGACGCGCGTGTCAGTGACAATATTGTCGCGGCCGACGGCGTCGACCAGCGCGTCGAGTAACCGGCCGAATCCGCCGTCGAAGTAGCCCAGAATCTCGCCGTTCAGGATGTCCCGCTCGCCGCGGAACTTGACACGGCCGAGCAGCCACGCCGCGCTCACGTCGTCTTTCCGGTCGCCGAACTTCGCGTCGAGCAGCGGCTCGAAGAAGTTCTCGTAGACGCCCCGCGTGGTGTGCTCGACGACGAACTCCTCGATAGGCACGTCCTCGAAGTCCTCCAGTCGCTCGTAGGTGTCGAAAGAAGGGATGCCGCCGCGAACGTCGATATCGAGGACGAGCATGCCCAGCCGGAACGTATCATACAGCGAGAGGTGCGGATACGAGAGAATTTCCCAGGGCTTGTCCATGGGGTGGACGACGCCGTCGACGTAGTAGGCGTTCTCTCCGATGTGCCACTCGACCGCGTCACCGAGGCCCAGTTCCTCGGCGAGGTCGACGATTGTTTCCTCAGATTTCGAGAGATGGTGATAGAATTTCTCGATGGGGTCCCCGGCCGTCTCGTAGGTCGCTGCTAGGCCGCCGAGGTCCTCACTCGCTTCGAACACACGAACCTCGTGGCCACGTTGCTGGAGCCGGTACGCTGCTGAGAGGCCGGCGATACCGCCACCGACGACGCCAATCATACCCCGACCTATCAGCGGTTGTGGGATTTAGTTTGCGCTTCGGTCGCCGCCGTCTCGGTGTCGTCGGGCTGTGGGTTGTCTTCGGCCTCGCCGGCCGTCACCGCCTGCCGGAATTCGAGAACAGCGACCGTCCCCGTCGGGTGGTTGTCTTCGAACCAGAGCGTCCCGCTGTACAGCTCCATCATGACCGAGACGAAGTAGAGGCCGAACCCGTCGGCGGTCTGGTCGGGTGAGAGCCCGCGCTCGAACACTTTCGTCTTTAATTCGTCACTCATGCCCGGGCCGTCGTCAGCGATGCGGACCTGGAGCCAGTCACCGGCCTGCTGGACCAATATGGATACCTGTGGGGTGTCGGCGCTGTTGTGGTCGACCGCGTTCCGGAGGATGCTCAAGAGGACCTCTTCGAGCAGTTCGTTCGCCTGCACGCTGTAATCCTCGTCCAGTTCGCAGGAAACCGATACCGAATCGTACTCGACCCGGAGCAACTCAATTGAGCGACGGAGCGTGGCGTTGAGGTCGACGGTATCCAGCCGCTCGGCTTCACTCGCTGTCACCGTGTTGTTGATGTCCCGGATCGTTTCGCTCATTTCCGTGAGCTTCCCACACCAGTCGCTGATGCTGTCGAGATGCCGCTGTTTCGGTGGCGGGACATCATCTCTGATGTGCTCCGCGCGGCCGCGGATGACGACCATCGCGTTGTGTAGCGAGTGTCTGAGGATGCCGTTGAAGAACTCTATCTGTTCGCGGCGTCGCTGGACCGAACTCCGACTCTGGCGGAGTTCGCGCTCGCGCTTGACCTGGTCGAGAGCCACCTGCGTCGTCTGTGCGAGAATCGCAGCGTATCGCCTGTCTTCCGTAGCGAAGGTGCTACCGTATGCGGTGATTGCCATCACGCCGTGGGCGCCAAGCGGCAGCATAAGCGCGTTGTCGATATGTTCGAGTCCGTCCTGCTCCAGCGTGACAGTCTGTATTTCACCGGTTTCGTACGTCTTCCAGAGTTTGCTTTCGGGCTCATCCGTCGGCGACCCGTACAGCAGTTCTTCCTCGACGTTATTTTCGATCGTTTCGCTGATGACAGCCGGTTCAAGAACGTTATTGTCTTCGAGAAACACGCCCGCCGCGTTCTGGTCGAGAACGGCCGTCGCGAACTCGACGGCCATCTCCGAGACTTCCTCGGCGGTCTCTGCCTCGATAAACTGCTGGGTCGCGGCCTGTAACGCTTCGAGTCGGTCCTGCCGGCGCTGTTGTCCGGTGACATCCCTGAGCACGACGAGGCGACCGCGCTCCGTCCCGGACTGATCGGTGAGGCTCGTCGTCTGTGGGTTGTAGTAGGTGAATGAATCCCCAAACGAGAATACTTCGCCGCGCTCGATGTGGCCAACGAGCTCTGGGGCAAGGTCGTCGAGTGGCTCTCCGTCAGGGTCCGGATGATCCAGCGCGCTGGCCGCCGCGGCGTTGTAATCGATAATAACGCAGTCGTCGTTGAGCGCGATGACCGGGTCGGGGAGGTTGTCGACGAGGGTATCACCCGACAGCGTCGTCACAGACAGGGATTTGTCCCTGAATAGCGCCCAGCCGACAAACAGCATACTGACGGCGAACACAACCGGGGTGAAATCGATAACGGGATGGGGCGTGTATCCGAAGTCGTACAGCAGGGCGACAATCATCGGTAAGGCACCTCCGACTCCGATTATCGCAGTCTGACGCCGGTAGATGTTTTCTGAACGTGACAGTAATTCAATGAGAAATCCGTACCCGAGCAGCACCGGGATATAAGAGATTGCCAGAGTAGTCGCGAAGGCAGCCCCACGCTGAACAGCGAGCAGCGTCACGCCGTTCTGAGTGATGGGGATAGCCGTCGCCTGACCGAAGCGGCCCTGACCAAGCAACAGCAGCAGCACGTCTGCGTTCGCCATAACGAGGACCGGAATGAGGCGGGATGGGCGGAGCCACGAGCGGCGACCGGTGTAGACAAGCACAAAAACAATCCAAATAGCGATTATCTGCGAGGAGACGGTTCGGGCTATCACGTAGGCCGTCTCTACCACTTCAGGACTAGCGGCCATGATTTTCACAATGGAGATGGCACACCAGCATCCGCCAGCCAGCGCAAGCCAGCCGTACTGGCGATGACCGGGGCCATCTCGGTTTCGACCGGCGATAACCGCAACTACAAAACCAATGAGCGCCCCACCCGCGTTCCCGAGGATGGCGACCGTGGCGATGTCGACATCCATAGCGATACCTATTCCAACGTCAGGTTTCCCGGTATTATGCCTTTGGGCCGCGTTCTCAGTACTGGGAAACGGCCACAGTGTTGGTTCGCTACCTTTTTGCCTACACTGCTGAAACTCGCAGGCATGCTGACAGTCCGGGCGCCGGCTACCAGTGCGAACCTCGGGAGCGGCTTCGACGTGTTCGGCGTTGCACTGGAGCGTCCGGCCGACGTTGTCCGTCTGGAGAAAGCCGACCGGGTGACCATCGAAGTAACCGGCGCTGGCAGCCAGTATATCCCGGAGGACCCCGACAAGAACACCGTCGGCGCGGTCGCTGACGCACTCGATGCGCCGGCACGCATTCAGATAGACAAGGGTGTCCGTCCCGCGTCGGGGCTTGGCTCCTCCGCGGCCAGCGCCGCCGCAGCGGCCGTCGGGCTGAACGAACTGTACGACCGTGGCTACTCCCGCGAGGAACTGGTCCCTATCGCCGCCAAGGGCGAGGCTGTTGTCTCTGGAGACGCCCACGACGACAACGTCGCCCCCTCGATTATGGGCGGATTCACCATCGCGACCGACAAAGGCGTCACACAGGTCGACGCCGATATCCCGCTTGTCGCGTGTCTGCCCGATATCGTCGTTTCGACGCGGGACGCGCGTAACGTCGTCCCAGAGACTGCCCGCATCGACCAGATGGTAGAGACAGTGGGTAACGCCGCGGCGCTAACGACCGGGATGCACCGCGACGACCCCGAACTCGTCGGTCAGGGGATGCACGACACCGTGGTGACACCGGCTCGCGCGAAACTCATCGACGGCTACGAACAGGTCCGCGAGGCCGCGCTGGCGGCCGGTGCGACTGGCGTCACCATCTCTGGGGCCGGTCCTACAGTCATCGCCGCGTGTGCCGAAGAAAACCGCCGAAAGATTGCGAGTACGATGCTCGACGCCTTCGGCGAACGCGGTGTCGACGCCCGCGTCTATCAGACGCGTATCGGCGGCGGCGCTGAAGTGTTCTAGGACTGACGGTCCGCCGCCGCTGTCACACAGCCGGACGGCCCCGCCCGTACCGGCTGTCGTGTCAGATTCTGAATAGGTTGGAAAGCAGCGTGTCTATCCGCCCTGCACGTACTCGTTGCGAACGTCTCGGAGCACTGCCTCGGCGTGGCCCTTGGGGTCCGGGTCGTAGACGGACTTGATTTCGCCGTCGGCCAGCACGAACGTCCGGCGGTCCGTCCGGCCGCCGCTGGTGTCTAGACCGAACGCTTCGGCGACGGTCCCATCGGGGTCGGCCAGCAGGTCATACAGCAGTCCTTCCTCCTCGGCGAACTCGTCGTGGGTCGCCACGTCGTCCATCGAGACGCCGTAGACGGTGATACCGCCTTCACGGAACTGCGGGAGGTGTTCCTGGAAGTCCCGGGCTTCAATGGTACAGCCGCCCGTGAAATCTTCGGGATAGAAGTACAGCACGGTCGGCGCATCGAAGTCGGGCGAGACGGTCTCGCCGAACTGGTTCTGTGCCCTGATGTCGGGGGCCGGTGTGCCGGGTTCAAGCATGATCCCGTATTGGCCCGGGACGCCTACACACCTTTGGGTGGCGGCAGCGTGACCCGCCAGCATGATTTGGACAACCATTTAACCGACCCCTTGGAAACGCTGACTATGTCGAATCCGCGAATCCTGATTGTTGGGCCGCCGGGAGCCGGCAAAGGAACCCAGAGCGCCAACCTCGCCGAAGCGTATGGCGTCGAGCACATCACGACTGGTGACGCCCTTCGGGCGAACAAGGACATGGATATCAGCGACATGGACACCGAGTACGACACGCCCCGCGAATACATGGAAGCGGGCGATCTCGTGCCGGACGCGGTAGTCAACGCTATCGTCGATGAAGCCCTCTCGCAAGCCGACGGGTTCGTGCTCGACGGCTATCCGCGCAACCTCGAACAAGCCGAGGAACTGGAAGGAATGACCGACCTCGATGTAATCCTCTCGCTGGACGTGTCCCGCGAGGAACTGGTCGACCGACTCACGGGCCGGCGGGTCTGTGACGACTGCGGAACGAACTACCACGTCGAGTTCAATCAGCCCGAGGACGACGGTGTCTGTGACGAATGTGGCGGAGACCTCATCCAGCGTGACGACGACAACGAGGAGTCCGTCCGCAACCGACTGGACGTGTTCGACGACAACACTGCCCCGGTCATCGACCACTACGGAGACCACGACGGCTTCGTCGCCATCGACGGCGAGCAGACGCCCGACGAAGTCTGGAGCGAGATTCAGGACGCTGTCGACGCACACACGGCCTGAGACGCGACGGAACTACCGTTCGAAGTCGAGACAGTCAGAGTAAAACGTTGATATGCCGTCGCACCTCAAGCACACACAATGGCACGTACCGCGCCGAAGGTAGAACGACTCGCCGAAGACGGCGAGGCAATGACTGATGCGCTCTTGACGGTACTCGCTGCGGCCGAAGAGAACGGGACCGTCACCTGGAGCGACGTGAGCGACGACCTCACGAGCGGCGAGTGGGGCCGGCTCATCGAGTCCGGCCTGCTTATCGACGCCGACGGCGAGGGGTTCGTTATCGACGACCCCGAGGGCGTCCGCGAGGCGCTCGAAGAGTCTGATGCGGCACCGAGCGATGATGATGAGGACGGTGGCTGGTCGAAGTGGGACAAGCTCGCCGGCCTCGGAACGCTCGGCCTGTTTGCCGGCTACTCCATGACCTCAGTCCGCGACGTTATCGCGGGCGACGTCATCAATATCGTCCTCGGGCCGCTCAACGATATGCTGCCGTTTTACGTCGTTATCCTGGTGCTTGCGATTATCACCGGAACCACCTCGACGATTCTGCAGGACAATCTCATGGACATGTCGGGGATGAGCGACCATCAGGAGAAGATGGAAGACCTCAAAGAGCGTCGCAAAGCCGCAAAGGAACGCGACGACCAGGAGGCGCTGGACCGCCTCGAAGACGAGCAGATGGAGCTGATGACAGACCAGATGGGGATGTTCAAACAGCAGTTCCGCCCGATGGTGTGGATCATGCTGGTCAACATCCCGCTGTTCCTCTGGCTCTACTGGATTGTCTTCGGAGCCGGCGTCGACGCGAGCCCGGTGATTACGCTCCCCATCTTCGGCGAAGTCGAAGCGTGGAGCAACAGCGTTGCCGGCCCGGTCCAAGCGTGGATTGTCTGGTACTTCCTGTGCTCGCTGTCGTTCACCCAGATCATCCGGAAGGCGCTCAATGTCGAGACGTCGCCGACCGGATAGGCGCGAAGAGACAGCCCTTTCTATCGGGGCCCCCCGAACATCTCTATGTTGATTACCGTCTCCGGCCCGGCCGGCAGCGGCAAGAGCACACTTGCCAAGAGCCTGGCCGACGCCCTGAGCTACGAGCACGTCAGCGGCGGTGACATCTTCCGCTCGCTGGCTGAGGAGCGTGGGATGACACCGCTCGAACTGAACAAAGCCGCAGAGGAGGACGACCAGATCGACCGCGATCTGGACCGTCGACTGCGGGACATTGCTGCCGAGCGTGACGACCTCGTGCTGGAGTCTCGACTCGCCGGCTGGATGGCGGGTGAGTACGCCGATATAAAGCTGTGGCTGACCGCGCCGCTCGACGTGCGCGCCGACCGCATCGCGACGCGGGAGAACAAGCCTTTCGAACAGGCCAAGACTGAGACGCGTGAACGCGGTGAGAGCGAGGCTCAGCGTTACAGCGACTACTACGACATCGACTTCGACGACCTCTCTATCTACGACCTGTCGGTCAACACCGCCCGCTGGGACCCACAGGGCGTGCTGAGTGTGACGCTCCACGCCGTCGAATCGTACAGCTCCGACGGCGACGAGGGGAAGGCACCGGTCGAGAACGTCCGGTACGAGTTCTGAGCCGATGACACTCCGTGCCCCGCCCGACGAACGGGATCTTGATTCGCTTCGCTCGTTCGGCGTCGTCAACCTGGATAAACCCCCGGGCCCGTCGGCCCATCAGGTCGCGGCCTGGATTCGCGACGCCACCGGTCAAGACCGGGTTGCCCACGGCGGAACCCTCGACCCGAAAGTGACGGGCTGTCTGCCCGTGTTGCTCGGTGATGCCGCTCGGATGGCCCAGGTGTTCGACAACGCCATCAAGGAGTACGTGACGGTGCTCGAACTCCACGACCAGGCTCCGGCCGATATCGCGGATATCGTCGCCGAGTTCGAGACGGACATCTACCAGAAGCCACCGCGAAAGAGCGCAGTGAAGCGCCAGTTGCGTTCCCGCCGGATTCACTCACTGGATATCCTTGAACAGGGCGAGCGCCGGCTGCTCCTGCGAGTCCGGTGCGCCTCGGGGACTTACATCCGGAAACTGTGTCACGATATCGGGCTGGCGGCGGGGACCGGCGCACATATGGGCGACCTCCGTCGGACGGCGACCGGCACCTTTGACGACGGATCGCTATCAACGATGCACGACCTCGTGGACGCGCTGGCCTTTGCTGCAGACGGGGACGAAACGCAACTACGGGAGATTATCCAGCCGGCAGAGCGCGCGCTGTCCCACCTGCCACGGGTCACGATTGCGCCCAGCGCCGCCCGTGAAGTCGCCGAGGGCGCGCCGGTGTACGCGCCGGGCGTCATCGAGACCGGGCCGGCGGAAGTGGGTGGAGCGACACCCGAGGTGGATTCCCAAGTCGTCTCCGTCACTCCCGACGGCGCTGCGGTCTGCCTGGGGACGCTCGTCGGCGACTCGGACGCCGATAGCGGCCTCGTTGTCGAACTCGACCGCGTGTTGGTGTGAAAACGGCGAACCCACCCGCCCCGCGGGAAAAACTAAGACCACATACCGCATATTGGTAGCATGGATCGATGGGTCGACCCCAACGAGGCCGACCCGGCGCAGTGGCGTGGAACGGGGCCGTACGAAGACCTGCGCCGGGGCGCTGAGACGGTCTCGGTGCTCGAGCGCGCCTTCCGGACGCCGTTGCCGTATCAACACGAGGTCGACATTCACCACGACGACAGCGTCGCCGAACAGTTCCAGTCCAGTGAGTACGAGCATGCGCGCATCATCTACAACAGCGGCGTGGATGCCAACCAGCGTATCAAACTCCTCACCCGAGGAGTGCTGTGGGGCGGCGGTGAGACACACCAGCGGTTCCAGGCGCAGTACCGCCGACCACCGCCACCGACTGAGACCGTTCCGTTCGGCGAGTACACCGTCTGGAGCCGGTACCAGTACGGGACCATTGAACGAACTGACGACGGGTTGACCTTTACCAAGAGTGAGGCGGAGCCGGATGAATCGCTCCAGGAACTCGACTGGGCGGCCCTGTTCGACCCGGTTCAGGAACGGCTCGCTGAGCTGGAGCTGGTTCGGAACCCATCGTTCAGCAAGTACCGTCTCGAAGAGCTCGACGAGTGGGAAACCTACCGGACGCGGTTCCAGTACGATCCGAGCGCGTTCACTGTCGGTCCCTGATTAGGTTATATATAATAAATCAGGATGGGGCGGTACACAACGTCATGAACCACCTACTAACTGCAGTCCCGCTCCAGCCCGGTGGCGGGTTCCTCGAACTGGCGCTGTTGTTTCTCGTCCTCGCTGTCGTTGCCGGGCTGGCCGGACTAAGCGGTGTGGCGGGGCTCAGTATGCGAATCGCGAAGATTCTCGTCGTCGTCTTCCTCGTCCTGATGGTCGTTAGCTTCGTCCTGTGACGCCGACCCCACCGGACAGTATCACCGCCACGCCGTTTCTGAATCCTTTTATCCACGTGACGACTTCTATCGGATATGACCGAGCAGGACGCAGCCGACGACACGGCCGCGACAGAAGAGTCGACCGCGAGCGAAGCGCAAGCGGACGGCGACGTCGACGCTGATCTCGAGGATGCGCCTGAAGATTTCGATGCGGACAAGGTCGACCTTGGTGAGTCCGATGTCGACGAGGACCTGATCGACCGGGTCACTGAATCGGACCCTGAAGATATCGCTCGAGAACTCTCCGCGCTGCGGACGCGCGTAGACAGTCTCGAATCGCAGGTCGAACAGCAGGACGATGACATCGAGGAGCTAGAGGAGAAGCTCAAGCGCAAGCAAGCGGAGTTCCAGAACTACAAGAAGCGGATGGACAAACGCCGCGAACAGGAACAGAAGCGTGCCACAGAGGACCTCGTGACGCGCCTGCTCGACGTCCGGGACAATCTGGAGCGTGCGCTTGAACAGGACGAGGACTCCGATATCAGAGGGGGGGTCGAGTCCACGCTTCGCCAGCTAGACGACGTGCTCGATGCCGAGAACGTCGAAGTTATCGACCCCGATCCCGGTGGAGATGTCGACCCGACACAGCATCAGGTGCTCGCCCGCGTCGACAGCGACCAGCCGGAAGGGGCAATCGCCGATGTCCACCGGCCGGGCTACGAGATGGCCGACAAGGTGCTGCGCGAGGCACAGGTCACCGTCAGCGAGAGCGAAGAGTAGCGGGCAACCCTGGCGGTATAGCGGTCGTATTGCGGTACATTAAATAATCACCGGTCAGGGAAGACCACCGAGTATAAAACCGCCCGGAGGAGGCCCCTTTGTCCGTTTTTCCAATCAGTACATCTAGCAACTTTTAACCGGCCCAATCCGCTATGAGCGGGTAAGATGGCGAGCAACAAGATTCTGGGTATCGACCTTGGGACCACGAACAGCGCGTTCGCGGTCATGGAAGGTGGCGACCCTGAAATCATTGTCAACGGCGAAGGCGAGCGGACAACACCGTCCGTTGTCGCGTTCGACGACGGTGAGCGGCTTGTCGGGAAACCGGCGAAGAACCAAGCGATAAAGAACCCCGACGAGACCATCCAGTCGATCAAGCGCCACATGGGCGAGGACGACTACTCGGTCGAACTGGACGGGGAGGAGTACACCCCCGAGCAGGTCTCGGCGATGATCCTCCAGAAGATCAAACACGACGCTGAGGAGTACCTCGGCGACGAAATCGAGAAGGCCGTTATTACGGTTCCGGCCTACTTCAACGACCGCCAGCGCCAAGCGACCAAGGACGCTGGCGAAATCGCCGGCTTCGAGGTCGAACGGATCGTCAATGAGCCGACCGCGGCCGCGATGGCCTACGGCCTCGACGATGAGTCCGACCAGACCGTCCTCGTGTACGACCTCGGTGGCGGGACCTTCGACGTCTCCATCCTCGACCTAGGCGGGGGCGTCTACGAAGTTGTCGCGACCAACGGTGACAACGACCTCGGTGGCGACGACTGGGACCACGCCATCATCGACTACCTTGCCGACGAGTTCGAGGCCGAACATGGCGTCGACCTGCGCGACGACCGGCAGGCCCTCCAGCGCCTGACCGAGGCCGCCGAGGAAGCCAAGATCGAGCTTTCCTCGCGCAAGGAGACCCGCATCAACCTCCCGTTCATTGCGACTACGGATGACGGTCCGCTGGACCTCGAACAGAAGATCACGCGCGCGAAGTTCGAGTCCCTCACCGAGGACCTCATCGAGCGCACCGTCGGCCCGACGGAGCAGGCGCTTGCCGACGCGGACTACACCAAGAGCGACATTGACGAGGTCATCCTCGTCGGTGGCTCGACGCGGATGCCCCAAGTGCAGGACCAGGTCGAGGAGATGACCGGGCAGGAGCCCAAGAAGAACGTCAATCCCGACGAGGCCGTCGCGCTGGGCGCGGCCATTCAGGCCGGCGTCCTTTCGGGCGACGTGGACGACATCGTCCTGCTCGACGTGACGCCGCTCTCGCTGGGTGTCGAGGTCAAGGGTGGCCTGTTCGAGCGACTCATCGACAAGAACACAACCATTCCGACCGAGGAGTCGAAGATCTTCACGACCGCCCAAGGCAACCAGACGCAGGTCCAGATCCGCGTCTTCCAGGGCGAGCGTGAGATCGCCGAGGAGAACGAACTGCTTGGCGCGTTCGCACTTTCGGGCATCCCACCGGCTCCCGCAGGCACGCCCCAGATCGAGGTGTCGTTCAACATCGACGAGAACGGCATCGTCAACGTCGAAGCCGAGGACAAGGGCTCGGGCAACAAAGAGGACATCACCATCGAAGGCGGTGCTGGCCTCTCCGACGATCAGATCGAGGAGATGCAACAGGAGGCCGAACAGCACGCCGAAGAGGACGAGCAGCGCCGCGAGCGCATCGAAGCGCGCAACGAGGCCGAGGCGTCCGTCCGCCGTGCCGAGACGCTCCTCGAAGAAAACGAAGAAGAGATCGACGAAGACCTCCAGTCTGACATCGAAGCGAAGATCGAGGACGTTGAGGAAGTTCTCGAAGACGAGGACGCCACGAAAGAGGACTACGAAGAGGTCACCGAAACCCTGAGCGAGGAACTGCAGGAAATCGGGAAGCAGATGTATCAGGATCAGGCCCAGCAGGCCGCAGGCGGCGCCGCGGGCGCTGGTCCGGGTGGCGCGGCCGGCCCCGGCGGTGCTGCTGGACCGGGCGGCGCAGCGGGCGGCACGGCCGGGCAAGGCGAAGAGTACGTCGACGCCGACTTCGAAGACGTCGAGGAAAGCGACGAAGACGAGTGAAACGAGTCCGAAGAGCTTTCCTCGGCTCGATAGACGAGCGTTAGCGAGTCTATCGGTGTCTTGAGAGGCGAACGAAGTGAGCTTCTCAAGCTTGACGAAGACGAAGAACGCGAGTCACGTCACTTTCGTCGGCACAACGGCAACGAAAGCTGACCTGCGGGCAGACCGTCCCCGGAGTGTGACTTGCTGACTCGGTCACACCGGTTTGGCGTCGGCCCGGAAGACGGCCAAAACAAGGCGGAGGCGGCGCCTGTCCATCACACCGCCGATCCAACCATTTTGAGGCAACAGTAGGCAGTGGTAGGTGCGTCACTGGCCCGCTGCGCTCACGACAGTGGTCCGTTACTGGCTGACTCTGTTGCATTCTACCATTAGCATTTCCCGAAACTGGCGGAGATGGGACTCATTGAGTGGGACCGAGAGACCCACTGCGTAACACGCGGCCCGGAGTATCAGCGGCTTCGACCACTACTTGTGTGCCTCGCCGAGTATCACGACGAGTGAGAGAAGTGGGCGGTGACGGCCCGTGCACATGGCTCGCTAATCTTGCTCTAGTGGAGTCATCTCCACGACGCCCTGTGAGAGGAGGCGGCGTGCGATGACGATGAGTCCGTTCCTGAGTCCGGTCGCGAAGATGGCCTGTTCATCGCCAGTCTGTGGGTCGATTGAGCTGACGAGCATTGCCGACCGATCGACGAGCAGCAGTCGTCCGACGGCAGCGTCCTCTTCTGGCGTCATTCCACTGTGAAGCCAGTCCAGTTCCGACAGGAACGCGGTGGCACGTGGGATTTCCTGTTCCACGCGATCCCGTATCAAGGCGGACCCAGTCCCGACGATGAGGTCGGTGCTCGCGTCAAGCGAATTGAGTTGCTCAATCAGCGGGTCGGTGAGGACCGCTTCGGAAGCGATGACGAGGACCACTTCGTCGGTCGCGTCCTTGCTGATCGCCGCGGCGCGGTTCTCGATAGCATCGGACCCGGAGAGCGACCAGACCTCCTGTAACTCGGCCTCGTCATCGTCGGATTCGATGCGTCCCATCTCGTTCAGTGCGGACTGGAGGCGTTCGACACGCTCTTCGTACTGATCGCGGAGCGTTTCGGTGGCCTCAGAGAGTGGGACAGCCCGGAACTGCTGGGGGCTCGAATGCTGGACTTCGACAAGCCCCTTCGCTTCGAGAATCCGGACAGCGTCGTAGACGCGCGTCCTTGGGACGTCAGTTACCTCGCTCAATCCTTTGGCCGTGCCGCTGGACATCCGAGAAAGTCCCACAAAACACTTCGCCTCGTACTCTTTCAAGCCCAACTCCTGCAGTAAACTGATCGCTTCTTCGTGTGTTGCATCAGATGTCATGTGTCCCAACCTTCATCTCGGTGGAAGCCGAGGATATGTAGGGAGATGATGCCCACAGGTAAAAGACGTTGTTACTGCCACACTGTCGGCTCTCACCTGAGTTAGCGCCGCTCGGTGCGGGTTCGGAGCGCATTATGACAGCACGGCACCAGTTGTCGCAGGTACTGGTCTGCGTGTCGGCCGCTCCGATGCCGTGCCCTTGTTTACTCAGTTAATCACACAACTGTTATACATCGGTCCAGAGTAGAGTTAGTTGGCACGCAGCGTCCTATGTGTCCCAACCACATCTGCTGCGTGCCACTTTCACGAAAACTGTACGCGCAGGGTTCAAGCGGTACGCCTGGAATAGAAAGTCTAACGGATAGCTATTATATCATTTTGCAGTCATAAACAACCAGTTACAACCGGTTCTAAACACTTTGACCGGCTTTTAGTCGGTAATCAGGTATTCATTTTATACATCATAATTCCGACTGATGAATTGACAATAGAATTAAGATGTTTGATTAACATATTTCTAGTAATGAGTGGGTCCGACAGACGGCCCGACCGGACATCCGACAATCCGGACACGCTCCACGCGGAGTTCGACTGGAACGCAGTCTCACCATCAGTAGCGGTCGTACAGACGGTCGCAATCGCGGCTGATCAGGAGGCGATAGAGCTATCACCCCTCATCGAGACGCTCGATCCAGACGCGCTTGACCAGCTATTCAGCCATTTGTCAGAGCCGGACAGCGCCGTCTCGCTCTCGTTTCAGCTGGGTGACTACAGAGTGACTGTGACCGGAACCGGAGACGTGTATGTTCACACCGGACCCGTTCGTCCGTGACTATACGCGAAGCAAGAGCACCGACACAAACGGCCGTGGACGCTTCCCGGAGACGCTCTAGTAAGCCCACTGTAATCGGTAGACAGTCAGCCAGTCTTGTTACCGAGCGTTACGGTATCGAGCGTCGCTGTCCGCTCGTCCGGTGCACCGAGTGGTCGGCCAGTCCAGCGGACCGCGACAGTGTCGCCGCTGTCGAGGTGGAAGCCAACCGAGACATCGCCGTCAAGATAATTACCGTCACCATTTGAGTCCACGCGCGGGTCGTCAACGATGACGCTGTCACCGGACGCGACGGGCAACTGTGCTGCCTCAGCCCATGTCAACGTGGTGGAGCGGTTCCGGTCGGCGTCGGTGACGACAAGTGCCAGCGCGTGCGTACTGGTGTCCGTGAGCCGGTCCCCGCCAGTGTGAGTGAGCGTGACCGCTCCCGCTTCGGCATCGAACTGGGCGTCGATGGTCACCGACGGCGACGCCGTCCGCAGGTCAGCACCGGGGCCAGCGACGAGTGCGACCAGCCCGACAACGGCCAGTGCCGCGAGTCCCCAGACTGCGACTCGCTCGACCGTGACGAGACCCCGGTGACCGCGCGACGACTCAGGACTCATTGCCCGAATCCTCCCCCGGCACGAAAATAAGCGCCCCGGTACGGGTCGAACACGACTAGTCGGCAACCCGTTCTTTTGAAGTAGCTCAATCGTCTAAGCCTTGTACAACGAATGAGTCAGGATTTCTACGAGATACTGGGTGTCTCTCGAGACGCCTCCGAAGACGAGATTCAGGAGGCCTATCGGGAGAAAGCCCGGGAATACCACCCGGACGTGAGTGACGACCCCGACGCCGAGGAGAAGTTCAAGCAGGCCAAGAAGGCCAAAGAGGTCCTCACTGACGAGGAGAAGCGCCAGATGTACGACCAGATGGGCCACGAGCGCTTCGAACAGGCCGAGAAGCGCGGCGGCGCTGGCGGTGGCGGCGGCCGCGGTGGAATGGGTGGAGACCCGTTCGGTGGCGGCGCTGGCGGCTTCGATATGCAGGATATCTTCGACCAGTTCTTCGGGGGCGGCGGCCGCGGCGGACGTGGTGGCAGCCGACAGCGACAGGGACAAGACCTCCAGACGCGACTGGAGGTCGACCTCGAAGAGGCCTACAATGGCGCGACAAAGCAACTGAACGTCACCCGGCCGGAAGCCTGCGACGACTGTGACGGAGCCGGGCATCCGCCAGGAGCCGACTCGGAGACCTGTCCAGAGTGTAACGGCCAGGGCCAGACAACGCAGGTCCAGCAGACACCGATGGGTCGGGTGCAACAGCGGACGACCTGCCGCCGGTGTGACGGCGAGGGAACGCTGTACGACGAAACGTGTTCGACCTGCCGAGGGAACGGTGTCGTCCAGAACGACGCGAGCCTCGAAATCGAGGTCCCGGCCGGCATCGCCGACGGGCAGACGCTCCGGATGGGGCGCGAGGGCGCGCCCGGAGAAAACGGCGGCCCGAACGGCGACCTGCTCATCGAGGTGCGGGTCCGCGACCACCCGGACTTCGAGCGCGACGACGACGACCTGCAATACCAGCAGGCCATCTCGTTCCCGCAAGCAGTGTTTGGTGACACCATCACCGTCCCGACGCTGGACGGCGAGGTGGATGTCGACGTGCCCAGCGGTACCCAGAGCGGCGAGGTATTCCGACTAGAAGGCAAGGGAATGCCGCGACTCCGCCGCCGCGGTCAGGGCGACCTCTACGTGCAGGTGCAGGTCGTCACGCCCGATAGCCTCAACGCCGAACAGAAGGAGGCTCTCGAACAGTTTGCAGAGGCCGGCGGCGAAGAGGTCGACGTTGAGGAAGGCTTCTTCGAGAAACTGAAGAGCTCGCTGTAATCAGTCGCCACTCGCCGGCGTCCCGCTTGTGCCTGATCGGCCCTCGTATTTCGCCAGTGCCGTCGACAGTGCGGCATCGGCGTCGACGTCGAGTTCTTCACACAGCGCGAGCAGTGCAAATAGAGCATCGCCGAGTTCGGCCTCCGGTATCGATAGCGCCGTCGAGTCGGTGCCGTAGCCGGTCGTTTCATTGACCTGTGCCGCGATGTCGCCGAGTTCAGACACCACATCGAGCAGTTGGTAGGCGGGCGGCGTGTCGATGTCGCTATGCCTGAGTACGTCGGCAACCTGTTGTTGTCGTTTCATTTCTAGAGCGTGGGGATAGCCACCTACATCGGCTTTGTGGCCGCGCTGTTTTTCATCGGTGGGGCCGAACGACGACGTATGCAGGTACTCGGTGACCTTGTCGCGCAGGCCCGCGACCGCGACGGCGTCCTCTTTCGTTCGCCGGAGCGGGCGACGCCGTACAGTTACTCCGATTTCGCCACGAACGCCTGGAAAGGCGGGAATCTGCTGCGACATTACGGCGTCCGGCACGGGACGCGGGTCGCCGTCGTCGTCGGTCCGAAAGAGCCGACCGACGAGGACCGACCGGGCTACCTCCGGGACGCCCCGGACGCACTGCTTGCCTTCCTCGCGGCGGCGCTCGACGGCGCGGTCGTCGATATGGACCCACCGAATGCGGTCGATGCGACGGCGCTCGTCGCGCCGGCAGCGTGGCTCGACCGCTACACACAGGGACCGGGGACCAAGGGGCTGGCCTACGGTGGTCCGGTCGATGACCCCACCGTCGCCCAGTTCGAGCGGGAACTGTGGAGCGAGAACCCGCTCCAGCCGCCAGGCGAAGTTTCGCCCGAGGACGGCGTACTGGCGGCCGATAGAACGTACACGCACGGCGAACTAATGGCCGAGAGCGGCCGTGTCGTCGCCGACTACGATATCGATGCGGAGACGACCGTCGCGCTCCGGGCACCGATGACAACTGCGGGCGCGGTCGTCGCCGGACTGCTTGCACCGATGCGGACCGGTGCGACGGTCGTGTTCGGCGGCGACGAGGCTGCGGATATCGCCGTTGCCGACGGGGATGCGCCCGAGGAAATCGTTGTTCGGCCGGCCGACGCGACACCAGCGTAGCAATCCGGCGGACGTTCGTCATCAATGTGCGTAGCGGGTACGCGGTAGTCGCCGTGTTGGTGCAGATGCAAAACGGAATCGCTGGTCAGTCAGCTGATGGACGCTGTTGCTTTCTTAAAGAATTTATTTGTCCGGCTACAAGCAAGAGTATGGGTTTTGACTTCAAGACCGCGGTAGCCCCACTCGTTGTAATTGTCGCCATCGCGACGGTGGCATTCATATCTATGGATGTGATGGGTCGCTCGACAGTGTTCATGATGGTGCTACCCTCGATGATCGTCTTCTCGGTCATCGCGTTCTTCTTTGGGATGAAGCACGGCGAGTTCCGCGCCAGTCCGTAACAATCTCTCGGTCCACACGGTCTGCATGGTCACGGGACCACTACGCTAAATCACTCCTATTTCAACCCCACTCGGTTACCAGCACGGCTGTATGTCGGCTGGTTCGGCTGTGTGTGAGGCCATTCTATCAAACGACAAATTGACCGTGTTCGTGAGTCTCCCGTCGGATTCAGGATAGGTCTGTCGCCGGAGCCGGAGTCGTCGAATTGCGGTCACTCAGTCGGACGGACGAAGTCCGCAAGCGTCACCAGCAGACCGAGCACCCACCCCAGCGGGATGGAAATCCCGAGCCAGATGATGACGTAAGCGATGCCTTCCCGGTCGAAGTTCTCGATGAAGAACTCCGCGACGCCGACGGAAGCCAGCACTTCATAGAGGAACCACCGGGACAGTGAGTCGCTTGCTGGGATGACGACTGAGGCGACAGTCGTCGAGTACAGCGCCGCGACGACCGGCGGCAGGAAGATGGCCGTCATGGCGAACGGATACGCTAGCGCGACCGTCGTCCCGCGGCCGCCGACGCGCCGGAACGTGACGGCGAGCGCGGCTGACAGCGTCGCGACGCCGCCGGCGACAGCGACAGCGGTGAATCCACCCGACACGAGGTCGATGCTCCCGGGCTCGAACCGGGCGAGTGCCGCTAAGCCGCCCCAGACGAGGACAGAAAGTAGAACGACACCGACAACACCTAAGCGGGTCGCCGTGCCGTCAATGCGGCGGGTTTGGTAGCGCAGGACCACACCACACAATACCAGCGGATACACCAGCGCGATGACTGGGACACCGAGCGCAGACCAGAGACGGTAGAGGACCATCCCAAACGAAGAGTCCGGTGTCCACGTCCCGAGGACGGTGTCGTTAGCGTTTCGCTGACGTGGATATACGAGTTCCATCCACGTTTCGTGTAACCGATTGAGGTCGATACGGATCCCGCCGACGACCCCATGGCTTCCGGTAGACATACCGGTGGTTTCGGTCTACCGGCGTTAAATGTTTCACGGCACCCGTGGCTGTTGTGATATCGCTGTGAAGAGTACGGCCCCGATTCGAAACCGACATATTCAGGACGGGGAGTCCCAAACGGTCAGGTATGACAGACGGTAGAGCGGACGTGTCCCGTCGGGGCTTCCTGCGGACGGCGGCAGGGGCCACGGCTGCGTCGGCCGCAGCAGGCACCGCGACCGCACAGGAAGGCACCGAAGGCGGCGATGGCGGTGGTGGCGGTGGACCGCCGGATTTCGGCGGCTTCCTTGATCAGGTTGGAAACTACGATGGCTCGGTCGCCGATGCGACCGGACAAGACACGGCGACGGTGGAGGTCGGCGTGCAGGCAAACGGCGGGGCGTTCGGCTTCGGCCCACCCGCGATTCACGTCGACAACGGCGCGACTGTCCAGTGGGAGTGGACGGGCAACGGCGGCGGCCACAACGTCGTATCAGACAGTGAGGGCCCGCTTGACTCTGGAAGCGCCACCTCTAGCGCTGGTGTCAACTACGAGCACACCTTTGAGGAGGACGGCATCTATCCCTACGTCTGTGTGCCACACGAAGGACTGGGGATGAAGGGGGCTATCGTCGTCGGGACGGACTACCCAACGAAATCCTCCGATGGCGGCGGTGGTGGTGGGAGCTCCGGCCCGCCGGAAGTGCCAAACAGCGCGAAGACGCTCGGCGTCGCAACCTCGTTCGTGATGGTCGCAACGCTCGGACTCGGGTACTTCTTTATCCGGTACGGCGGCGACTACGAGACGCCCGAGTAACGCTCCGTCGCCGCGTTATACCGAATCCGGGCCGGCGTGAATCTCCAGATCAACGTCCCGTTCCTGCCCTTCGAGGTCCTCGACGACACGTTCGACGATTTTAGTCGCTTCCTTGCGGATGAGCGGCTTGACTTTCTCGATTACCCAGTCCATCGAAACGAGTCGGGGGAGGTCGATAGCGCTGTCCGAGGCCGATCCCGGGTCAAACGCGACATGAAATCGCACACGTGACGCCGTCTGTACGTCCGCCGGAGCGTCGTCCGGATCAGGCTCGACTGCCCAGTACCCTTCGGCGTCGATGTCTTTGACGATCCGCCAGTCGATGCGCGTCGGCGGCGAAACGTCAGTCACCTCTGACCGAGCGGTGTAGGAGAGCTTCCACCATGAGAACACGAGGTCGTAGTTGGTTCCTGGCGAGCCGTCGCCGTCCTGTACCACGCGGTCGAGATATTCGGAATATCGTGCGTAGCCCGGAAAGTCCAGCAGAAACTCGTAGACCGCTTCAGGTGAAACATACACGACTGTGCTAACCTCGACTTCGTCCACATCTGTGACACCGGATGTACCGAAGGTAAACTTTCGGGCATGGACTCCGGCCGCGGCCGTGTTTTTTGCCGAAACATTTCTACAGAGCATAATAGTGAACAGAAAATATTATCACTCTGTATTGGATACAGTGAAAGTAGCATGAGCGCATCCGATATCCAGTCCGCTGATTCCGACAGCGAGCACGAGGACAGTGGATGGGAAGCCGTCCGCGATCTTCCGCCAAGCGCGAAACTCGTCGCGAAAGTCTTAGAGTACAATGAGACTCTGACCCAGAGCCAACTGGCCGAGGAGACGCTGCTGCCGCCGCGGACCGTCCGGTACGCCCTGTCCCGACTCGAAGATGTCGGCGTCATCGACTCTCGGTTTTCGTTTTCCGACGCCCGTAAACGGATCTACACGCTCCGGGTCGAGTAACCACCCAACGCGGTACGTCGAGGAACCGCATCCACCATTCCACGCCAGGGGCTGTTTCACCCTCTTTGTCGCCCGTTCACAGTGTGAGGACAACGTTGATTAGTCACCCTCACAAGACATTTGATATGAAAGTCGTCCTGATTGGTGTCGGGCAGGCTGGCGGGAAAGTAACCCAGTCACTTGCCCAGTTCGATTACGACATGGGGTTCGACGCTGTCCGGGGGGCCCTCGCCGTTAATACGGCGCGAGCCGACCTCCAGAACCTCGATATCGACACGGCCCTCATCGGACAGGACCGAGTGAAAGGTCACGGCGTCGGCGGTGACAACGAGCTCGGGGCCCAGATTATGCAAGAGAACGCCACCGAGGTGCTCGACGAACTTGACGGTCGCATCACGACCGAAGCCGAGGCTATCGTCGTCGTCGCCGGACTCGGCGGCGGTACCGGCTCGGGTGGCGCACCGATGCTCGCCCGCGAACTCAAGCGGATTTACGAGAAGCCGGTGTACGTCCTTGGCATTCTCCCCGGCCGGGACGAGGGTGGTCTCTATCAGGCCAATGCCGGTCGCTCACTCAAGACCGCTGCCCGCGAGGCAGACTCCCTCCTCCTCGTCGATAACGACGCCTGGCGTGGCAGCGGCGACAGCGTCGCCGCCGGTTTCGAACGCGTTAACGACGCCATTTCACGACGTGTCGGCCTGCTGTTCGCCTCCGGCGAGGCAGTTGAGGGGGTCGGTGAGAGCGTCGTCGACTCCTCGGAGATCATCAACACACTCAGGGGCGGCGGCATCGCCTCTATCGGTTACGCCAGCGCCGAGGCCAGCGAGGACGCCGGCGAGAACGTCAACACGATCACCAGCGTGACCCGGAAAGCCCTCCTTACGAGCATGAGCCTGCCAAACGCGGTCAAGGCCGACTCGGCCCTCCTCGTCGTCGCGGGTGACCCCGAACGACTCTCGCGGAAAGGCGTCGAGCGAGCGCGCCGCTGGGTGGAAGACCAGACCGGGAGTATGGAGGTCCGGGGCGGAGACTTCCCACTCGGCTCCGATAAGATCGCGTCGCTCATCGTCCTTTCGGGTGTCGAGCGGTCCCAGCGGGTCGACGAGTTCATGGAGCGCGCCACGGAAGCGGCAAACTCACAGGGCGGAACGACCGACCCGGACGAGTTCACGAACGACCAGCTGGACGGGCTGTTCTAACCGATCCAGATATCGGAATCACTTGGTGACGGCAGGAGCCTCAGGCGAGACTGCTACCGTCGAACTTTGCGCGGTCGAAGTCGTGGTCAAGCAGGTCGAGAATGGTCGGCGCGATGTCGTAGAGGTCGGCGTCGTCGATGCGAACGTCCGGGTCGTCGACCATGAGCGTCGCGTTGTCGAAGCTGTGCATACCGTTTCGCGGCCCGACACCGAACACGTCCTCGGAGCCTTTGAATCCGGCCTTCAGGTCGAACCCGTGGTTTGGGACGACGGTGAGGTCCGGCGCGATGTCGTCGTGGTCGCCACGGTAGGCGTCTTCTTTGGTGACAACACGGTCTGCGACGGGCTTGCCATCCGGTCCCTCAAGCGCTTCGAGTTTTTCCTTGAGGTCCGCGCGGACGGACTCGTACTCGTCTTCGGGGACGCCGCCGTTCGGTTCGCGGCCCTCGAGATTGATGTAGAAGCGGCCGGGGATGAGCGAGTAGGCCTTGGTATCCTCGCTGATGTCGCCGAGTTCGGAGTGGTCGTCGGTCGCGTAGTCGAGCCACCCCTCCTGCTGGAGCCACTCGTTGAAGTGGACCTCATAGTCAAGCGAGGTGAAGCCGTGGTCCGAGGCGACGACCATCGTCACGTCGTCGGGGAGTCGGTCGCGCAGGTCGCCGAGATAGGCGTCGACCTGCTTGTAGAACTCGAAGAAGGCTTCCTGGTTCTCGCCGTCGCGCTCGTAGTCCTTGAACAGGAAGTGATTGACCCGATCCGTGGTCATGAATACGCCGAAAAACAGGTCCCAGTCATCTTGCTCGACGTAGTGTTTGAACGCCTCGTAGCGCTTTTCCAGCGTCTTGTGGGCGTCTTCGACGAAGTCGCTCTTGTCATCGTCGTGGCCGAGTTTGGCGTTGACGTCAATCCGGTAGTCGCTGTCCTGGAGGTGGTCCCGGAGTTCGTCCGGGTAAGCGGCCTTGTCCACGCCCGGTGAGAGAAAGCCCGACACCATCCGCTGGACGTTCCGCTGCGGCGGGAAGGTGACCGGCACGTTCAAAACCGTCGCGTTGCGGCCATCGTCGGTGACACGGTCCCAGAGGCGCGTCGCCTGCACGTCACGCCCCATCGGGACGTAGGTGTCGTACGAACCAACTTCGCGGTCCTGGAAGCCGTAGACGCCTGTTTGCCCAGGGTTAACCCCGGTCGTCAGCGCTGGCCAGCAGGCGCTAGACTCGGGAGGGACGATACTGTCGATGGGGCCGGCGCTTCCGTCCGACGCCATCTCCGTAAGGTTCGGAAACACGTCGGGGTGTTCGTCGATGAGGCTGAACGGTACGCCGTCAATGCCGAAGAAGGCAACACGCGGTGCGTCGTCGCCCTTCAATCGGTCGAATAATCCCATACGATCCGTTAGTCAGGTCAGGAACAAGAAACTTCTTTTCGGCGCCGCGTCACCGAAAGCGGCAATATCATCGACGCGGTCTGTGGTTAAGACGACTGGTCCGCGTTCTCCGGAACCACAGTTAGATGTGCGATTCCGGGTGTCGACCGTCGTTCGGCTCGCGGAACGACAGTCGTGTGGTCAAGCGCCGCGTCGGTGTCATCAGTAGCCATACGCGTACAGATAGCGGTTACACGGACAAAAGATTACCCATGCTCATACATAATCGGAGACACCTGCCGGTATTACTTCTGGAAATACACCGTCAGCGGGACAAAAACCGCAAAACGTGGTTCTGGAAGCGTCAGTTGAACTCTTCGTCGTAGAGTTCCTGCGCGTGAACGATAGCGTCCTTTGCGGCTTCTTTGTCTTCCCAGCCTAGCGTTTCGACTTCTTTGCCCTCTTCGAGGTTCTTGTAGGTCGAGAAGAACTCGTCAATCTCGTCGAGGGTCTGCTGTGGGATGTCGTCGAGGTCCTCGATGTGGTCGTAGCGCGGGTCCTCAATCGGGACTGCGATGACCTTGTCGTCTTGCTCACCGTCGTCGTCCATCTTCATCAGGGCAACGGGACGGGCCTCAATGACGCAGCCGGGGAACGTCTGGTCCTCGACGAGGACGAGCACGTCGAACGGATCCTCGTCGTCGTAGTACGACTGCGGGATGAAGCCGTAGTCGGACGGGTAGTGAACGTTCGAGTGAAGGACACGGTCGAGGACGACACCGGGGATGTCCTTCTCGTACTCGTACTTGTTACGCTCGCCTTTCAGGCACTCGACGACAGCGTAGATCTCTTCGGGTGGGTTCGGTCCAGTTTCGAGGTCTTCCCAGAGGTTCGTCATCACCGGCGACTGCGCGACGCCGTCAAAAAGTCCTTTCGTAATAGCCGCAGCTATTCGGTATTATGCGCTATATAACCCAATAATATCTAACTATAGATATATTCTTAGATTACACTTACTACCTGTAAACGACAATCTGAAAGCAAATTAATCGGAAACTCAATTCAACCAAGGGCACATAATATAACAAATCCAACACGATTGTGGCTGCTAGCTGTGTGGTGGTTAATGCCCCACAGCAGGCGTTGTACGCCAGAGTTAACAAGTGTTAAATAGCTTGCTGACATTTACTCAACTATGTCAGAGGCACAAACAGTTACTGACAGTCCGGGCATCGCAAAAGAACTCACCGCTTTTCAGCAGAATATCCTAGTAATACTTGCTGAAGAGCCACGGTATGGTCTCGCTATCAAGCGCGAACTGGAAGAATACTACAACGACGAAGTCAACCACGGTCGCCTGTACCCGAACCTCGACGACCTCGTCGAGATGGGACTCGTCGAGAAGAGTGAACTCGACAAGCGAACGAACCAGTACTCCCTGACAGAGTCGGGCAAGGACGCGGTCCTTGACCAGCTCGGATGGGTGTTCGGAAAGTTCATCTCCGATGACGGCCGAGCCGACGAACTCCGTGATCTGATCGCGGCGCAGCAGTAGATTCGCACCTGGGCACCTGCGAACTACTGGTAACCACTTCTTAACGGCAGACAAATACGGATCACCAGCGGGTGTACCAGATGATTAGACGTCGGGGACGCGGCCACCGGCTTCTTCGACAGTGAGACGAATCGACTGCTCAAGAACCGACTGCTGTTCCGCAGTTGGCCACGCGTTCCGCCGAACGTAATCGTCCCGAAACTCCTGAATTTCGTCCGGCGTCGCCTCGGAGATCGGTTTGGCGTAGTGGTTGCTCATGAAATCGGCGAGCAACTCCGCGTTGGCGCCGTGTGTCTCGCCATGGACTTCGGTAACAGCTTCGACAACGGCTCGGTTTGCAGCGTCTATCTCTGCCCACTCGTCCGGGTCACCGGGGCCTGAGAGCCGTATCTCGACCCCACGGTCGATGTCGTCGACCCGCTCCGGACGGATGACGCCATCGTCGACCCATTCGGCGGGATGGCAGACGAGTACGTCACCCGTCTCGTCGTCTCTGATACGGGCAGTGTAGTCGTACTCGGCGAGGATTTCGTCGCGTTCGGTTCTGTAGGCATCAGCCTCGGCCTCATCGACCGCTTCGCGAGCGAGCCTGGTCAGCCGTTCGGCCTGTTCAGTCACATCTGTCGGCAGGTCAGTCATCGTCGAGTGCGTCGTTCGCTAGTTCGTCTGCACGGTCGTTTATTTCCCGCGGAACGTGCTCGATCTGCCAGTCGTCAAAGTCTGTCAGTAGCTCGCGGACACGGACGCGGTTCTCTCGCAGTTCGGGGTCGTTCGTATCCCACTCGCCACGGACCTGTTTGACGATAAGCTCTGAATCACCCCGGATATGGACGTCGTCGAATCCGTAGTCACGTGCGACTTCAACCGCGCGGATGAGCGCTTTGTACTCCGCTTGGTTGTTCGTCGCCGTTCCAATCGTTTCCCCGCCCTCTGTGACAATTCCGCTATCGTTGACCAGCACGTAGCCGACCGAGGCCGGTCCCGGATTGCCACGCGATGCGCCATCAAAATACGCATGGACGCGCCCGCCGTCATTGTCGCGCAGCAGAGCCTCAAGTCGTGCGGTCCCCTCACCCTGTACGACGACTTTCCCGTCGTAGGCGACCGCTGTCGCGCCGCCGTATTCGACGCGCCAGCGCTCGTGGTCAGTGTTTCCCGATTCAATGTCGAGTCCCGCATCCGCTAGGCGCTCGCGGGCCGTCGTCTCGTCACATTCGATGACCGGCATTGTCCGAGGGTGGCTGACCCGTCGGTATAGACGTTGTGGTCGCCCTATCAGTTCCCGGCTTTGCTGCTGATTCGTTCAGCACCGGTCTGTCGGCCCTCTTCACCACCCAAGAACCGACCTAGAACACCGACCAGCCCGCCAACGGTGACAACGGCTCCGGCGGCGAACATGATCGACAGGATCGGGTCGACAGGCTCGATGAGGATGGGCGAGAGGAACAGGATAATACCGGATAGGATGGCTGTCGCCGCTGCGACGGGACTTACCTGTTTCCCCGACGAGACGCGGTACGTGGAATGGGCAAGAGTGAGGGCTGCGAGTTCCCCGACAAGAAGGTTGACCAGCGCCTGCTCATACGCGACAGGTATAATCGCCGAGACAAATACGACAGCCATGCTGACCAGCGTCGCGCCGAGCAGGAACCACTTCGTTGTATTTACCATGATTTATATCACCTATTGTTACTCAATCCACCCCTGTAAGAGTTGCTCTCCCACGGACCGCTGGAAAGGTTCTTATCGGGGAGGACCGAAGGCGTGACAGATGCAACTCGACGAGTTCATCGAGGGGTTCGAGGAAGACGAAGCCGCACAGCGGCGCCGCCTCGCGGCGGAGAAGTCCTACGCCATCACGGACCACCTCGAAGACGTCGAGCAGCAGTTCGAGGCGGCGGTACAGGGCGATTCGCTGTTCGGATCGACGGCCCCGGAGATATTCGTCGGACGGTCGGGATACCCCAACGTCTCGACGGGCCTGCTCTCCCCGGTTGACACCGACGCCGCCGCTGCCGGGTTCGCGACCAGCGGCGACTGGTATCAGGAAGGACTGGGCATTGAGGACGTACTCCAGCGCCGGACCGGCATGGTGAACTCCACCCAGACCACGTCGGTCGATTCGGTCAGGGCCAGTGGTGGGCGCGGCGGCGGTGGGGTCCACGACGTCTGGAACGGCTTCGTCGGCGTCCAGCGTGAAGTCGCCATCGCGGACCATCCCGTCGACGTGGAGGTGGGGCTCGACGGCACTCCTGAGATGGATGTGAGCTTCGACGACGTTGGGACGCCAACGGGGCCACGAGCACACGCGACGGGTGCCGACTTGGCGGAGAACCCCCACGTCCCCCGCCCCGTTGAAAAGACGCTGTCGGACGACGACTGGCGCGCGGAGGGCGCGATGGCGTACCTGTACCGCCGCGGGTTCGACGTGTACGACATCAACACCATCCTCTCAGCGGGCGCACTCGGGCAGGCCAGCGAGCGCTCGCTGGTGCCGACACGATGGTCGATCACTGCCGTCGACGACACAGTCGGGCAGTACGTTCGTGGCACGCTGCGTAACGCCGACACCATCGACAAGCCGGAGCTGTGGTACAACGAGTACATGGGGAACCGCTACTGGGTCGTGCTCGCGCCCGGTCGCTGGGAGTTCGAGCTCGTCGAGATGAAGGCCCCACAGAGCGTCTGGAACCCACGCCCGGAGACGGGCTACTACATGTCCAGCGCTCACGAAGGCTACGAGGGACGGACCGCCTACGTCGAGGAGACGGCCGGAGCGTACTACGCAGCACGGCTCGGCGTCCTCGAACATTTGCAGGAGCGGGACAAGCAGGCGAAGTGTCTGGTGCTGCGGGAAATCACCGACGACTACTGGGCACCCGTCGGTGTCTGGCAGGTGCGCGAGGGCGTCCGGAATGCCTTCGACGGGGAACCCGGGACCGCTCAGTCCTTCCGGGAGACGCTGACGGCTATCGCCGACCAGCTCCCCGTCAGTCTCGGACAATTACGGCGCAAGTCCGAACTCGTTGCCGGGCTTCAGTCGCAATTGAGCGACTTCTGACGATATTTTGCGTTACGGGTGACAAGCCGTGTCGAGTAACTGCTATCAGCGTTGCCCGCTGTCACCGTCACTGTCACCGACGTCGTCCCAGGCCGAAGTGCCGAATCCGTCATCATCGGTGTCGTTACTCCGACTCGGGTCATCGGTGTAGCTGTCTCCTATTTGTTCATCCACGCTCGAAGTTGTCCCTGTCGTGGCTGGTCCGGACCTGTGTGTCCCACCGGGCGCAGTCGTGGGTGCAAGCGGCGGTTCGCCGTACTCCTCCTCGTATGCGTCTGCGAAGCCACGCGCCCAGACGTACATGATCGCCGACTGGCCGACGAACGCGAGGAACGGAACCGCGAGGTAGCCAATAATCGTGAATCCCAGGACGGTCGCTCCAACGGAGACGATGATATTGACCGCAAACGCCATTACCACGGCCATCAGCATCGTTCGGTTCGTCCCAACAGACGAGAGAACATCACGGTCAAAGCCCGCAGCAATACTGTCCGCCCGGACGAAGTTCCCCGTCGCAACGGGCAGTATCACTGCCATTGCGAGAACGCCGATAAAGTAGAGCAAGGCGGCGACGAGAAAACCGACGAGCAGCAATCCCTCTGAGCCGCCGAGTCCACCACCGATCACCAGCAGGCCCGGGATAGCAAGCGCGAGCGTGAGCAACAACCCGTACCCCATAACGACGACCGTATGTCGGATTCCGTCGACGGTTATGTCGGCCAGGTCCAGTTCGTCCCAGGCCGGCGGCGTGTCAGTCTCCCCCCTGAGGACCCGGCGCATCACTTCGAGCATATATCCCTGAAACGTGAACAGCGGAACGATCAAAAAGCCGAAAAACAGTACAACCCCACCGAGGCCGATGCGTTTGGCCCAGTCATCGCCCTGTGTCTGATAGCGAAGTGCGTCTTCTATCATGTTCAGTCAGTCTTAAGATAGATTCAAATAAGTTGTGTCATGGTTGAAAGCTGCGAGCCAGACATCGCAGCTCTCGGACTGGTTCAGTACGGACAAGAGCGTGGCTCAGGTTCGATCAGTGCTGTGTGGCGAAACCTCGACAAACGCCGGGGTGTCGACTCCTCCGGCACAAACCGGGCACCCAACAACCAACAGGCGCTCCCGAACGCCACCGTCGACCGTTGCACACACATCACAGTTCGGGCACGTGAAGCGGTACTCCGGCATGTACTCAGGCAGGGACTTGGATAGCCGAAGGAACTGCCCCCTCAATGTGGAGGGACTACACATACGTGGGGGCGTTCCGCTCGCGAGTCAGCTCGCCGATCGCTGGTGTCGTACAGTGGAGCGTCTCGAATATATAGCCCACAATAGTGGTCTTAGGAAGGATTATTCCACTCGCTCGGTACGGTTACACGATGACTGATATGCCGCTGAAGCTCGGGTTCGTCTGCGTCCAGAACGCGGGCCGAAGCCAGATGTCCGCAGCGTTTGCCGAACGGGAACGCACCCGTCGCGGACTCGAAGATACGGTCGAAATTCTGACCGGCGGCACAGACCCCGCAGATGAAGTACATCCGGAAGTCGTCGAGGCGATGGCCGAACTCGACATCGACCTCTCTGACCGGGCCCCGCAAGCGGTTCCGGACGACGAGCTCAACAGTTGCACCGTCGTTGCGACGATGGGGTGTTCGACGCTCGAACTCGATACCGACATCGCAGTGCGTGACTGGGCGCTAGAGGACCCGCACGGGCAGTCGGTTGAGCGGGTGCGGGAAATCCGAGACGAGATCGAGACGCGTGTCGCCGACCTGTTCGACGAATTCACCGACAGCAGTACCAATTGAAACGATGTACACACCGGGCGCACTGCTCTCGTGCGATCAGGTGTACACTAAATGTCAGTGCTACTAAAACCGACGCCTGCTGCAGACGCTGAAGCTAGGGCGGTCCGGCACGCCGACAGAGCCGCGGCAGTCCTTGACCACTAACTACCACTCGACGTACGTGAGATACTCGACCTGTTCGTACGCCAGAAGCCACGTCCCGTAGCTATCTGTGACCTCAACCCCCTCGTGCTCTCGAATGTGGTCAGTGACCGACCGGAAGGCCTCGTCATCCTGGAAGTAGCCGCCGTCAATCGCTTCTTCAACGACTTCTCGTTCGGCTTCGGAAAGGCCCGTAAGCGTGAACAGGTACTGGTCCCGGATCTGGTCAGCGAACGAGTCGACACCCGACGCAACTTCCGTTGCTTCGTACCAGTATTTCGTCTCTGTTGTCATTCGTGTGCTGACCGTCACCCGGTAGCGGTCGCCGTTGTGGACGATAATATCGTACTGGCGCTCCGGAACGAACACCGACCCGTCGCCCACTTCCTCGGCAGTACCATACCCGACACCCACATCGTACCCGTCCCCGCTGGGCGGGTTATCGTCTGAAATGATCGGCTCAAGTCGCTGGCGGTCCACGGCCGGTAGCTCCTCGTAGTCGATTTCGCCGAGTTCAGCCGTCGAATCACCCGGGTCAAGATCAATTCGCACCTCATACACTGTCACTTCACTGCTCTCGAGTGCCGTCTCCGAAACTTCGTAGAAGGCATCATCAATCCGGACGGTATCGGTCCGGTCGAACAGTTCGTATCGTCCCCGGCGTGTCGCAGAGCCGTTTTCGATGGCCGCTGAGACGGCCGTGTATTCCGCCGACTCGGGATCGGGCGATATCGAGACTTCGTCGGCAATGTCGGCTCCCGTCGCATCGTCCATGTCCAGCACGACAGAGGGATGGCCGCAGCCGGCGACAGCGACCGAGAGGAGGGCTGTTCCACTTGCAAGGAACTGGCGTCGTCGCATACAGCTATTGACAGCCAACCGGAACGAAAGTCTTCTGGGCCAAGCTCGTTGTGTTGACCTCGGTAATCGCTATGAACAGAGTGAGCGTGCGCACTGACTGGCAAGGTTTCTACTATCTCCTAATAGCGGTCGTTTCCCCGGGTGAGATATGGCGGCTGTGATGACACTCGGTGTGGAGGGGTCGCTGAAACGGAGTCGAGGGACAAAGCAGCTTATTTTTCCGCTATCCAGACCATCTCTTTTGCCCCGTCTTTCAGCGGCTGCCGGTCAAAGCCGCCATAGCCAGTCCAGTCGCTCCATCCGGTTGTCTCCAGAAGAAGCTCGAACTCTGGCTTCGAAAGGAGGGCCAGTTGAAACGTTGCCCGTCGAACCACATCTCCGTCGTGTGCAATCGTTCGCTCCGTTTCGACGGTCTGGGAAACTTCGTCGACAAGCCGGGAGATGTTGGTGACAACGTATTCCTCGCCCTGATATGTCACAGACCGCGTCTGCGGCTCGTCATAGGATTCGGATATCATATCGAAACTCGGGACAAAGAAGTTCAGAGCAAGTCGTCCATCCGGCGCAAGAGCCTCGCGGAATTGTCGGAGCGCCGCTTTCTGTTCCGCTACTGTGACGTTATGGAGGAAAGTGCGGAACGGGACGATAATGAGTTCGTACTCCCGGGAGGTGGCAAAGTTGGTCATATCAGCCTGCCTGACAGCGGGCGTGAGGCCGGCTTCGTCGGCTTTCTGTTCCAGAACGGTGAGCATCTCCGCAGAGATATCGATACCGTCCGCATCTACACCAGCCCGAAGGAGTTCAAGATAGATGCGGCCTGTTCCACAGCCGACTTCAAGCACCGGACCATCGGTCTCTGCGGCCAGATCAACGTAGAACTCGACATCACCGATTTCCTGCTCCTCGTAATTAGCATCGTAAAAGCCCGCCCACTCGTCGAAAAAGTCTTTTGCGAGGTCCATACTTTTGTCACCGTGGTATGGCCCCATCATATTATTGGTGGTATGTCATGTGATGTCTCTTTAGAGACCGCCGAACGCACCCGCAACTGTTCAATATTGTGTATGGTTGTCTGATCGATTCCGTTCGTCATCAATTCCGAACAAGACCAGACGCTGGTTTACCGTCTAGTAGAATGTGAGCGTCCACGTCGCCGCTTTGTTGATGCCCGTCTCTTGATTCTCCGGGGTTGTCACCGGGACCACCTTGTGATAACAGCCTGAGCCGTAGTAAACGCAAGACGGTGGCAGGGTCCGCAAGGTTCCCTTTCGAGTTGACAAATACTTCCTTCAGCGGCATCTTTCAATTTTGCCGAAATCTCCAATCTACAACGCTGTAGATCTGGTTCTGGTAAAGCAAGGAACGGGAAGAACTCGGTATGGGCCAACGCGGATTTGAACCGCGAACCTCCCGGTTATCAGCCGAGCGCTCAACCTGATTGAGCTATTGGCCCAACGCATTCTTTTGTACCCGAGGGGTATTGAAAAGGGTAACGTTTCGCGGCCGGTTGGGGATGTGAAACCGCGTCAGGGCTTCAGTTTTCGTCGCTGTCGTCGAAGTCGACGTCGGTGGCTTCGTCTGGGTCGAAGGAGGTGCCGGAACCGGAGCCAGAGCCGGAACCGGGGCCACCCTCTGGACCGGTCGGACCGGGGCCAGCCGGGCCGTTTTCGTCACCAGGGAAGCCGCCAACGTACACCTGACCGCTGGCGAAACCACTTGTCTTGGCGTCGATGTAGGGGCGGACGACCCAGCGGCGCGTGGCGGCACGGACGGGGTACCGGGTGAACGGTACCGCGAGCAGGAGGCCGACGAAGTCCGTCACCAGACCGGGGGTAAGGAAGAACGCGCCGGCGGCGATGAGGAGGCCGCCGTCGATGAGTTCGTCGGTCGGGAGTTCGCCGACGGCGAGTCGCTGTTGGATCTTCCGAAGCGTCGCACGGCCTTCGGCGCGGACCAGCAGCATACCGACCAGCGCCGTCAGTACGACGAGGGCAACCGTCACGAGCGAGCCGAGGAACGGTATTGCGACCGTCACCAGCAACACGATGTCAAACAGCGGGATGAGCAGCAATAGCCCGATGGCCCGGAGCATACGACTGCTTGCAGGCCCGCCCCCAAACGCCTTTCGAGAGCAGAACCGAGCAGTCAACTGCCGAGGGAGCGGGTCAGCGTTCCCGCAGTCGGACTTCGACCGGTTCTGTGGGACTCAGCGTAATCTGCATCGCCAGCGACAGCGGTGGTTCGGTGACCGCTTCCACGGCGTACTGTTGGGCCATGGTCGCCAGGGCGAGCTTGGCCTCCATCCGGGCAAAGCGCATGCCGATGCAGTGGCGCGGGCCGCCGCCGAAAGGGTAGTAGGCGTAGTCCGGGAGCGACGCTTCAAGGTCATCGTCCCATCGCTCGGGGCGGAAGGCGTCGGGCGCGTCGTACCACCGGTCGTCCCGCTGGACGAGCCACTGCGGGAGAGTGATTTGGGCGTCCGTTGAGAGTTCGTATCCGCCGAGGGTCACCGGCTCCGTCGGCTGGCGAAACACCGTGAACGCGGGCGGGTACAGCCGTAGGACTTCGTTCAGCACGGCATCGAGATACGGCAGTTCGAACAGGTCTTCGGGCGTCGGCCGACCGTCTCCCAGCGTCGCGTCGAGTTCATCATGGAGGCGCTGCTGGCGCTTCGGATTGTTCGCCAGTAAGAACCAGGCGTAGGTGAGCGTCAGCGCCGTCGTGTCGTGGCCGGCGACGAGAAACGTCAGGAGCTGGTGGCCCAGTCGCTCGCGGTTCATCGTCTCGTCATCGAGCGAGAGCAGCAAGGAAAGAACGTCGTCGCGCGCCTTGCGGGCGCGCTCATCCTCACGCTGGCGAGCGGCGATAACGTCGTCAAGCGTGGACTGGAACTCGGCCAGCGAGCTGTTGACGGCGCGGTTCGTTCCGGTCGGAACCCACAGCGGGAGGTACGCCGACAGCGACCGCGGATCCAGCCGCTTGCGCAACGCGTCAAGCAGCGGTTCCAGCGCATCCGCAGTGGTCTCGATATCCACGTCTAGCAGCGTCTTGCCGAGAATGTTCAGCGTCAGCGACTGCATATGCGGGAGGACAGCGATGCGCTGGCCGTCGCTCCAGCCTGCCGCCGTCCGGTCGGCGAACTCGGTCATCGTGTCACCGTAGGTGGCGATGCGTTCCCGGTAGAACGCGGGCTGGAGCGCCGTCCGCTGGCGTTGCCACTCTTCGCCCTCTAACAGAAACAGGCCCTCACCGATGAACTGGCCAAGGGTATCCTGAAGCAGCCGCCCCTTCTCGTATACATCGGCGTCAGTTACCAGCACCTGCTCGACGAGATCAGGATGACAGACGAAACAGCCCGTCGTCCCGGCGACGCTGTACCCCACCACATCGGCTTCGTGGGCACCGGCGCGGTCATAGAACCCCAGTGGATCACGCAACATCGCGGCGGTATTGTCGACAAACGGGACGCGGCCGAGACGGGGTGGCCGGTCGCCCGGTGTGACCGGTTTCGGTGTTTCGTGAATCGCCTGCTGGGTATCCATCGCCAATGTTTGGGCCGCCCAGCCAATCGGTCTTTCGCCGGGAGTGAGAGGGCCTTTGTACGCCCACCGCCCAGACTAGATATGGACGAATACGCACGCGACACCAAGGTCGAGTGGCGCGAATGGGGCACAACCCCGTTTGAGGACGCCGCCGAGTCGGGGAAGCCAGTGCTGCTGGCGCTGACAGTCCCGTGGAGCGCCGAATGCCGAGCGATGGATCGGGGCACGTTCGGTGAGCCCCGCATCGCGGCCAACATCAACGACGGGTTCATTCCAGTCCGCGTTGACGCCGACCGCAATCCGCGCGTCCGGGAGCGGTACACGATGGGTGGGTTCCCGTCGACGGTGTTCCTGACCCCTGAGGGTGAGGTTATCACCGGCGCGACGTTCCTCGGGCCGGACGGGTTCCGCGGTATTCTTGACTCTGTCCGAGAGTCATGGGACGCCCAGGGCGCAGCGGCGGGCTCGATTCCTCGGCAGCTACAGGACGAGTCGCCGCCTGCTGGCGAGCTCCGCCCGCGTATCGAGGAGCACATGGTCGAGCAACTGCTTGGCGCGTTCGACGACGAGTTCGGCGGCTGGGGAACCGACGTGAAGTTCCCGCTGCCGCGGACCGTAGAGTTCGCCCTCGTCCGAGCGCGGGACCAGGCCACTAGGACGCTCGAAGCGATCCGCACACACCTGCTCGACACCTACGACGGCGGCTTCTTCCGATACTCCACGGAGCGCAGCTGGGGGAACCCGCGGAGAGAGAAATTGCTCGACGAGAACGCAGCCCTGGTCCGGGCCTTCGCTCACGGCTATCGGTACACCGGAACTGAGGCGTACCGGGACGCCGCCCAGCGGACCGTCGACTACCTCACGACGACGCTGTGGGCCGGCGACGCGTTCGCCGCGAGTCAGGCCGGGTCGGACGAGTACTACCGCCTAGAGCCGACAGAGCGCGAAGGAACAGTGTCACCCAATGTCGACGAAACGGTGTTCGCCGACCGCAACGGCCTCGCTATCGATGCCCTACTGTGGGTCGCGGCCTACACCGACGACGAGCGCGCCCAGCAGTATGCCAGTCGCGCTCGGGACGCTATCTGTGAGTCGCTTGTCGACGGCGGCGAGGTCGCCCACTACGACGGTACTGACAGCGACACCGGCCTGTTGCTAGACCAGGCGCAGCTCCTCCAAGGCCTGACGACGAGCTGGCAGGTCCTCGGTGAACCGGGGCCGGCCAGAGCTGTCGCCGACTGGACCATCGAGAACCGCCAGCAGGACGACGGCGCGTTCCGCGACGGTCCCGCCAGCGGCGCGGGGCTGTGTACCCGCTCGCTCCACCCGCTCGACGCGACAGTGGAACTGGCTGACGCACTGGTCGACCTCGCAGCACTCACCGGCGAGGATCGATACCGCAACGCGGCGCTTTCGGCCGTCGAGTCCTTTGCCGGCGCGGCAGAACGGATGGGCGTTGAGGTAGCCGGCTACGCCGGCGTTGCGGCCCGCCTTCAGCAACCCCAGACACTCACCGTCGGTACTGAATCGGGGACAGATCTCCACCGCGCGGCGCTTCGGCTGGCCGACCACGAGACCACCGTCGTCCCGGAGCCGGACGGCGACGGCACGGCGCGACTCCTCGACGGGGACGCTATCGTCGCCGAAGGGACGACGCCGGCCGAACTCGACGCCTCGCTAACTGGCGAGCGCTGACACGAACAACGGCAGCAAACGTGGACAAACGGTAAACCCCCGATAAGTTTTTGCACGCGTACCCTGATGTATGGGTATGTCCAGTCTCAGAGATCTCGGACTCTCCGAATATGAAGCTAGAGCATATCGGTCACTGCTGGAAACGGGACCGACAACGGCCAAGGAACTATCACGGGCCAGCGACGTCCCAATGGGCCGCATCTACGACGTACTCAACAGCCTCGAAACGTACAATCTCGTCCGCAGTCAGACCGCCAGCCGACCCAAAAAATACGTTGCTGTCGAGCCCGACACGGCTCTCGACCGTCTGCTCGAAGATAAGAAGCGCGAACTCGAAGAAAAGGTCGGCCAGTACGAGGAAATCGTCGACGACCTCTCGTCACAACTGGAGTCGGCAGACCCCGTCGATGAGCCGTTCTGGACGGCCGCTGTTGGCCCCGATAATTCGCTTGACCTGTTGCTTGAACGACTAGCTGCTGCCGACGACGAGATTATCATGGTCGGCTCGGCACCTGCTCGGCAGGTCGATATCCTCTCTGGCACCGAGCGGATCGTCGATGAGCTCGAAGCGGCGCTGGAACGAGGCGTCGAGGTGTCCCTGCTCGTCCGACCGGATCTGTTTGAGAGTCTTCCTGAGGAGGCCAACCGTGAGTACTACGAGCGGCTCTTCCACTACGACAACTACAGCGCCCGCGCCAGTCCGAACATCAGGACTACGTTCGAGCTACTCGACGGGATTGAAGTCTGTATCGAGGTCCCACACCCGCTGGGCCGAGAAGAGACCTTCGGCGTCATCGACATGAAAGACTCCGATTTCACTGCCGATATCAGCCAGGCGTTCGAAGAACACTGGGCCGAAGCGAAACCGGTCGGCCCGCCATAGTTGGACCGCTGGAACAGGCGGGGAGAAATCGGGCCGAAAACGATGTCCGTACTCTCACGGATTGCGCCGCTCAAAAAATACTGCGGTTCTGCGGGTCGCTACGCTCACGGTTTCAGCGTTCACAATCGAGACGCACAGCGTCTCGCGCTCCCCACTCAAAATTCCGAAGACGTCGCTGCGCTCAGTCCTCGCTGACTTCCTGCCGCAGATCGTCCAACTGCGCCACGCGCTCCGCGTGGGCGTTGTGCTGGTGGATGGACTCGTCGTTGGACTGTTTCATCGTCACGACGGCATCGTCGGGTAGATCCGGGAACGTCTCGACGACGCCCTCAGCGAGCGCGCGAACGCAGTCCTCAACGAACTTGGCGTCCTTGTGGGCCTCGTAGGTCATGTGGTCCTCGTCGGGCCGCTTCGCGAGATTGTAGATGCGGGCGCTCATCGAGTCGCGGGCGACTTCGATGAGTTCGTTCAGGTCAACCTCGGGCGCGCCGTCGCTCTGGACGGTGAGCGTGGCGTGGCCCCGCTGTGAGTGGCCGGCCTGTGGATTGGTTTCGAGGAACTCCTCAATGACATCGTCGTCAACGTTTAGCTGCTGGAGCGTCTCGCGGGCGCGGGAAGCCGACATCCCCTGTGAGCACGGACAGACGGTCATCCCGGTGACACGAGCACCGATTTCCTCGCTCGTCCCGTCTTCGGTCGCCGTCGCCGAGGCGATGATATCGGCGGTCGACTGTGTCGCCATTTCCGACGCCGGCGTGGATTCGTGGGTGACGTACTCCGCTTCCATCCGAACCTCTGCTTTCGTCGTGTAATCGTGCTTCTCAAGCAGGAGTTCGGCGGCGTCGCCACAGACATCCTCAACCCGATAGGCTTCCTCGGAGACAGCGGTTTCCAGTGTCTCGTCGATAACCTCCATATTGCGGGACATGTCGGCACCCTTTCGCCAGGACGGCAGGTCTACGAACACTTCGAACTCCGCCATGAGTACGATGGGGTCGCGGTCACGACGCCCCAGTTTGACGAGTTTCTCGACACCCGTCACACCGACGCGATTGAGACCGACCGTTACGTCCGGACTCGACGCCTGCACGTCCGGGAGTTGTTGACTCATTGCCCTCCCTATGGAAGAGAATCGGTTAGTGTTTTCGAAAGGGTGAGCGGGTCGCCGTGAGCATCGCCACCGCGGAAACTACCCGCTCCGAACCGGATCAAAGCTGTGTACTGTCCGGCAGTGATTCGTCCGTCTCGAAATCCCGGAACAGCAACTCGAAGTCCGTGGCATCGAACGAATCCGTGAGTTCGTCAAGCTCCGCCCGGACCTCCGCGAGTTCAGCCTCCAGTGCAGCAAACTCCTCACTTTCATCGAGGACGGCCTGTGGTTTCGACGATTCCAGTGCCGCGTATTTCGCCGTGAGCGAGTAACACTCGCGCAGGCGTTCCTCGTAATCAGCGTACAGAAGCAACTGTTCGATTGTCTGGAAGAGGTCTTCCTTCGACACCGGTTTGAGGACGTAATCATCGAAGGGCATCTCGATGATATCGAAATCAGGGTCCACTGCGGTCACCATCGCTACGCGCGTGTCGTAGCGTTTCTCACGAATCGCCGACAGCACCTCGTCACCGGAGAGATCCGGCATTCGCCGGTCTAACAGGACAATATCGACTGCAGAATCCAGTTTCGAAAGGGCGGCCTCACCGCTGTATGCCGTCTCGACTGCGTGCCGATCCCGTAGCTGTTCTGCGTACACGTCGGCCACCGCTGATTCGTCGTCGACGACGAGGATTGTCGCTTGCCGACCCTTTGTCATTAGCTAGCATATTTACAACAGGATTGCAAAAGGATTCCGGCCGGCTCAAATCAGGCTACCTTATTCACCAAGTCCTACTGTCCGACGATGTCGTCGTATCGTGCTCCTGTCTGTTTGAGCGTCTCCGTCGAGTACAGTCGGTCGTGGTCGTAGGGGAGGTGGTCGGTCGCGAGTTCGTCTATCTTCTTATCCACGATGGCCGCTTCGCGTCCGTGAATCATTGTAAAGAGGCTGTACTGCCAGTCCTGCTCAGGCCGGCGAGGCCGGTGATAGCAGAGCGTGACGTAGGGGAGCTCGCCGACTGCCTGCCCGCGCTCGTCGAGGGCGTCGTCAGGGACATCCCAGACAACCATGCAGTTGTTGTCGAACCCGGTGACAATGTGATTCACGACACAGCCGATGCGCTTGATACAGCCGGCTTGCTGGAGTCGCTTGATGGCCGAGAGCACGTCGGACACGTCGGCATCGACAGCGTCCGCCACGTCCTGGTAGGGCGTTGCGACGAGCGGGAAACCGGTCTGGATTTCGAGCAACAACCGTCGGTCCAGTTCCGAGAGATCTGCGGCGGCGTCTTCGCTTATTCGGGTCGCAGTGGCGTCGGTCGTCTCCAGACTCTCCCGGGCAAACCGGTCACCGTTGACGACCGGGAACTCCAGATCGATGTAGTAGTCGGTCAGCATCGGCAAGACGAGTACCGAACAGCCCGTTCGCTCCTCAATCTCGGACAGAATCTCGTCGCGTCGCTGTCGGGAGCCTGCAGTGACAACGAACCACATATTCCACTCGTGGTCGCGAGCGTAGTTGTGGTTCACCTGGCGGTACCCGTTGATTATCTCGGCGACCTCGTCGAACCGATCCTCCGGGGCACTGACAGCAGCCAGCGTCGAAGAACCAATGACCGGCGGATTGAGAACTGGACCGAACCGACGAAAGATGCCGTCGTCACGGAGCGTTTTGACCCGGTCGAGTGCTGTTCCCGCCGAAACCCCCAGTGCATCACCGACGGCCTCGAAGGGGTGTTCCTGAATCGGGAAGTCGCTCTGGAACTCATCGATGAGCGCAGCGTCTATCTCGTCGATCTGCTCGCGCCACTCGCCCGACTGGAGACTCATTGTATCTGGTTAGGAGTGTAGTCGTGTATCCCTTTCGGGACCTCAGCCAGTTCCCGCAAATTGAGAACGAAACGCAGGGGCTTTTGAACTCTGGCCCGAACACGTTTCCATGGCGCAAGCGACCCGGGAGTACGGCGAATGGCCGCTCAAACGACTCATGACGGAAGTCGTCGGCTCCGGTCACAAATCGGCCGACGACATGTCCCGCACACAGGCCCGGGAGGCGTTCCAGCGCATCCTCGGCGACGAACCCGACCAGACAACGCTTGGCGCGTTCTGGCTCGCCAACCGGTGGAAACGCAACAGTCCCGAGGAACTGGGTGCGTACGTCGACGTGATGTCCGAGGAATCGGTCGAGACAGCTACACCAGAAGCTGACCCAGTCGACTGCGGGGCCAACTACGACGGCAAAGGCCGGTCCGCGATTCTCGGCGTCGGCGCAGGTGTCGTCGCCGCCGCCGCCGGGACGCCCGTTGTGGTTCACTCCGGCGACCGCGTCCCGACGCAGAAGCAGGACGCCTACAAACACGTGCTAGACGAACTGGGCGTCCGAACCGAAATCGAGCCGAGCGAAAGCGCCGATATGGTCGATGAGGTCGGCTTTGGCTTCTACTATCAGCCCGAATTCAACCCCGGCATCGACGCCCTGTTCGAGCGCCGCGACAACATGGGCGTCCGGACGTTCGTCAACACTGTTGAAACGCTCGCGAACCCGGCTAACGCCAGTGTGCATCTCGGCAGCTTCTATCATCTGGCCTTCGCGAAGAAGATGGTCCGAACGCTCGTCCGGTCAGAGACCAGCAGTGTCGAGCGTGCCCTGTTCTTCCAGGGAATGGAGGGCTACGACGACGTTCGTCCCGGCGAGACCATCGTGGCCGAATGGCCCGTCACCGGCGAGGAGTCCGACGACGAGGACATCGCGGACTTCGAGATCCGCACCGGCGAGTACGGGATGGACATCGAGAGCGAGGATCTGCAGGTCGACGACGTAGCCGAAGAGTCGGCGGCAATAACTGAGGCCGTGCTGACTGGCGAGCGCGAGGACGGCTTCGCTGACGCTGTCGAGCTCAACGCCGCCCTCCGCATTTACGCCCGCGAGGACGCCGACAGCATTCAACACGGCCTTGAGCAAGCCCGTGAAGCGATCGCCGACGGCAGTGCAGCGGAGACACTCGACAACCTTCGGGCCTTCTGATCCGGCGACGGCGGGCAGAGCGGAACCCACTTCTACCGAGCGGGCGAAGGCATTCTGATGGGACAACACGCCAGCGCTCGTGACAGCACTGCGTGGACGGTACCCGCAGCAGAAACACCCGGCATCCACGAACTGGTCGACACCAACGGTATTAGGCTCCACACCGTGACTGCCGGGCCGCCGGACGGCGACCTCGTCGTCTTGTTGCACGGCTTTCCGGAGTTCTGGTACGCCTGGAAACACCAGATTCCAGCGCTCGCGGACGCCGGCTACCGTGTGGTCGCGCCGGACCTCCGAGGCTACAACCACTCCGACAAGCCCAACGGCGTCGCCGCGTATCACATCGATGAGCTGGTCGCCGATGTCGCGGGCCTCGTTTCGGCGCTCGACCGCGAACAGGCGCACGTCGTTGGCCACGATTGGGGCGGCGTAGTCGCTTGGCAGACTGCCATCGACCGTCCCGATGTCGTTGACCAGCTTGCGGTCCTGAATGCACCACACCCGTCGGCATACGAACGGGAGCTCCGCCGCTCAGTTGACCAGCTCTTGCGCTCCTGGTACGTGCTGTTCTTCCAGCTTCCCGTGCTTCCGGAGGCCAGCCTCGGCTGGGACGATTTCACCATGCTGGAGCGCATTCTGGCTGACGGACCGAGCCGCCCTGACGCCTTCACCGAGACCGACGTGCGGCGGTACAAGCGGGCGCTCGGGCAGCCGGGCGCACGCACGGCTGCAGTCAACTATTACCGGGCGCTTGTCCGGCGGAACGCAAAACTGACGTTCACGGAAGGCGGCGTCGGCGACCGTCCGGTGACAGCGTCGACGCTCCTTGTCTGGGGTGTGCAGGACGATGCGCTCTCGATCGATCTGACTCAGGACCTCGAAGAATGGATCCCGGACTGCCGAGTCGAGCGGCTCCCGGCGGCGAGCCACTGGGTCCAGTTCGACGCCCCCGAGCAGGTGTCGAAGCTACTACTGTCACATCTGCCGTAGTCCGGAATAGCGAACAGCCGACACTCCCGCTCACGTGGCGACATGTCGGGCTCCCGCGACCCGCCACGCGACGGCTACTCAGACCATGGCGGCGATGGCCTCGTTTCGGTACTTGAACTCTCGGTCAGTGGGCAAGCTTTTCTGCCGGGCTTCCCTCCGATTGAGTATGAGTGACCTGACTGCGACCCTCCACACAACAGAGGGCGAGATTGAAGTCGAACTGTACGACGAGCGCGTGCCGACTACCGTCGAGAACTTCGTCGGTCTGGCCGAAGGGGCCGACGACTACGACGGGACCGAAGTCGGTCCGGGGACCGGCGCGTGGGAAGACCCCGAATCCGGCGAGAAACGCATCGACCCGCTGTACACCGATATCGACATCCACCGCATCATCGAGAACTTCATGATCCAGATGGGTGACCCGACCGGCACCGGTCGCGGCGGCCCCGGCTACTCCTTCGACGACGAGTTCCACGACGAACTCAGTCACGACGGCCCGGGCGTCCTCAGCATGGCCAACAGCGGCCCGAACACCAACGGCTCGCAGTTCTTCATCACCCTCGACGCCCAGCCCCACCTCGACGGTAAGCACGCCGTCTTCGGGAAGGTCATCGACGGGATGGATGTCGTCGAGTCCATCGGCAACGTCGACACCGACCACAACGACGCGCCGACCGAGGAGATGCTGCTGGAATCGGTCGACGTTCACCGGTAACCACACAACGTTTTCGTCGTTCCGGCCGAGCACCCGATAGTGGCACACGTCGAACGCCTCACCGTCTACCCCGTCAAGGCACTGGACGGTATGGACTGCAACTCAGTATCGATCCGCCCGGGCGGGACGCTGGCGCACGACCGCGAGTTCGCCCTGTTCGACGCCGACGGCGACGTGCTCAACGGGAAGCGAACCCGCCGCGTCCACAACATCGACACCGGCTACAACCCCGAAACAGGAACGCTGTCGGTCACCACCGACGGCGACAGTGCATCGTTCGAACTCCGGGATGCAGGTGAGCGCACCCGAGCAGCCGACTGGCTCAGCGATTTTTTCGATGTAGACCTGACCGTCAAGCGCGACGAGGCGCTCGGTTACGTCGACCGCCGGGAGATGGGGCCGTCAGTCATCAGCACTGCGACACTGGAAACTGTGGCATCGTGGTTCGACGACGTGACCGTCGACGGACTGCGACGGCGGCTTCGCGCGAACGTCGAAATCGGCGGCGTCCCAGCGTTCTGGGAGGACCGCTTCGTCGGCGCGGAGGCTCCCGCATTCCAGGCCGGCGGCGTCCGCTTCGAAGGGGTGACACCTTGCGGTCGCTGTGTGGTCCCTCAGCGGGACCCCGATACCGGCGAGGAAACGCCGGGGTTCCGGGAACAGTTCATCGAGCGCCGGCAAGAGACGTTTCCGGAGTGGGCCGACCGGGACGCCTTCGATCACTTCTACACCCTGATGCTTATCGCCCGCATTCCAGAGGCCGACCGCGACGCGGTGCTCACCGTCGGGGACCCTGTCGAGGTCGTCTCGGCGATTGAGACGTAGCGGCGAACGACGGCGAGACCGACAATCGAAAGGCAGTCCATCTCGAATAGAGCGTAATGGCAGACGCGGACGACGTCGATCCGAGCGAGTTCGGCGAACAGGACGGCCCCCCAGTCGAGGAGAAGCCCTACAAAATAATCTTCGAAGCCAACAAGTGCTTCGGCGCGGGCAAGTGCGCCGAAAAGTCGCGTAACTGGACGCTTGACCTAGACACTGGCATCGCCAAGCCCAAGGCGTACTTCATCGACGAATCGGATCTCGATCATAATATCGCGGCCGCAGAGGCCTGCCCGGCAAAGAAAGACCGGGGAATTATCCACGTCATCGACCGGCGAACGAACGAAGAAATCGCTCCGGACCCGAATGGCGACGGGTCACTATCCGTCGACTGGTAGCGCAGTTTCTACTAGCGGCAGTTCTACCACCGTCTATCAGTCCGCGTAGATACCGGTGCGCGCGGTCAATAACACCGATAATTCAGTTCTGCTGGGTAGAATATCTGTATGCAGGAAACAACCGCTACAGGATATATCATGTAAGATTACTATAGATAATAAACTGAATTTCTTCATGCGAGCAGTTTAATATTTCAAGCTACTGTATGACATAACTTCTATTTGTAGGGGGCAATTTGGGTATCAATATGCCACGTTCAAGTAGCATGGAACGGCGATCGTTTCTGAAAACAACGGGCAGTGCTGCGGCGGCCGCAGCGCTGGCAGGATGTTCCAGTGATAGCGACGAGACTGAGGGAACAGAGGAGGGGACTGGCGGCGGTATGGACTCGACAGACGGCAGTGGGGGCGATGTCGGGACCGACCTGAAACAAGAGGGTGACCTCTGGCGGGTCAACACGGGCACGATGACGACAATGGACCCGATCGAGGCAACGGACACCCAGTCGGGAATCGTCATCCAGCAGATGTTCGACCCACTGATGAACTATCCCGACAGCCAGCCCGCTGTAGAGGGGCTTATGGCTGCGGACTATGAGGTATCTGAGGACTTCACGACCTACACGTTCCAGTTGAAAGATGCGACCTTCCACAACGGGGACACCGTAACCGCCAGTGACTTTGTCTACTCATTCGAGCGGCTGACTGCATCTGACAACTCCAGTCGTGCCTATTTCGTTCTAGACTCACTAGGCGTGACACACGAAACGACGACCGAGACGGTCGACGGCGAGGAACAGGAAGTGTACAAGCCGGGGACGCTTGGCGTCGAAGCTGTCGACGAAACGACGCTCGAAGTCCAGCTGGAATCGCCATTTGCTTCCACGCTGGAAATGCTTGCGTACACTTCCTTCGCCCCGGTTCCTGAGGGCATGGTCGGCGACATCGAAGGATACGAGGGCGAGGTGACACAGGCCGAGTTCTCCAGTTCGAGCCCGGTCGGGAACGGGCCCTTCGAATTCGATACGTGGGACTCCGGCACTGAGGCCAGAGTCAGTGCGTACGACGACTATTACGGCGAGAGCGCGAGCGTTGACGGCGTCCACTTTGCGGTCATCGAGAGCGATTCGGCCAATTACAACTACGCGATGAACCGCAATGCCGACATTTTCGAGCTCCCCACAGCGCAGTACGACCCCGGGAAGGTATCCGTCGAAGAGGAAGACGACCAGGGTCGTCAGAACGGGACCTACGGAGAGTTGCGCAACGGCGCCACGGCCAATTACTCCGGTGTGTCGAACATCGGCGTGTTCTATCTCGGCTTTAATATGGCCAGCGTGCCCAAGCCGGTCCGGCAAGCGGTCGCGTACGCGATGAACCAGCATACCGTTGTCGAGCAGGTCTTCAAACAGCGCGGCGAGCCTGCCTACAACTTCACGCCGAAATCCATCTTCCCCGGCGGCCCCCAGAACTACAACGACCGCGCCGAAAACGAGTATCCATACGGCTACGACGACAGCCAGCTCGGAGAGGCCCGCTCAGTGATGGAAGAGGCTGGCTACGGCGAAAACGAGCGTTTCGCCATGGAGCTGACAATCTACGAGTCCGGTGTCTGGAGCGAAACCGCAAGCATCCTTCGGGACCAGCTTGAGAGTGTCTTCATCGACCTCGAAGTCAATCAAGCGCCGTTCAACACGCTCCTCGAACGTGGTCGCAACGGCGAACTAGAGATGTACTCGCTTGGCTGGGTCGCCGACTGGCCTGCCCCGGACAACTTCCTTCAGCTGCTGAACCCGCCACAGACCGATACGAGCCTCGATTTCCCGATTTCGTACGTCAACTGGCAGCCGGAGAACGGCGACGCTGCACAGCGGGCTGAGGAGGCGTATCAGTCAATCGCCGAGAACCCCGCACCGACAGAAGAAGACCAGGCCGCTCGGAACGACGCATACGTCCAACTCGAGGACGCAAACTGGGAAGACGTCGCAATGCTGCCGGTGTATCACGAGCTGACTGAGCTGTTCTGGTACGACCATGTCGACTTTACGCCGCCGGCTGGGATGGGGCCGAGCCGACAGAAGATGAACACTGTGTCGCTCGGAGACAGACAGTAATCGCGTCCCTGCTGGCGTAATCGTCCCCGTCGCGGTTGGTGACGGGAACAACTTCGCAGCCCTCAGAGATTATGAACTCACAAGTACCCGTACAACGGAGACAAGCTAAGCCATGAGCCGTGCTACGTATATGCTCAAGCGCTTGGTACTGTCAATCCCTGTTATTATATTCGGGACGACAGTAACGTTCGCAATTATCCGGCTGGGGCCGCTCAGTCCTGCAGCGGCGATCCTCGGCCCGCAAGGTGACGCACGCGCGATCCGACAGATCGAACAACGGTTAGGGTTGAACGAACCGCTCTGGGAACAGTACTTCGACTTTATGGGAAACCTGTTCATGTTCGATCTGGGCCAGTCGTGGGTTATCAACTCCGGGACGCCGGCCATCGACCTTATTGTTAGCTACGCACCGCGGACGATCTGGCTCGGATTCTGGGCGGTCGTGATCGCCATCGGAATCGGCATTCCGCTCGGGTTCTACGCCGGTCTGAATCCCAACACGTTCTCTGATTACTTCGCCTCCTTCGGTGGGATTGTCTGGCGGGCGATGCCGAACTTCTGGCTCGCGGTCATTCTGGTGACGGTGCTCTCCCAGTCGGAACAGCTGTTTGGGTTCAGCTGGACCAGCTTTATCGTCGAGACTAACGTCGTGACCTCGCCGAACCTCGCCGTGCTGAGGAGTCCCACGAGACTCATAACGGACCCGGGACAGGCATGGACCAACCTCGCAAAAGCGACAAAACAGATACTGCCGCCCGCGCTAGTGCTCGGGTCCGCATCGATGGGTACAGAGATGCGTATCGGCCGAACTGCTGTGCTCGAAACGATCAACTCGAAGTACGTTGAGACGGCAAAGGCCAAAGGCGTCTCACCGCGGGTGCTGGTCTGGAAACACATCTTCCGGAACGCGCTGATTCCGCTCGTGCCGGTAATCACTGCGGAGGCGTTCATCCTGATCGGCGGGTCAGTGCTTGTCGAGACTGTCTTCTCGATTAATGGCATCGGCCTGCTGTTCGTCAAGGCGGCAAAGCAGGGTGACCTGCCGCTTGTTGGAACACTGATGTATCTGTTCATCCTCCTTATTGTCGGGCTGAATATCGTACAGGACTTCGCGTACACAATTATCGATCCACGTGTGGGGTACGACGCATGATGGAGACAGAATCCACCGAAGACATCGATCAGCCGTTGCGAGACCGGCTCAAGGCACACCCCGGGCCGGCACTGCTGTGGGGGGCTGTGCTCTGTCTCCTGTTGTTGCTTGAGGGTCCGACGTACCTTGACGGACTGCTCGGTGCGATAGGCGCTGGGCTTGGGTTGCTCCCGGGAGCACCCGGCGCCGAGGCGTTCGCCAATGCCTCAGCCTACTTTGGCGAACTGCCACATCTGCTGAGCCGAGAACTGATACCCAACCGGGGGTACTACGACGGGAGCGCCTGGCAGGGCACGTTCCTCGGCCTCGAGCCGAAGTACGCATGGCTCATCCGCTTCCTGTTGGTGTATGCATACGTTGCAGTCCTGCTGGGCTGGCTGTGGTACGGCTACGTGCTCTTCCGTCGGCACTACCGCGCTGCTGACTGGACGCCAACTGACGATGTTATCGACCGACTCCGAAGCCACTACTGGGGCCTATTCGGGCTTGCTGTCGTCGTCTTCTTCATTACGATGGCCGCGTTCGCGCCCGTTGTCGGCCCAACGACGGCCGAAGAGAATATCGAAGGACCGTACTCCTACGATATGCAGTACTACAACGAAGACACGGAGACGGTCGAAACGATTACCATTGGCGAAGCGAACCTCGGTTCTGCGTCCCGTGGTAGCGGAGACAGCAATGTCGGCGTCTGGAGTTACGACGACTTCGGGCGGTTCCACCCTGTCGGAACGCTCGTCAGCGGCAAGGACCTGTTCACCTTCCTCGCCTTTGGCGCACGGGTGTCACTGTTCATCGGCCTCGGATCGATGGCGATTGCAGGCTTTATCGCGACGACGCTGGCATTGGTTACCGCCTACTACAAGGGGGTGGCCGACCTCATTGTGGTACTGACCAGTGACTCTGTGCAGGCAATGCCAGCATTGCTGTTGGTGATTCTTGCGACAGTTGTGTTCAAGAACCACTGGATAGCAGAGTTATACAACGGGGCGATGCTGTTCATCCTCCTGTTTGCGTTAATACGCTGGCCGGGGTTATGGCGAGCAGTACGTGGCCCTGCGTTACAGGTCGGCGAACAGGAGTGGGTCGACGCGGCAAAGAGTTACGGCCAACGACCCACTGTGATTATGCGGAAACACATGGCACCGTATATCCTCGGCTATCTCTTGGTTTACGCCTCCCTGACGCTCGGTGGCGTCATTATTTCCGTCTCTGCCCTCTCGTTCATCGGACTCGGGATTACCGCCCCGACCCCAGAGTGGGGGCGAGCGATCAACATCGGGCAGCAGTACGTCGCCAGTCAGTCCTGGCACATCTCGCTCATTCCGGGGCTCCTGATTACGCTGGTTGTCACCGGGTTCAATGCACTGAGTGATGGAATTCGTGACGCTATCGACCCACAGAGCGAGGGTGCAGAAGGCGGCGCAGCTGGCGCGGCCGCCGGAGGTGGTGGCGGATGAGCCACACCGAAGACGGCGAGCCACTGCTGGCCGTTGACAACCTCAGAACCGTGTTCCACAGCGAGCGAGAGGAGATCCGTGCTGTCGACGGGGTGTCCTTCGAAATTGCTCGCGGCGAGACGCTTGGTATTGTCGGCGAATCCGGCTCGGGCAAGAGTGTTACCGCACGCTCGATAATGGGACTGGTCGACAGTCCGGGCGAAATCCGCGAGGAGTCGTCGATACGGTTAGACGGGCGAGAGCTGACAGCGCTTTCGGAGAAGGAATACCGGTCAGTTCGTGGCGGGGACATCGCGATGGTGTTTCAGGACCCGCTAAGCTCACTCAACCCAGTGTACACTGTCGGGAACCAGATCATCGAGGCGCTGGAGCTCCACCGCGATATGGAGGGGGCCGAAGCCAAGTCGGAAGCCATCGAACTGCTGCGTGCGGTCGGCATCCCCGACGCGGCGCGGCGCGTCGATGAGTTCCCACACGAGTTCTCCGGCGGGATGCGCCAGCGAGCCGTCATCGCGATGGCACTGGCCTGTGACCCCGACCTGCTCATCTGTGACGAGCCGACGACAGCGCTCGATGTCACTATTCAGGCCCAGATTCTGGACCTGTTGCAGGAAATTCAGACAGAGCGCGACATCGGTATCATGTTCATTACGCACGACATGGGCGTTATCGCGGAAGTTGCTGACCGCGTCGCCGTGATGTACGCTGGCGAAGTCGTCGAGCGAGCACCCGTAGAGGAACTGTTCGCAAACCCACACCATCCATACACGCAGGGACTCCTGCAGAGTATTCCCGGTCGGAACCCCAGTACGGACCGGCTCCCCACTATCGAAGGGGACGTGCCGACGCCACACGAATCAGCGTCGTTCTGCCGATTCGTCAGCCGGTGCCCGAAGGGCTTCGACGAGTGTGAGCGGGTCCATCCCGCTCACGTGGAAGTCGGCGACTCATCAGACCATACCGCCGCCTGTCTCTTGTACCCCGAAGATATGCCTACCGACGACACTGTGACACACCACGAAGAGAACGCAGACCAGACAGGCGCTGAGGCAGACGAAGCGCTGTCAGCGGATGACTGGCCGGCTGCAAAGCGAAACGCCGGAGAGGACACTGGTCCCGAAGACAGCGATGCCCGGGCTGATGGTGGCCACGGCCACAGTGCCGGTGACACCGGCGGACACAGTGAGGGGGGTGGCGCGGATGAGTGAATCAGTCGTCGACACTGTGTCACACCAGACTGGCGAGACGTTGCTCGATGTGCAGGACCTGAAGACGTACTACGAAGGCGGTGGACTACTCGGGGGGGACCCTGTGAAAGCCGTCGACGGCGTGAGCTTCGAAATCTCACGCGGCGAGACGTTCGGTCTGGTCGGTGAATCCGGCTGTGGCAAGACAACTCTGGGTCGGACGCTCATCCAACTGGAGACGGCCACGTCTGGAACGGTCTCCTTCGATGGAACCGATATAACCGAGCTCAGCGGCGGCGACCTCAAGCAGTGGCGCCGCAACGCCCAGATGGTGTTTCAGGACCCCGAGTCGAGCCTCAACGACCGGATGACTGTCGGCGAGATCATCCGCGAACCGCTGGACGTTCACGAACAGGGCACGGCCCGCGAGCGTCGGGAGAAGGTGCGGACACTGCTCGACCAGGTCGGGCTCATGCCGGAGCACTACTACCGGTATCCCCACCAGTTCTCCGGCGGGCAGCGACAGCGAATCGGCATTGCTCGCGCACTCGCACTCGAACCGGAGTTCGTCGTCCTCGACGAGCCCGTTTCGGCACTCGATGTGTCCGTTCAGGCCCAGATACTCAATCTGCTAGAGGAACTGCAAGAGGAGTTCGGTCTCACGTACCTCTTCATCGCGCATGACCTGAGCGTGGTCCGGCACATCTGTGACCGCGTCGGGGTAATGTATCTCGGGAACCTCATGGAGGTCGGGCCGACGGAACGGCTGTTCCAGAGCCCGGAAAACCCCTACACGCGCGCATTGCTGTCGGCGATTCCGGAACCGGACCCGACGGTGCAGGTGGACCGGATTACCTTGCCGGGATCACCACCGAGCCCACGGGACCCGCCGGAAGGGTGTCCCTTCGCAACGCGGTGTCCCGTCCGGATCCACCCGGAAGATATCGAAGCCAGCGACGCGGTGTGGGACCGGATTCGGGAGTTCCGAGATGTCATTCGCGAGCGGTCCCGCGCGGAACAGTCGATCGGTGAGCGGCTCAAGGAACGACTTGGGTTCGACACCGCGCTGGCCGACAGCGAGGAGATCGTCGAAGAGGAGTTCAGCGACGTGACCCTTCCGCCGGACGTACAGGAGCACGTCGAGCAGGCGGCGACGTATCTCAGTGATGGCGACCCAGACGCCGCTCGAGCCTACCTCAGAGAAGTGTTCGGCAGTCAGTGTGACACCGAAACACCGCAGTACTATGATGTCGACAACGGACGGATGAGCTTCTGTCACCGGCACGCACAGGAGCATGTCTCCCCTGGTGACGAACTTCGCCAACGTGGCTACGACACGCACGATGGATAACCTGGCGGGAAAGGTACTCGATCTGCTGTGGTACGCCCTCGGCGTAACGCTCACAGCTATGCTTATCGGTGGCGTGCTCTCGCCGCTCCGTGGCGGTGGCTGGGTGACAGTGAAGTTTGCACTGTTTTTTATCGGCTTCGCGCTGTTCGGCTACGCCTCGGTCACGCTGTGGCGTGCGCCCTCTCTCGGTTCCGATGAGTCCGGCGAATCCAACGTGTCGTTTGGCGTGTCAGCGCGGGATCGGACGCCATTCGAGTCGCTGCTGGCTCGTGTCGTCCCGCCTCTCGATACGCTCGCTCCGCCAGAAGACCGACTCTCGCCACCGGTGAAGCTCTTCGTTGCGAGTCTGTTCGTCCTCGGGCTCTCCCTGAGCATGGAGGTCGTCTTCGGCGTCCAGTGACACCACCATTTACCTCCCGCGGGCGTAACGACAGGATATGGTTAAGACAGGTGGCGAGGGGACAGACGACCTCGAACGGCTTGCCGCCGGTTCGGACGACCGCAAGGCATCGTGGAAACAGACGCTAGAAGAGACACAGGCACTGGCGGATCAGCGCCGTTCTAACGGCCGCGAGGCCGTCGTCGTCCCGGCTGGGGATGCGGGCCTGCAAACAGTCGACGACGGTGACGGACTCGAACTCGTGTTCGTCATTCCGGGCAACAAGGCCCAAGACGTAACGCGGCTGGTCGAATCGAACCCACTCGAAGCGTATGACGTGTACCGGCGGACGGTCGGAGAGCAGGTGTTTCTGGCCGTCGAGTACTTCGACCCGGACGCCGCCTCGCTGTTCATCGCTGGCGCGTACAAGCTCCAAGATGCCGGGAACGCGGTTACCGCTGCGAACGACGGCGCGACGTTCCAGACGATGCTCAGAAAGCTGGACGGGACCCCGGTCGCAACGTTCAACCACGCGGACCGGACGAAGTTCCTCCCAACAGATAGACTCCCTGTCGACGAGTAGGTATCGGCATCGGAGGGAGTGACAGCCACGTCGATGTGTCACAGTCCGTGTCCAGTGCCGCCGACGTGACGGCGGTGGGACACGATAGGTCATCTCGCAGCCCGAGACCGAAAGGACCATTCACTAGCCCCCGCAGAGTTCAATCTGCGCGAGGGTAGCCGAGCTTGGCCAAAGGCGGTGGGCTTAAGACCCGCTCCCGTAGGGGTCCGTGGGTTCGAATCCCATCCCTCGCATTCTGTGACGAGTCGAGACGGGGAGCAATGCGAATGGGATTCGAACCACCGTCCAGCGGATACCGTGGCTCGGAGGCAGTTCGGCACAGACGTTCACAAGATGCAACGCTGACCGCTCGCCTGAAACACATTCTGTGGTCTACGTGGCCCAGATGTGGCACAGCCTGTGTGGTTACGGCTTTGGATGCAGTAGTGACAGATAGTTCGAACGGATTGTGTCCGGACACGACGCGTTTTTGCACGTCTGTGGCCTATACCGGCGTAATGACTGATATGCCAGATGATGTTGCCGAAGCGTTCGACCAACACGATGCGCTCGTCTCGGCCGGGGATAGCTACGCTGTCGAGACGACAAACTTCGATGGCCGCGTGACCGCGTCTGAGGGCGAAGAGTGGCGGACGAACTACGAGGTGACGGTCAAAGCGCCGTCGCTACAGGCCGCGACAAGCGACGAGGTCGGGGACGCAGTCGTTGACGGCTGGCTTGAGACGCTGGAGCGACGGCTGGAGGACGCGCCGAAAGCGACCCGAACCGCCGTCGAACTGGACGATTACAGCGTCGTCGAGGACGGCGAGCAGGTCGTGGTCACGTTCGAATACACAATGGGTGGCGAACGGCAGGCCGCCGACGTCGCCAAAACCTTCGTCGAGTACGTCGAGGGGACGTACGTGGAGGGCGTCATTCCCGGCTACGACTACGTCGGCGTCGTAGCTGACCTGCTCAATTCGGCGAGTACCGGCGGGAGCGAGGGGTCCCGCGGCGGGACACCGCTGTAGCTGTACGGTCCCGAGCTCGAAACAGAGATAGGAGTCCGTCTCAGTCCATCGCGATATAGGTCTGTGTCGTTTCGACGCCCTGGATTTCCTGAATATGTGTCGCTGCGACGTCTTTGACTTCGGCGGGCGTCTCCACGTTCACTTTTGCGATGAAGTCGACGTCACCAGCAACGATGTGGGCCTCGACAACGCCGTCGACAGCTTCGATATCAGTCTTCAGACGGTCCGCGTCACCAGTGTGGGCTTTGACCATCACGTAGGCAATGACCATGTTCAGGCACCTCCAAGCGCGGTCGCGGGATCTGATTCACCGACAACAATACTACGCACATCGGAGAGCGTCCCAAAGTCGGCCAGTATCACGACTCGGTCACCGGCTTCCAGCGTTTCGTCCGGGTCGGGAATAGCGAGTGGGTCCTCACCTTTCCCGTGCGCCATCAGCCGGGAATCCGACGGAAGCTCCAGTTCCGACAGTGTGTACCCCTCCATCGGCGATTGCCGCTGGATGGTAAACTCCACGAGCTGGAGGTTCTGTGCGATATCGGCGACTGCGCGGATGTTCCCGCCCAGCAACGCGTTCTTGGCGGCGATAGCGCCCAGCCGTTCGGGGTAGATAATCTCGTCAACGTCGGAGGCGTAGCGTCGGTAGATTTCCTCGCGGTAGTCCTCGTCGATGCGCATAACGGTTCGACAGCCGTGTTCCTTGGCAATCATACAGGCAACGAAGTTGTCGTTCAGGTCGCCGGTGAGCGCGCCGAGCGCGTCGGCGGCTTCGAGGTCGGCGTTGCCGAGTGTCTCCTCGATAGCGCCGTCGCCCGCAATCACCTCGAAGCCAGCCGTTCGCGCGCGCTCGACTGCGTTCTCATCGCGCTCGATGAGGACAACTTCGTGGCCACTCTCTTGCAGGACGCGAGCCGTCCGCAATCCGACACGGCCTGCACCCACGATAACGAATCGCATACACACCCCTATGGGGCGGGGGTGAATAAAAGTACCCACCCGGTGGAACCACCGGACGCCTTGACCACGATAGCAAACAACAAAGACATTGTTGTCTCTTGACGGAAGCTTTTTCGTGCTATGACACGACACACCACAATATGGTTAGCGCGTTCATTATGATCAAGACCGCTGCCGGCAAATCCGAAGAACTCCTTGCGGCAGTTCGCGATGCCGAGGGCATCACCGAGGCACACATCGTCGCCGGGCAGTACGACATCATCGGCGAAGCGACGGGTACGGAAGTGTATGACATCATGCAGTCGGTCTCGGGCCACGTCCGAGACCTCGACGGCGTCGCCGACACGCGCACGTACATCTGTTTGGAGTGAGTTCCCCGCGTTGTTCCGACACGGCAAAGGGACTTGCCACCCTACGACGAATATGGTCAGTGTCGCCGGTATTATCGGCCTGCTCGTCATCGTGCTGGTCAACAGTGCTGTGACGGCGCTCATGACGCGCTTTTTCCGCGTCCGCTTACACACGCGATGGGGAAGTATCGTCTACTCGTTGCTTCTCTGTCCGGTGGTCATGGTTGTTCTCGTGTTGGTGTTGAGTGGCGTGTTCAGACTTGGGGCGAACCTCGGATCCACGACTGCCGTCATGCTTGTGACTGTCCTCATTCCCTTGGCAATTGGCGTCACCTTCGATTACTTCTGGATGCCGGCCCCCGATGAAGTCGACGTACCGGCGTCGATAGATTAGTCCAGAATCGCTGCTTTGACCCGTTCGTACACGGTGTCCGGGTTGGCGGTCGCATCAACCCGAACGAACCGATCTGGGTCGGCTTCGATGAGTCGCTCGTAGTTGTCACGAACCGTTGTGAGATAGTCAGCGGTCTCAAACTTGTTCGTCGCGCCGCTTCGCTGTGCAGCGGTTTCGGGATCAAGGTCGAGGTACACGGTCCGGTCCGGCGGCCGGGTCCATGGAGCGTGGACCTCCCGGACATACGACAGCGGGTCGTCGAACGTCTCACTCGCTTCGAGTGTCGCACCCTGGTAGGCGTACCGCGAGTCGCTGTAGCGGTCGGAGACGACGAGCTGGTTCTCTCTGAGTGCCGGTCGAACCGTGTTCGAGAGATGCGCGGCGTGGTCCGCCGTATAGAGGAACAGTTCGGCCAGCGAGTCCGCGTCGTCGTCGTCGATGGAACGCTGGACGGCATCTCCGTACCAGCTATCGGTCGGTTCGCGCGTGAACACAGCCTCGTTGGGGACTGTGTCGTCGCTTCGGAGCCGTTCCCACACGGTCGTCTTGCCGCTCCCGTCCAGTCCTTCAAGCGTGACGAGCATACCTCACAATCTGTGTGGGGGGACGTAAGCGCCCCGACCTAGACGGTGCATCCGTAGGCTGACACAAGTGACCGGACTGCGGGCCGGTCAAGCGATGAAATACGCCCACCTTTACGGTTCTACCAGCCGTACTGATGCCTATGGATGTACTTGTCGTCGGCGGGACTGGATTCATCGGACAGCACCTGTGCCGTGAACTCAACGAACAGGGACACACTGTCACTGCGCTGTCCCGATCTCCGGAGGACGCGACACTACCAGACGGTGTCGAAACCGTCGCCGGGGATGTCACAGACTACGGTAGCATCGAGAGCGCGTTCGAGGGCCAGGACGTAGTGTATTATTTGGTTGCGCTGTCGCCCCTGTTCAAACCGGATGGCGGCGATAAGATGCACGAACGAATCCATCTTGGTGGGACCGAAAACAGCGTACAGGCCGCAGAGGAGCACGGTGTCGACCAGTTCGTCCAGTTGAGCGCACTGGGTGCAGATCCCAATGGCGACACACACTACATCCGGTCGAAGGGACAGGCCGAGCAGGTCGTTACCGAATCCTCGCTGGATTGGACTATCTTCCGGCCGTCAGTCGTCTTCGGCGAGGGCGGGGAGTTCGTCTCATTCACGAAGCGCCTCAAAGGCATGTTTGCGCCAGGCGTCCCACTGTACCCGCTCCCCGGCGGCGGTAGACAGACCACGTTCCAGCCCATCTGGGTCGGTGACCTCGTTCCGATGCTCGTCGACAGTATCGAATCCGAGGAACACGTCGGCGAGACCTACGAGATCGGTGGACCAGAAGTACTGACGCTCAGAGACGTGACAAATCAGGTATACGATGCCGAGGCGTCGTCGGTAAGCATCGTCCCCCTTCCGATGCCGCTCGCGAAGGTCGGTCTCTCTGTCCTGGGAAGCGTTGGGTTCCCAATGGGTGCCGACCAGTACCGCTCGCTCAAATTCGATAATAGTCCGGCAACAAACGATATCGACGCGTTCGGGGTTAGTAGTGGCTCTTTAACGACGCTCAGCGGATACCTCCACCGATAAGGACTGGCAGTAGTCTCCACCTATAGGGGTTTGTGTAAGCTAGGATTTGTTTTCAAGCCGGGCTTTCAAGGTTGAGAGCCGGGCAAAACACTTATACTCGCTATCGCTCTTTGACCCTTTAAGCGGAGAACTATATAATGAAACTGGCGATGATCGGCTTCGGGCAGGCCGGTGGCAAAATTGTGGACAAATTCCTCGAGTACGACAAGGAAACCGGCTCGGGAATCGTCCGCTCGGCTGTAGCGGTTAATACAGCAAAAGCAGACCTGCTTGGGCTAGAACACATTCCGGAAGAGAATCGAGTGCTCATTGGCCAGGCCCGCGTCAAGGGCCACGGCGTGGGCGCTGACAACGAACTCGGCGCGGAAATCGCCGAAGAGGATATCGACGAGGTGCAGGGTGCGATTGACAACATCCCTGTCCACGAAGTGGATGCCTTCCTCATCGTCGCCGGTCTCGGCGGCGGGACCGGATCGGGCGGGTCGCCGGTCGTCGCGAAACACCTCAAACGGATCTACACCGAACCGGTGTACGGGCTGGGCGTCTTGCCGGGCAGTGACGAGGGTGGCATCTACACCCTCAACGCCGCCCGCTCGTTCCAGACGTTCGTGCGCGAGGTGGACAACCTGATGGTGTTCGACAACGACGCCTGGCGACAGACCGGCGAGTCCGTCGAAGGCGGCTACGACCATATCAACGAGGAGATCGTCCGGCGTTTCGGCGTGCTGTTCGGGGCCGGCGAGATCGAGGCCGGTGACAACGTCGCGGAAAGCGTCGTCGACTCCTCCGAGATCATCAACACGCTCGACGGCGGTGGCGTGTCCACTGTCGGCTACGCCTCCGAGGATGTCGAGGTCTCCTCTGGTGGCGGCGGCCTGCTCTCGCGGTTCAAGGGCGACGATTCGTCCGATGACGGAATGGATACGGCGAACACGACGAACCGAATCACGTCGCTCGTCCGGAAAGCCGCGCTCGGCCGACTGACACTCCCCTGTGAGATTGAAGGTGCAGAGCGTGCCTTGCTCGTGATGGCAGGGCCGCCGAAACACCTGAACCGGAAGGGAATAGAACGCGGTCGGAAGTGGCTCGAGGAGCAGACCGGTTCGATGGAAGTCCGCGGTGGCGACTATCCGACTAACGCCCCGAAAGTGGCCGCATCCATCCTGCTAGCCGGTGTCCACAACGTTCCGCGGATCAAGGAACTCCAGCAGGTCGCCATCGAGGCACAGGACAACATCGACGATATCCGTAACCAAAGCGAAGATAACTTAGAAGACTTAGTCGAAGACGACGAAGATGAACTTGATCCGCTGTTCTAACAAGACCGCCGCACTCCTCTGTGTTGTCGCACTACTCGCGACTGCCGGCACAGCGAGTGCGTTCTCTGTCTCTGCCGACGGAGTCCCGACCGAAACGGCTGTCGGCGAAGAGGTATCGGTGACGTATACGGTAGATGACCCGTTCACCGACGCACCGAACGAGTGGACACTCGCCGGCTCGACCGAGCTCCAGAACGTCAGCTGGACGGTTACCGTGCTGCGTGCAGGTGACCAAGTGGACCAAGAGACCTACGGCGACCAGTCCTTCGAGCAGGATCTGGCGGTTGACAACAACGGGGACGAAGTCCGGATTGAACTCGTTGGCACGACGCCGGGCATCTCGAACTACACGTACGATCCGGCGCAGAACTATCAGGTCGCCACCCTCAGTCGTATCAGCGGGAACAACGAAGATGAGTTCCGCAACGACACCGCGCATCATTACACCGAAGAGAGCCAGGCGGCCAGGCAGGCAATCGATGATGCGCAGGCCGCAATCGACGAAGCCGGTGGGAACGAAGGCGCCGAGGAGCTAGTCAGTAGCGCTATCTCCTCCTACGAGAACGGGAACTTCCAGAACGCTCAGGACCTCGCCGGGCAGGCCGAGAGCCAGGCACAGCAGGCCCAGCAGAGCGCACAGACCCAGCGAACGCTCCTGCTTGTCGGCGGCGGACTCATCGTCCTCCTGTTGCTGGTCGGTGGCGGCTACTACGCGTACTCCCAGATGAGTGAGGACGAATACTCCAAGCTGTAATGCGTCTCGTCGTCCCCGTCTCGGGGTCTGACCCCAAAACGCGACTTGCAGCCGTTCTTTCTCCCGACGAGCGCCGTGATTTTACCGAAGCGATGCTTGCAGACGTCGTCGACGCGGTGACAGCGGCGGGCCACGAACCCGAAGTCATCTCGACAGCGCCCCTCAACTGTGCCGTTCCGGTCACCGTCGACGACCGCGGGCTTGACCCGCTCATCAACGACCTGCTCGCGTCAACAGTGACTGACGGCGAAGGAACACTTGCCGTCGTAATGGCCGACCTCCCGCTCGTGACCCGGGAGAGCATCGAGCGGCTGCTTGCTCCCGAAACTGGCGTGGTGCTGGCCCCGGGCCTCGGCGGCGGGACGAACGCCTTCGTCTGCCGGCATCCGGAGTTCAGGGTCGACTACCACGGCGCGTCTATCCGCGACCACCGCGAGAACGCACGGGACGTGGGAGCCAGCGTTACCGAAGTTGACTCCCGGCGGCTCGCAACCGACATCGATGAACCGGGCGACCTCGCGGAGGTGCTGTTACACAGCGACGGTGCGGCCGCGGATTGGCTTATTGACGCCGGCTTCAATCTGTCGCTCACAGACGGCCGTGTCACCGTCCGCCGCGAGTGAAGGTTTTTGTTCGTGGGGTGCAGACCCCGGGACGTGATACCCGGCACGGACGCGTATGACGTCGCTATCGAGATTCCGGACGCCGACATTGAGCGACTGCTGACGGTGATGCCCGAGGATGTTGAGGCCGCGTCGGCGCTGTCCTACTGTCGGAACGTGTTCCTGCCGCTGACGACCGCCTGCCGCTACACCTGCACCTACTGCACGTACTACGACCCACCGGGGCAGGCGGAGCTGATGGACCGAGAAGAAATCCGGGAGACCTGCCGCCGCGGGGCCGACGCCGGCTGTACCGAGGCGTTGTTTACCTTCGGCGACGACCCGGACGACCGCTACACCGCGGTCCACGACCAGCTCGCCGAGTGGGGCCACGACTCCATCCACGAGTACCTCCGGGAAGCCTGCGAAATCGCGCTGGAAGAGGGGTTGCTCCCGCACGCCAACCCTGGCGACCAGACACGCGAGCAGATGTCCCACGTCGCCGATCTGAACGCCTCGATGGGCGTGATGCTCGAGACGACCACAGAGGTTCAGGCACACGGTGGCCTGCGGGCGAAAAACCCCGGTCAGCGACTCAACACCCTGCGGGTGGCCGGCGAACTCGGCGTTCCGTTCACAACGGGAATTCTCGTCGGCATCGGCGAGGACTGGCACCACCGTGCCGAGAGCTTGCTCGCTATCCGAGAGATGCACGAACGCTACGGCCATATTCAGGAGGTCATCATCCAGCCCGTGGTCGAGAACGAACGCTGGCAGGGCGGGTCCCCCGACCTGGCGACGATGCGCCGGGTGACTTCGATGGCCCGCGCAGCCCTTCCCGAGGCGGTATCCGTACAGGTCCCCCCGAACCTCGCGCCCGCCCAAGACCTGACCGACTGTGGCATCGACGATCTGGGCGGCGTCTCCCCGGTCACAGTCGACCACATCAACCCCGAGTACGAGTGGCCCGCGCTGCAGGAACTGACAGCCGTCGCCGAGGCCGCCGAGGTGCCACTGAGCGAGCGGTTGCCGGTCTACGACCACTTCGTCGACGACGGCTGGCTCTCGGACCCCATTGAGGCAGCTATCGAGGCCGATGATGATGCCGGCGAACGGTTCCGGTCGATACTGGACCGGGGTGTGAATCCAATGACGCTGTGACTCCGACAACAAGAAACAGGGCCGGCTGGACGGTCACAACAGCCAGAACAGACACTGGACAGAAATCACCTAGCAGTCTAGGCGATATCTACACATACGCTGGCGCACCAATATATATCATGCCTGGGCGTGCCTCTGACAGCAGTTCCAGGCAGAATACTCTACAACACCGGCCACGGCCAGTGCCCAGCCGTGGTCCACTAATTCAGTCGAGTAATGGCGTTCCGTCAGCCCTCGGTCCAAGCTGCGGGCCGAGCACGTCAGCGTCGGGGTCGATGATGCGGCGTTGCTCGTAGTCCGTCGAGCGCTCGACGGGCGTCCGGCCAATGGCGGTAATCATGTCGGCGTACTCTTGGAACGACCGGAACTCGCCGTAGTCGCCGCCGGCACGTTTGGTGATCTCTTCGGAGAGAATCGTTCCCATGAAGTCGTCCGCGCCGCAGGTGAGCATCTTCAATCCCTGCGTGTCACCATATTTGACCCACGAGGCCTGAATGTGGTCGACGTTGTCGAGGAAGAGCCGTGAGACGGCGATCAGCAGTTCGTCCTCGTCGATCGTCGCGCCGCCGTCGACCATGCCACGCTCGTACAGCGGCGTCTCCTCGTGGACAAAGGATAACGGGACGAACTCCGTGATTGCGCCGGTCCGGTCCTGCAAGTCACGGATGCGCTTCAGGTGCAGCGCGCGGTGGCGCTCGTTCTCGACGTGGCCGTACATCATTGTCGAGGTCATATCGAGGCCGACTGACGCGGCCGCCTCCATCGCTTCGAGCCACTCGTCAGTACGGATCTTCCCCGGACAGATAACGTCGCGGACCTCGTCGACGAGGATTTCGGCGGCGGTTCCGGGGACACTGTCGAGCCCGGCGTTTTGCAGTCGGCTGAACACCTCCTCATAGGACCAGTCAGTGCCACGGCGGGCGTGATAGGCTTCCTCCGGCGTCATCGAGTGGAGATGAATGTCGCCGACGTTCATCGCCTCGAGCTGTTCGCAGTATGTGGCCGGGTCCGTCTCGTACTCGTCGGGCGAGCGGTAGTTCAGGTCCCTGCGGTCGCTCGTCTCCAGTATCTCTCGGTGTTCGTCGTCCAGCGCGAGCGCGGGGTGAAGCCCGGAGACGGAGCAGACCTCGTAGATGCCCCGGTCGAGGGCGTCTTGTACGATTTCACGGGACTCGCTCGGCGGCTTCGTGAAGCCGCCGTGGTCCTCCTGATAGTCGCTGCGGAACTGCTCGGAGCGGTCCTTGAAGTTACAGAACAGACAGCCAGTGTTGCAGGCCGTCGTGACGTTGTTGTTGAGGTTCGCGACGAACGTGACCTCGTCGCCGACGACCTCGGCCCGGCGGCGGTCGGCCGCTTCGAGTACCTGCTCTTTCCGGTCGTGGTCGATGCCGTCCCGGCCGGTGCCCGTGGTAAAGAGTTCGACAGCGTCGTCAACTGTCAGTCGCGTCCCGTTTCTCGCCTTGGCGAGGGCGTTCTCGAACGACTGGTCAGTCGTCGGACGGTGCTCGAACTCGGTGGAGCCGTCCGGAGTACCGACGGTCTCTGGGACGTCCGGCATTGCTGGACAGGAGGGAAAGAACGGTCAAAAACGTATGGGTACGCACATGGTCCACAAGGTCGGCAGGGTCTGTGTTTCGTGACGCGAGCGGTCAGTACATCAGGTCGGCAATACGCCGCCGATCCAGCCCCCGGTTTCGACGATAACCCAGGCGACGAAGGCCGCATAGGCGCCCAGCAGCGCGTACGATTCGAGTTCACTCAACACGAGGTCGGTCCGAAGGACGGTAAACAGGAGAATCGTTGCTCCGGTCAGGACGCCGAACATCGGCACAGCCATCGCGAAGTCGACGGTCCACGTGCCGGCAATGAGAACGCCAAGCGGGATAGCGACGAGCAGGTCGAACGTGTTCGAGCCGAGAACGTTCGCGAGCGACGTGACCCCGCGGTCGTCACGGGCTGCTCTGACGCTAACGAGCGTGTCGGGGAGACTCGTCGCCGCCGCGAGAATCGTCACGCCAAGCAGGAACTCCTGAACGCCGGCGGCCCGACCAATGACCCTGACGGCGTGGACGAGGTTTTCCACAGCCACGAGGATGACAGCCAAACCCAGCAGGAGGAAGAGCCACTCTCGCCCGACCGAGATGCCGGCGGTCCAGTCCTCTTCGGGGTCGTGGTCGGCCGTATCCTGGTACTGGATGAAAACGTACAGCCCGTAGAGCGCGAGCGGGATCGCCGCCAGCGGTCGCGTGATGACGCCGGTGAGCGTGGCCTCGCCAGGGTAGTAGATGACCGCAAGCGCCATCGTGATGAGCAGGACTGAGACGGCGAGCATGTAGAACTGCGCCTCCTTGTAGACGAGTGTCCGGCTCGATTCGAGTTCGTCGTCCGTAGCGATGCCCGCAGCTGCGGGGATAATGAGAATGTTGAAGATAGCCGAACCGACGATTGCGCCGACGCCAAGCGGCATCGACCCGCCAAGCGCCGCGACGACGACAGTCGCGACCTCCGGGAAACTTGACCCGACGGCGACGATAATCGCGCCCTGGACGACCTCTGGGAGCCCGTAGTACGTCGCGAGCCGTTCACTCGATGATTCGAGCCAGTCGCTCCCTTTCCAGATCGCGACCGTCGCAGCGACGATGATCGCAGCCTCGACCAACAGACTGGAAGCCATCAGGCGGTTAGTCGACAGCCCGACAGAAAACGTTGCCTTCCGAGCGCGAGTGATGCTGTCTGTAACGAATTTTGCTACCGCGAATATCTTACAATAGTTACAGCCAACAGTATGAGAAACGTCTTTGTCCCCGGCGCAAAAGGCGGGCACAATGACGAGCGTCAAGGAATTTCGCGTTGACGAACCGGCGACGGCCGAAGGGCTCGGCCGCGGCGCGTTCGTGTTCACGGACGACTACTCCGTATTCGACTGGGGGAAGATGCCAGACCAGATCCCCGACAAGGGCGCGTCGCTGTGTACGATGGGCGCGTACAACTTCCAACTACTGGAGGAGAACCACGTCCCGACACACTACGAGGGCGTCAGACTCCCCGATAGCGACGAGGTGCTTGACCTCGGCGAGGCGCTGTCGGCCGACGCCGCTCCCGAGGAGATGGTCATCGAACTCACGCAGGTCCCGGACCTCCCCTTCGAGGACGGGAGCTACGACTACGACGCCTACCACGTGGGGGCCGACGAGAACTACCTCATCCCGCTGGAGATCGTCTTCCGGAACCGGGTCGGCGTTGGGTCATCACTTCGGTCCCGGACCGAGCCCGCTGACCACGGCCTCGATTTCGACACCTGGCCCGAGGAAGTCGTCAGCCTCGACGACCCCATCGTGGAGTTCTCAACAAAATACGAGGAACAGGACCGCTACCTCGACCGGGAGGCAGCCGACCGCATTGCCGGCGCGGCCAGCATCGACCGTCTCGAAGAACTGGCTCGGGCAGTCAACCACATCGTCACCGAGCAGGCCGCCGAAGCTGACCTCGTCCACGAAGACGGGAAAATCGAGTGTCTGTACTACGACGGGGAGATCCGCGTGGCCGACGTGGTCGGAACCTTCGACGAAAACCGCTTCTCCTACGGGAGGCAGCAGGTCTCAAAGGAGGTCATCCGCCAGTACCACAAGCGCACCCAGTCAGAGTGGGTCGAAGCCGTGAGCGAGGCCAAGCAGCAGGCCGACACAGAGGGCGTCGCCGACTGGAAAGCACTCTGTGACGAGTCGCCGCAGCCGCTCGACGAGGACGTAATCCAGGTCGCGCGGGACCTCTACTGTGCCGGCACGAACGCCTACGTCGGCGGCGACGTGTTCGACGCGCCATCGCTTGACGAAGCCGTCAGCGCCGCGAGCGAACTCTGAGGATTGTAAAAGACAGCGCGTTTCAGTCGTCAGCCTCTATCTCACCGTCGTCCTCGGCGACGAACTCGCCAAGGCCGTCGATGGGACGGTCAGGGTTCAGCTGATCGAGTTTCTCCGGTGCACCAAGCTGGGCCGAGGTCTCCTCGGGGTCCCGCAGTTTCGTCCGGCCGCGGTGGACGTTCACCTCGTCGTTGAGGTGGAGCTTGATGGCCTCGATGAGCGCCTCAGCTTCCAGCGGCTGACCGATCTGCTGGAGTTCTTCTTCGGTGGCGTCGTCGGGGACGTTGAACGCGCGCTGGGTGATGATTGGTCCCTGATCCAGATCCGTCGTCACGTAGTGGGCCGTGACGCCGGCAATGCGGACGCCTTCCTCGATGGCCTGCATGTATGCCGACGCGCCGGGGAAGGCGGGCAGCAGGCTCGGGTGGACGTTGATGATCCGGCTCTCGTACCGGAAGACGACATCGGGCGAGAGGATGCGCATATACCGGGCCAGCGCGATGAGGTCGGCGTCGTACTGCGCGAGCAGATCAAGCAGTTGGTCCTCATCCGGCGTCCCCTTCTCGTCGCCGATATCGTGGAACGGAACATCGTATTTGGCCGCCAGCGGCTCAAGGTCATCGTGGTTCCCGATGACCACCTCGATGTCGGCCCCGAGGTCGCCGTTGGCCCACGCCTCGAACAGCGCCTCGAGACAGTGGGACTCCTTCGTAACGAGGACGGCGATGGTCTGGGTCTCGCGGTCAGCGGGGAACCGGACCTGCACGTCGACGCCGAGGTCGTCGCCGAGTTCGGTGAGGTCTTCGCGGAGTTTCTCTTCCGTCGTCACCATCCCGGACGTGTCGACGCGCATGGTCATCCGGAAGACCCCCTCCCGGACGGCCTGGTCAAGGTCCTCGATGTTGATGCTGCGCTCGAACAGGAGCGAGGTCACTTCGGCGATGAGGCCGGTGTCGTCCTCACCGACGACCGTAATCTCGGTCAAACCGCGAGTCACGATACCCACCTCCGGACAGCGTCGTGATTCATTTGACGCAGAGTCGGCAGTCCCACGGCAAAAGCCTTCGTTTTCAACCTAGCGTTGACACCAACCCTTTGTATATCGGTCCGCGTACGTACAGCCGTAATGAGTGATTTGCCGACCGTTCTCTGTGTCCACCCGGACGCCGACGAGCGCGCCGAGACAGCCGATGCGCTTGCCGACGCCGGACTCGCTGTCGAGGAAGTCAGGTCCCTCGATACGCTGACCGCAGTACTTGACCGGTCGGTCGACTGCGTTGTGACGGCCTTCGATCTTCCAGACGGAGACGGGTTCGACGTGGTCGATGCAGTCCGTGCGGTGAACCCGGACTGTGTTGTGACGCTCTATACGGAACACGCACCGTCGGATCTCCCCCGCGGCGGGCCCGAGCAGGTTGTCGAATACGTGCCGCGGGCAGTCCCGGAGTCCCGGGAGCGGCTTGCGGATGTCGCTGCCATGGCTGCCGCCGAGGTAACGCAGGCGGCCTATCCCGTTCCGGAGACCGAGACGGAGCGGCTAGCCGCTGTCCAACAGTACGACGTCGACCAACTGGCGGCAATCGACGCGTTCGACCGGCTGACAGCGCTCATGACCAGTCACTTCGACATCGACGTGGCCTTTGTCGGGCTTATGGACGAGCACGAGGAGCGGTTCGTGGCGTGTGAGGGGGCCAACTGGCGGACCCTCGCCCGCGAGGACTCCATCTGTACCCATACGATTCTCTCTGACGAAACGATGGTCGTCGAGGACACCCACGAAGACCCCCGCTTCGGCGAGGTCGATGCACTGAAACAGCTCAACATCAGGTCCTACGCCGGCGTCCGAATCACGGACAAGGAAAGGAATGCGATCGGTGCCGTCTGTTGCACCGACGGCGAACCGCGGCGTTACACCCAGACTGAACTGGACGATCTCCAGCGGTTCGCTGACGAGGTCGAGGAACAACTGCTGTTGCGACGCCGGCTGCAGGGGGATCACTGATGTCACAGCGACGAGACGACCGGTACACGTTCGACGGCCTGCCGCTGAATCCGGTCGAACCGGGGACGAGCCTGCTCGTGACCGGCCCTGTTCTGAGCGGTGCGCGGGAGATGGGACTGCGACTACTCTGCAGTCCCGATACCAACGACGGAACCGTCCTCGTCGCAACAGACAGCGACGCCACGACGATATTGGCAGACTTCGAGCGCCACGGGGGTGCGCTCGACCGCGAGCGGGTCCGTGTTATCGATTGCGTACAGGAGAGCAGCGACCTGCCAGAAGACAGCGTCTCCGCGGTCAACACGCCGGCGGACCTGACCGGTATCGGTATCGAGTACTCCGGCCAGTATGAATCGACGTACGCCAGCGGCTACACGCGGGTCCGAACCGGGATCATCACGCTGACGCCGCTGCTCGTCTATTGCGACGACGTGCGGGCAGTGTACCGGTTCCTCAACACGATCACCGGCCGGATCGGAACCGCTAACGGCCTTGGTGTCTGCGTGCTTGACCCGAACGCCCACGAGGAGCAGGTCGTCGAAAGCGTGGCACGGTTTTTCGACGGGCGGGTCGACGTTCGCGCCGACCAGGGCGACCTCGATCTCCGAGTGGCTGGCCTGCGTGACCAGCCAACCAACTGGACGCCTGTCGGGACGTGACCTGCCGGGAGAACACAAGCGTTTTCTCCGCTGCCCGCTCGCTTGCCAGTAATGACTGCCTTTACCGTGACTGTCACCGTCCGGCTCAAGCGGGGCGTCCTCGACCCCGAAGCCGAGACGACACAGCGCTCGCTGGAACGCCTCGGCTTCGACCTGAACGACCTCCGTTCAGCTGACGTGTTCGAGTTGGATCTCGACGCCGACAGCGCCGACGACGCGGCCGAGCGCGCCGAGGAGATGGCCGAGCGGCTTCTGGCGAACCCCACCATCCACGACTACGACGTTGAGGTGACCGAGACAGAATGACCAGCGCCTCGAAACGGACGGCAGTGACCTGTTCCCACACAGGGTGGTCTCTGTGACTATTGCCGTCATCCAGTTCGGCGGCTCGAACTGCGACCGCGACGCTGTCCAGGCCCTAGAATCGCTGGGCTTTGACGCCGAGCGCGTCTGGCACGAGGACGGGCTTCCCGAGGATGTCGAGGGTGTCGTCCTCCCCGGCGGCTTCTCCTACGGCGATTACCTCCGTGCCGGCGCGATGGCCGCCCGTTCGCCAATCATGGCTGACATTCGGGAAGCCGCAAGCGAGGGGACGCCGGTGCTTGGCATCTGCAACGGCGCACAGATCGGCTGCGAGTCGTCGCTGACCCCTGGCGCATTCACGACCAATGAGAGCGCCCGCTTCCAGTGTGAACACGTCCACCTGCGCGTCGAGAACGCCGACACGCCCTGGACCAGCCAGTACGAGGAGGGTGACATCGTCGAACTCCCGATCGCTCACGGCGAAGGCCGCTATGAGATCGACGACGAGCGGCTGGATGAACTCGAGGCTGAGGACCGGATTCTGTTCAAGTACTGCGACGAGGACGGGACTGTCACACCCGAAGCGAACCCGAACGGCTCGAAGCATAGCGTGGCCGGCGTCACCGACGAAGCCGAGCACGTCGCCGTCATGATGCCCCACCCGGAGCGGGCGACACTTTCGGACCTCGGGCGGACCGACGGCCGCGGCGTTCTCACAGGCTTCGCTGAGTGATGTTCGCAGACGAAACTGTCAGTGCGGCGGTTTGATAATCGACTAGGACACATCCGAACAGCCGCGCAGCTATCTGGTTTTATTGCAAAGGGGAAGGGACCAGCGGAGCGTGTGACATAGTCCGGCGGTCCCTATATCGACCTTGGCGGTCAAGCCGTATAAATACATGCGTACCGGAGTGGAAGTGTAATCCACAGTTACAGTCGGCGAGCACGCTGATCGGGGCCAGCCGACCTGCAGTGATGGAGTCGGTCCGTCTGGAATGACAGTCCGACCGTGTCGCCGACTGACGGCGGATCGTCGGCGAAAGCGTCGACGGTGACATCGTCAAACGAGAGCGTCACTCTGCTGGTCGCGTCTTCGCGGACGATCCGTTCAACAAAGGCCCGTATATCGCCGGAATCGCTGATCGTGATAGCTTCCGGTCGTATCGCAGCGTGACTGTCGCCATCACTCTCTGCCGGGGCGCTCCCGTCCAGCAATCGGCGCAGAGACGGGGCTGACGAGAGTTCGATAGTGTTGGCACCGGTGAAATCGGCGACCATCGGCGAAGCGGGTCGTTCGAACACTTCCTCGGGCGTTCCGGTCTGAACGATGCGTCCGTCGCACATCACCGCGATACGGTCGGCGAGCGCCCTGGCTGTTGTTCGGTTATGCGTGACGTATACCGATGTCACGTCGGCGAGCACGTCTGCCAAGTCGTCTCGCAGCGTCTGTCGGGTTGGGACATCTAGCGCTGCGAGTGGCTCATCGAGCAGCATAACCCCCGGCTGGATAGCGAGCGCTCGAGCGAGCCCCACTCGTTGTTTTTCCCCACCCGACAGCGTGGGTGGGTATCGGTCCGAGAGATGGCTTACCCCCAGTTCTGTCAGCAGCGCATCGGGATCGCCCGTTTCGTCGTGGTACCGGGTTCCGTAGACGACATTCTCCCTGACAGTCATATGCGGGAAGAGGGCGTAGTCCTGAAACACGAATCCGAAGTCGCGTCGCTCAGGCGGCAAGTCGGTGAGTTGACGGCCGTCAGACGCAACGAACCCGTCATGTTCGTGAAATCCAGCCACGGTTTCTAACAAGAGGGTCTTCCCGCTACCGCTTGGTCCCAGAATCACGACACTCTCGCCCGGTTCGACTTCGATTTCAGCGTCGACGGTGAACGCTTCGGCTCCATCGGCCGTGAACGTCGCCTCGACAGCGGCGTTTAGTCCGTTCATGGCATCCCTCCGGTGGCCGAGCCGTCATCGGTGAGATACCTGACGATGAGGAAGATAACGGCCGAGACGGCCAACAGCAGGAACGCGACAGCACCACTCTCCGCGAGGCCGCCCTGAAGGTAGGTGTTGTAGACGAACACCGGAGCGTGCTGGGCAGTGACCTCGCCGCCTTCGGGCGGGTAGAAGAACGACACCGAGTAGGCGACGACGGCGACCGCACCGAACTCCGAGACGGCGCGAGCCCAGGCAAGAACGCCGCCAGTGACCATTCCACGGAAGGCCAGCGGCCCAGTGACACGACGGAACGTCGCCCACTTGTTCGCGCCGTGGACCCGCGACGCGTATTCGAGTCGGGTGTCGATAGCCTCGAACGACTCCCGGGTCGCGTTCACCGCGTAGGGGGCCGAGACGAACGTCATCGCGAGCACCATCCCGAACATCGTCCCGAGCACGGAGAACTGCGGGAACGCACCACCTTTCCCAAACCCGAACAGAATGAGGATGCCCGCGACCGAGTGCGGGACGACCAGCGGGAGGTCCACGAGACTCTCGACGAACGGTTGCCCCGGGAACCCCTCTGCGAGGAGATGTGCCAGTGGCACACCGAGGACCAGGCTGAGAACGGCCGCCAACAGCGGCCCATAAACCCCAAGGTAGAGGACTCGGTGGACGCCTGGGTCCGCCGCTTTCTCGGCGACAAGCGAGGGGTTCTGCCGGGCAACGAAGAGGAACAGTGGGAGCCCGAGCGCGACCGTGAGAATGCTCCCGACGGTCGCCGTTGCGACGGTGAACGAGGAGCCGTCGAGGTAGTACGCGGTGACGGCAGTGCTCCCGACCATGAAGTATGCGTACCAGGTCGGTCGTCCGTAAGTGTAGGCCGCAACGAACGCGACCGCCTGTAGCGCGATGAAGGCGGCAACGAGCGGCCGCGTGCCGACGCGTTCACGGCCAAATCGGGGGTCGGTTTCAGTTGCCATCGTACGGTGTCTCGTATTCGTGAGCTATCGACCGCAACGGTGTGACCACTTACAGCTCCAGCGGACCGAGGTTGCTCTGCGCGCTAGCGACGTTCATCACGCGGTCAGGAACGGCGTCTTCCCCGCTCGCTGGGACGACGATGGGGTCGACCGGGACGAGCCCCTGGTCCTCCAGGATCGTCCGGCCCGCGTCGCTCGCGAAGTACTCCACCCACTGCGCCCCACGTCCGGGCGCCTCCGCGACGTTCGGGACCGTCATGCCGTAGGCGATGGGTGCGCCGGTGAATGTCCCGCTGCCGGTCTCGACCTCGGCTTTCGCGTAGTGCGTCGCGTACTCGCTGGTTGCCTGTGAGAGGTCCACCTCCGACTGCAGGTCGATGAACGGCTTGTCGGCGGTGCTGGAGATGGACTGATAGTAGAACACGTAGTCCAGTTCGCCGGACTCCAGTTGGCCTTCGAGGTTCGTCTCCGTACCGGTCGGCACCACAGAGTTGTCACGCAGGGCCTGGTAGGTCGACTCGTCGTAGAGGCGCTCCCCGTTGAACTCCTCCTTGCCGAGTTGCTGTGTCATGACCGCACGGTAGCCGCCGGGGTCGACGGCCGGGTCGGAGTGCCCGATAGTGATGTCGTCGCGAGTCAGCACTTCCCACCAGTTGTCCTTCGAGATATCTCCCGCGCCGGGTGAGTCTTCACGGTACTGTATCGACATCGAGTTGGTCGTGAAGATCGCGTACCAGTCCCCGAAATCTGGGAGAATGCGGTCGCGGATGAGGCGGAAGTCGGAAACGCCCAGAACGTCGGCCGTTCGGCCCTGCTGTGTGATTTTCTGTGTCGACGCAACCGATCCCTTTGCCTCGCGGGTGACATCGACACCGTACTCGTCCTCAAACTCCGGTTCGGCTGAACTGAACGGCGGCGCGAGGCTCCCCGCGTGGAATATCGTCATCGAATCACCCATCGACGACTCGGTTGTCGCCGACTCGGTCATCGAATCCGTCCCGTCGGCCATGCCGTCGTCCGTGTCTGTGGCACCGCCCGATTCGCCGTCGCCGCCGCCATCTCCACCACCGCTACAGCCCGCTAACGCGGTCAGTGTTGCCGCGCCAGCCCCGGTGAGAAACGCTCTCCGGGTCGTTCGTCGTCGTGAATTACCGCGTGCGGTGTCGGAGTTCGGTCGTTGTGTCATGGGAGATACTTCCAGTTCAATCGTGATAGTCATAAAATCTTTGACCACACTCCGCCTGGCGTTCGTATGGACGCGACTGCGGACGTCGAAGTGCAACTGGAGCAGGGCGACGTGGCGCTGACCGCCCGCGACCGGACGCTCCTGCAGGCGGTCGCCGCCCACGGGTCACTGAACGCCGCCGCCGACGCGCTGGGCAGATCGTACGCTCACGCCCAGCGTCGCATCGTGGAACTGGAGGACGCCTTCGGCCCGCTGGTCGACCGCAGTCGAGGTGGCAGCGGTGGCGGCGGCAGCGAACTTACAGTGACGGCCGAGCAACTGCTGGCCCGCTTTCAGCGGCTACAGGCCGAGTTCGATGGGGTAGCGACGGCGGAGGAGACGGTCCTGCGAGGGACTGTGGTGAACCGTGACGGCGAACTTGCGACCGTCGAGACCCCGCCGGGGACGGTCCGTGCCATCGTCGACACTGAAGCGTGTCCCGGTGACGCGGTGGAGGTCGGCATCCGCGCCGACACGGTGACGCTGAACGCACCGCCCGAGGCCCCAGAGTCGACGGGGACGAGCGCACGCAACCAGTTCGCGGGGACCGTCGAGCGTATCGACGAGGGGACATCTATCGCGCTGGTCGCACTGGCAGTCGACCCGACCACGACACTGTCAGCGCTCGTGACCGACACGAGCCTCGACAAACTCGACATCACCACGGGCTCGGAACTCGTCGCTTCGTTCAAAGCAACCGCGACCGCCGGCGTCATTCCAGCTCTCGACCAGTCGCGGTCGGATGAGTCATCGTAAGCAACCAAAAGGCAGCGTCTAAGTGGAGCCTCAGAGACCCCAGCCGGACGGCAGCAGGTCTGACTGACAGGCACTGCAGGCGACCATTCCGTCGCCGTCGATACACTGTCGCTGTTCACCGCACAGGTCACACTCTGTGACCGTCCCGCGTGTATTGAAACTGCGCCTGTCCTGGTCACCGTTCGGGGTCATATCGAACAGTGTTATGCGCGAAAGACGGATAAGCGTTGGTCGACAGGCCGTCACATGGTTTCTGGCGCTCGAAGTGCCTATCGAGCGAGCGGGAGCGAGTAGCTGCGCTCGCGTTCGATGACGGCGTCCCACGTCGCCTCGCATTCGCAACTTACCTGCTCGAACACCGACGGGTCCTGCCGGAGGTCGAAGTCCTTGATAGCGCGCTGGAGTTTGTCGTCACACTCGCCGCAGTTGTGCGGGCCGCGGTCGCTGCCGTGGCCGACTGGGTCCGAAACGACGATGACATCCTCGTCGGCGGTCGATTCCAGCACGTCGGCGACCGACCAGAGCCACGGCGGCCGGTAGCCGCCCTCGTGGTATAGTTCCTCGACCATCGTGTAGCGCTGGACGTTACAGGGGTTCATCGAGACGGTGTGACAGCCGTCGACGGCCGCACAGCGTCGCACTGACCGCTTCATGTCTTCGACGGCCTCGGCTTCGGAGAGGAACGGAGGCTTCATCAACAGGTACGCCTTGACGCCAGCACCGGCGGCCTGTGCTGCCTTGGAGGCTTCCTCGAAGTCGGCAAAGTCGAAGTACTTGTTCACGCAGTCGTGTCGGACGCGGTCGGTCGCGGTTTCGAGGCCGACCGCCACGTCCGTCTCTAGACCCACATCGACGAAGTCGCCGACGGTCTCCTCGTCGACGAAATCCGGCAGCGACTCGACGACGATGCGCTCGCGGTCCGCGAAGGTTTCGGCGATAGCCTGCCGCGTCTCTGCTGGGACTTCGCGCTCGTCGAGGAAGCTCCCGGAGGTGTAGATCTTGATGAGGCCGCTCTGCTCGTCGCTGTTCTCGCTCTCGTGGTCCAGACAGTGCTGGATCTGAGCCATGAGGTCCTCGTGGGCAACGGTCCCGCCTTCGACACTCTCGGCGACGTAGCCACACATCGTACAGCCGCCGGCACGCGCCCACCGGCAGCCGCCGGTATTCAGGATGATGGTCAGGCTCTGGTAGACACCGTCAGGTGTGTTGTCCTCGTCGAGCCACACGCGGGTCGGCTCGCGAGGGTCGTAGGTGGAGTCGTTGCGCGACCGGATGTCACGCATCACGGAGTTGTGGGCGTCCATGCCCTTGCCCTCCTCGTAGACTTCAGGACTCGGTTTGCTCATTACGCCGTCCTTGCCGACGGGCGTGTATAGCTCCTGTGTTCGCCGTTCGGTCGGTGTCTCGTTTGGAGGGACAGCAGTGTGTGATTGCGGACCATACAGTACGAACAGCCGGGGCTTTCTGGCTCGCCGTACCAGTCGCTGCTAAACGAAACACGATCGGGGCAACAGCATCAACACCTCTGGGGTCGTGTCGAAAACCGACACGAACGGCTTGTAGACGCCTACGAGTGCCCGGAACTGTGGGACGGTCGTTGAGCGACCGCAGAACTACCATATGTATGGCGAGAGCACTATGCGACCACCCCGGGTGCCAGAAATAGGAGCGAGAGACGGCGTCCGGCGACACATCGATATTGAGCGGGAACGGGGGGCTGCTGGCGTGGCTGCGGTCACTGTTCTGACTGCCGCCGCGCTCTCGTCGGGACGGGCCTGCCTAGCGCCACCCAGAGCCCGCCACCGACGACGGCGCCGATGGCGTTTGCCATCGCATCGGCTCCGCTAAGTGACCGCGAGGGGGTCAGTCCCTGCAGGAGTTCGATGCCGCCGCCGTAGCAGGCGGCGAGAGCGACCACTGGCACCACTGCGGCCAGTGTCCGACTCCCACGAGCCCGCGCAAGGAGCCACGCGAGTACCGCGTAGCTACCGGCGTGGACCCACTTGTCGAGTGCGACGCCGAGCAGCACCGGGATCGGCCTGCCAGCCTCGGGCGCGGGGAGCAGCGAGACGACAAGCAGTAGCAGCGCGAACGCAACAGCGGGCAGGAACCGTCGCGGGACTAACCGGGCCATAGCTGGTGTCGGCCCCCGTCGTCGATAAGCCCCCCGATGCTCAGAAGACGCCGTACAGCGCCGCCAGCCAGTCGACGGCGACGCCGACACCGACGACCCCCGCCAGCCCGTACAGCAGCGCTTTGTTCCGGTACCGGGTGGCCACCGTCGAAAGCGACCCGATGGCGACGTGGGCGTCGGGCCCGGAGACGAGGAGGCCGTCCGCGGTCTCACTTGCGGTCCCGGCGATAGCAACCCGGTCGCCCGGTGCTACGATGGACTCCTCGTAGGTCCGGGGCTTGTCGTCGTGCGTCCGTTCGACTTTCGGGGCTGGGTTCGGAAACGCCGGGGGCGGCCCGTCCTCGGAATCGAAGGACAGCGCCCGCGTCGAGGACAGGTCGAGCGTCGCCTCCTTGGGGTCGACCAGGACGGGCCCGGTCCCGTCGTCGACAGCGAACGTGACACCGCCCTGGTCTGCCTCGACGGTGGTGAACTGGTCCCCCTTGCTCCCGACGCCGTGAGGGTTCAACACCTCGACGTGCCACGACCAGCAGACAGCCCGGCGGTCCGTGACCGGTGCCGTGCCGACGGCGGCGGCCGTCACCTCGCCAGTGCAGGCCACCTCGCCGGATTCGAGGGTCCCGGTCGGCACGTCGTTGTCGGGGTGCAGTCGTCGCCACCGCCGCCCGAGCGTGTGAGAGATATTCAGACCGATCAGCCCAGCGGCGAACACGAACAAGAGGACGACAGTCGCGTAGCCGACGGCCCTGAGCACGTCGTCGGAGGCGAAGATGTTCACCTCGCCCACGAACCCGAACAGCAGGACTGTCGCAAGCGGGACGACCGTGGCACCCGTGATACCGCGCCGAGTGACGCCCCGTTGCCGGTAGGGTCGACCCGCCGCCGTCTGAAACTCGTAGTAAACATAGACGGCAAAGAAACCAACGCCCAGAACACCGATCCCAACCAGATAGAGCGTAAAGGCATCGACCATCTGCGTCCGATTCTACTCTGCAGAAAATAAAATTACAGTTCTTCGGTGTGGCGCATCTGGACGGCGATACCTCGTGTCGAGGACTGCATCTCCTGGCCGCTCATCTGTGCGCGACCGACGCCGAAGGCCGCGTCGCCCTGAATCACCACGTCGTCGCCGACGCGGATGTCGTCGCTAGCGTCCGTGATCCCCGGCGCCAGTACCGAGCCGTGGGGGACAAACGGTTCGATCTCGACGGTTTTTGTCGGAACATCGCTCTCGACCCAGCGACGCGCCCCGGCGGTGGTCAGCGAGAGCACGCCATACTGCTGGGCCAGCGCCGCTAGCTGTTCTCCGTCGGCGTCGTCGGCACGGAGTTGCGGATACCTGCCCTGTGTCGAGAGGTCGTCGAACAGTTCGTCGCCCGCGCCTTCACCAAACTGGTAGTCGGCGACGGCGCGGATAGTGTTGTGTTCGCGTTCTCGTTTCGGATAGCGGTCCCAGCCTTCCAGTTCGGCAGCGAGGTTCCCCAGCGAATCTGCCGTCGTCGGGTGGTCGGTAACCGTGTAGGTGAACTCCCGGTCCAGCGAATCAGCCACGCGCTCGCAGATGTCGCGGTAGCCTTCGCCGGGTACGTGGGCAATAATCTCCGGGTAGTCAGTCCCTTCTAAATAGCGTTCGAGCACGCGACTGACGAACTCGATTTCGGTGGCAGTCCAGTTGCCCGTGACGACGGAGTCGTAGTGCTGTGCGGGGTAGGTGAGTTCGAGTTCCTGTGGCACGACGCCGATGGGCGATGTCATCGAGACGACGTGGGCGCGCCACTTGATGGCGTCGTGGTACTGCTTGTGGCTCTGGGAATCGCTGTAGGGTTTCCGTGCCGAGCACGGGACCAGCACGAGCGGGCGGTCATCGAACCGTGGTACGTAGCGGTCGGTGACGCGCTCGGCGAAGCGCTGGATTTCGACCCGCCGGAGCGAGTCGTCGCTGGCCGCCGAGAGGTCAGCGCGCCGGATGAGCGGCGTTCGCTCCTCCAAGTAGCCGTACTCCTGATCCAGCTGTCGGAACGTCGCGGTGAGCCAGTTGTTCTGTCTGGCCTGTCCCTCGACATAGTCACGGAGGCGACCATCACGAATCCGGCGGCGGACCCGCCGGAGTTCCGCAGCGAGCGCGTTGACGTTGTGTTCGGCGCAGTCCTCGCGGTTGAACTCCGAACGTGGCTGCTGGCAGGCTGGACACGCACACGGTAACTCATCGAGGTCTTCGAGGAAGTACGCCTCGTCGGTCGTGAGATACCGGCCCTCGGTCCCACGGATGACGGCGCGGTCGGGGTCCACGAGGTCGACACCGGCGTAGACGAGCGTCGCAACGTTTCGCGGCGTTGCAACGCCAGGCAGGTAGAGCGCGGTGTCCGCGGGGATTGTCTCACGGACGGTCGTAACGGCATCGACGAACGCCGACGCGTGCCCGACGTAGCCGGGCGCGCCAGCGAGGACGTAGGCGTCGCTGCCGTGGTTGGTCGCGGTATCAGGGGAAACAACGGCCGCACTTGGGAACGCAACATCGGGATAGTCGACGGCGAAAGCCTCGGCGACTTCGTCCGGCGTGCCGGCGGGGAGTCCGCGGTGGGGCAAAACAGTGAGTAGCGAGTCGTCGCCGTCGGGGGCGTCTTGCTCGGTGGACCAGCGGCTTCCGGCGTCAGCAAGGACGTGTCGGCAATCGCCCGGCGTCTCAGTGTCCACGTCGTCGACCAGCGCCGGTGTCGTCACGGAGTCGGCGAGGCGCAACTCACCCACTCGCGCGGCGCTGTCACGCTCGTGGACCTCGAAGTAGTCGGTCATGCAATGGCGTCAGCCACGCGCGACCAACTATCTTGCCTTTGGGCCAGCACCGCCCCCGCGACCGAAGCGACGGTCAAATCCAGCAGATGCCATCCTGATCGGCAGTTATGTGACCATGATTATCGCGAACAGGCCGCTATCCGCTGATTAGCTGGGTCCTAACTAAATCTATAGGGGACGGCTGACCGTTCGTGCAGCGACAGACACGACGAGACGTGTTGCTCGCCCTCTCGGGGACAGCCACAGCGCTGGGGGGCTGTTCGACTGGCCTCTCCTCGGGAGACTCGGGTGCGAGGGCCGCGTCAGACGAGACGGAACCGACAGCGACAGAACAGGTATCCGAGTCAACAGCGGAAAGCAGGCCCGCAATGTTCATTCATCTCGACGCGCTGGCTGCGGTACAGTCCCGTGTCGAGAACGGTGACAGCCCGTGGACGGAGGCCCACAAGGCCTTCATGGACGATGTCCGCGACGCGATGGCGGCGGACCCAGAGAGTGTCACCGACAACGGCGACGGCCACGAGTTCAAAACGAAAGGGCCCGAAGACCCCGGAGCGCGCAAGGACTACGTCGCCGCCATCAGGACGGGGGATCGGATCCGTGACCTTGGCCTCGCCTACCAGTACACCGGCGCGGACCAGTACGCCGAGAAAGCCATCGAGCTACTGAACCACTGGTTCCTGCGTTCGGAGACCTACATGGCCCCTGTCAAAACAAACAGCATCGAACAGTTCATCACGCTCCCAAAAATGTGGTGGGGCGCGGAACTCGTTCGCGGCCACGAAGCGTGGAACGACGACAGTGTCGGCTCAGAGACCGGCCTACAGGAGTGGGTTCGGACGTTCTTAGACGACGTTGGCCATGGTATTCCAACCGAGATGGGGCAACAGAATATCTTCAACTGGCAAGAGATGACCCACGCTGCTGGGTCAGTGTACCTCCGTGACTGGGGCCGGTTCCGGAAGGCGATGCAGCGTAACCGCGAGACGGGCTTCACCCAGCTCCGGGAAGACGGCCTGCTGGAACATGAGATCGGTCGCTCGTCAAGCCTGGCGTACTCGCTGTACGCGGCGAAGGCGCTGCTCACCGGTGCGGAACTCAGCCGGCTCTACGCCGACAAACTCGATGGCCCCACGCTGTACGAGTACCAGAAATTCGACGGTGACAAGGGGGCGATTGAGCGGATTCTCGACGCCCACGCGCCATACGTGGCCGATCCAGAAGCCTGGGAAGCGATGGGCGAGGGAGACCCCGACCGGTTCGTCAACAGTGACGGCTTCCCCGCCAGAAAGCAGGAAGCTGCGTCCTCAGTGTACGAGGTGGCATACTCGTACTACGAGAAAGACACGTATCTGAAAGCGCTCAAGCAAAGCGGACAGCCGGTGAAGAACGTCCCGACATACGTTTCGGCCCAGCAGGCGGCAATCGACAATCCCGACCGACCGCATCGGGACGAACGCATCCTCGGCTGGACGACGTTCACGCACGGCGAGCGGTTCCGGCTTGATCTGTAGCGGGTCGAGCAAGCCCCGTTCCCGAATGCGCAGTCACACCACCACGCTTTGGATGCCAGCGGTTTCAGATCCGGTATGAATATTGTTGTGACCGGCGGCCGAGGGAGTTCCGGACGCTGGATCGTCGAGCGGCTCGCTGGACCGCACAACGTAACAGTCCTTGACCGTCGACTCCCCAACGATGAGGGCCATCCGGCTGTCGGATACCGGGCACTCGATCTGACAGACGCTGGGAGCGTCTTTGACGCGCTCACCGCCATCGACCCGGATGCAGTGGTCCACTGGGCGGCGATTCCGGTCGCCGGGAACCACCCCGGGGTAGACCTGTTTCAGAATAATACGCTGGCGGCACACAATGTCCTCTCAGCGGCCGGCCGCGTCGGCGCTGACGTGGTGCAGGGCTCTTCGGACGGCGCGTACGGCTTCTTTTTCGCCGAGGAGACCCCCGTTCCGGACGAACTCCCGATCACGGAAGAGCACGCGTGCAGACCGGAAGACGACTACGGGCTCTCGAAGGTCGTCACAGAGGAGATTGGGAAGACGATTGCGCGCCGGGACGGCATCTCTGTGGCGTCGATTCGCCCCTCGTGGATACAGATTCCCGGTGAGTACCCCTGTCGAGACGAGGAGTACGTCGATGACCTCGCGGCCGGGGCGGGCAACTACTGGTCGTACGTCGACGTGCGGGACGTGGTCGACCTCGTCGAGGCCACCCTCACCGCCGAGGTCACAGGGCACGAGGCGTTCAACTGCGTGGGACCCGACAACGCGCTGGGCCGGTCGCTGGTCGACCTCATGCGCGAGCAGTACGGCAACGTTCCGGACGACTGCACGGTCGAGGAGGACGCCGCGGCGTACTCGACGGCCAAAGCCACAGCGATGCTTGGCTGGGAGCCGACCCATTCGTGGCGTGAGGCTGCCGATGCGGACGTTGATGTGCCGACGATCTGACCGGCGGACGAGAAGATTAAAACAGATCAGTCGCGGGCGTGCAGGTCACGCAGGCGAACGCCCTCGGGCACGCGGTCGAGCGCCGTCGCCGGCCAGTCGTCGTGGACCAGCGTGAACGACACGTCAGGATGGAGTTCGACCAGCCGCCGGACGCCTGTGGCCGCGGTCTCGTAGGCTGCTCGGTCGGTCCGGTCCGGCGTTTCTGCGGTCAGCGGATAGGTGTCGGCGAGTTCGCGCGGATACGGACCAAACGGGGGCAGGACGCCCCAGCTCTCGTCGTACTGTGCACTGGAGCTGCCTTCGGTCAGCAGCACCTCCTCGCCCTCAACCGGGAGACGCTCCAGTCGGTCCTGATGGCGTCGGACCTCGGGCCGACGAGCGCTTTCGTTCGAGGTGTAAAAGAACGCGTCCTTCGAGACGGGATCAGTGCGTTCGAGTTGCTCGGCGTGGTCGAGAAGCGCGCGGTAGCCGTCGAGCATCTCCGGATGACCACGGGCGCGGCTGTCGACCAGTTCCATGAGGTTGCCCGAGCGAATCGCCTGTTTGACCGTCCGAATTTCGCCGTAGGTGACGTGGAGGTTGTGTCGCGCAAGCAGTTCCTCGCGCTGGTCAGCGTCCATCGCATCGAGTTCCGCCGGTGTGTGGTCTGTACAGACCGGACAGTGACACGGGAAGTAGGTTAGTTCGGACAGCAGTTCCGTCCCCTGCACCGTGAGATACCGGTCGTCGCGAGCGTACAGCGCGTATGCCGCCGAATCGAACAGGTCACAGCCCAGCGCCGCCGCCATCGCGAACATCATCGGGTGGCCCGCGCCGAACAGGTGGACCGGGCCGACCTCACCCAGCCCGCGCTTGCAGGCCGCGACGACATCCGCGAGGTCGGCGTAGCGATACTCGTTCATCAGCGGGACGACGGCTCCCAGCGGGAACACATCAAGTCCCGTGGAGACGGCATCTGCAGCGGCGCGCTCCCGCAGATCCGGGTAGGTCGCTCCCTGAACCGGCGCGCTGACGAGCATCTCGCCGGTGTCGACGGTGGCAGCGTGTTCGAGCCGTTCCTGTGTCGTTTTGAGTTCCTCGGTCGCCCGCTCGCGGTCCACATCCGGCGGCGTCGGGATGTCCACCGGCGTGCCGATATCGGAGCCAATCTCGTGCTGGAATTCCAGAATCTCTTCAGTGGTCACGTCGATATCGCCGTACTCGGCGAGCTGGAAGGACCCGGAATCGGTCATGATAGCCCCATCGAACCCGAGCAGGTCGTGGAGGCCCTGTTCCAGCACGGGCTCACGGAGGTCATCGGAGCCGTGCAGGATGTAGCTGTTCGTGATGAGTATCTCCGCCCCGAACTCCGACGCCAACGTTGCCGGTGCGACCGTCTGGACGTGGGGATTGACCACCGGCAGGATAGTCGGCGTCTCGACGGTGACGCCGGCCCGTGGCACCGTTAGCTCGCCCAGCCGGCCCGCGGCGTCGTACTGGCGGACCTCGAAATTCGTCATTACACGTCGTCGTCGGTGGGCGCGCCTAAGGGTTGTGTTCCCCCGTGGCTGGCCGTTCGTTGCTGGCGGCAGCCGAGAACGGCGGTTGGGCGCGAACAACGCGCCGGCGGGCACAGCGCTGCTATTCGTCGGGCTGCTCCGCTCCGCCGGGCACCAGTTTTCGCTCGGGTCGGTGGACGGTCCCTGAGTCCTCGTCGGCGACGTACGCCTGTGACGTTCGGAACATAGCAACCACCTCATCGCGGGACCCGTAGGCGTCCTCGACAAGCCGTTCGAGCAGTTCCGCCCGCGAAATCGGCTGGCCGGTCCGACGGCGGACGGCCGCACGCAGTTTATCAAGCCGGCGCTCCGTTTGTTCGTCGAGTGGAATCGAGGCCATATGCTATACGATACCACTTCACAAGGTATCAAGCTGTCGTCGGTTCAACCCTCGAACAGGGCATAGTACATGATACCTACGGCAGACCGACTGTCACGGAGCGTGCCGTCGCGCACCGACTGGACCAGCGAATCGAAGTCGGCAGTGTCGACCCGAATCGATTCGTTGTGGTCTAGATTCTGGTCGGCTGTCGCCTCACATCCGCGTGCGACGTAGTAGTGGAAGACGTAGTCGGTGTTGCCGTTGGCCGGTTCGCCCGTGTAGAGGTGGTCGAGCGTATCTGCCTCGTAACCGGTTTCCTCGCGGAGTTCGCGGGCGGCGGCGACGCTTGGATCGTCGTCCTCGTCTTCCATCGTTCCGGCAGGCAGACCGTAGTTGATCCGGCGGACTGGCTGTCGCCACTCCTCGATGACAACCACGTCACCGTCGGCGGTAAACGGGAGCACGATGACGCTCTCACCGTGCTGCACGTAGTCGAACTCTCCCTCCGTGCCGTCAGGGAAGCGGACGTCCTCACGGACGACGTCAAACCCCGGACAGGCGTAGGCGGTCTCGGCATCAAGCGTCTCCCAGGCGAGTTCCTCGTCCATATGGAGAGTGTGGTCCCCACCGGCAAAGTCAGCACGGGTCCACGCAAATGCAGGCACCGGACGGATACGACGTGGCGCACTCTCTGAAGATGGAATGAAAGTATCGACAATCGTTCTCCTGCTCGGTATTGTACTGTTTGTCCTCCCGGTCCCCGGAACGTTCATCGCCGGGGGACTGGTGCTCGTTGCCGGCGCATTGGCCCGGTGGGGCGGGCTCTGAGGATAGGATGGGCACTCACAGTTTGTCGGCGGCCTGTGCCTGCTCTGTCCGACGGTTGGCCTGTTCCAGGCGTCGTCGAGCCGCGTTCGATAGCGGGTTAGAGAGGGTGTCGCTGGCGGCCTCGATTCTGGTCGCGACGCGCTGGAGTCGGTCGGCAACGGCCTGGAGTTGCTTGTCAGCGTTCCCGCGGTCGCCGGCCTCTGCGCGTTCCGTCGCTCGCCTAGCAGCCTCGACGACAGCGGCGAGCGCCCGTTCGAGGCCCTGGATAGCGTTCCCGGAGCCGCCGCTACTCTCGGAAGTGCCGTCATCATCGTCAGAATCGCCGTCATCGTCCATCTCGTCGAGCACCGCTTGGCGCGTCTCCTCGGCGATGTCGACGAGAAATGACGCCAGCGACGCCTTTCCGGTTCGGGGCTGTTCGATCTGTGCGGCAATGTCGGCCTCAGGCTCCGGGTTCACCCGGAACGCACCGACCTCGTCGTCGCGGTCCCGGACCTCCGTCGTGTACGCGCCGCCGCCGTGGACGTACACGGCGTCGGGTTCCGAGAGTGGGGCGTCGTACAGCCGGCCGGCGAAGTCATCCTCGACGGCGAGGTCGGTGAGGTTGCTGTCGGCCCCTGACGGGTCGACTTCAAGACGGGTGGCGTTCTCCCGGGCGACGAGTGGGACCTCGCCGTCGACACCGGCTCTGGTCGGTCCCTCGGTCTCGCTCGTTTCAGGGACCGATACTGTCTCGCTGTGTGGCGCGACGCCGGCCCCGTTGACCGTGAACCGGTGTTCACCCGTGGGCACGTCTTGAACAACGGCTAAGCCCGAAAAGGTCGGGATGGCCTCGGGGTCGCTCTCCAGTAGGGCGACGGACTCGACGGTCGTGTCCTCGGTCGTGAGCCCCTCGTTCTCGGGGGCGTCGTCGTTCGAGACAGCTTCTGAGAGGCTGGCGACGACGGTCCGTATCTCCGCCGGCGCGCCGATGGCGTCGTAGCGCTCGGCCAGCGCCGCCCGGTGGTTCGGCTCGGAGATGTCCGCAGCGGGGTTCTCGTAGCGGGGCTGGTTCCAGGGCGCACCCGTCGTCGTGATATGCCCCGAGACGGCGTCCTCGGCGAACTCGGGTACTGCGAACTCGAAGCTCAACTGCGGGCCGGTGAAATCGGCGATGTGTTCCAGTTCGCTACTCGGTATGAGGTCGTACTCGATGTCCGGGTCAGCCTCGCCGCGGTCGGTGTGCTGGAACACGAGTCCCGTCTCCCGCGTCGGCAGGTCCGACGGCGGTTCGGTGAGGCTGTCGAACGAGCGGACGGTGAGCGACTCCGAGATGAGGTCCTCGCGACTGACCGACGGCAGTTGCTCGTGTTCGTACAGCGGCGCGCCCTCGTACTCCGGAACGAGGTACGGGAGTCGGGAGCCCTCGTCGCGCGGGAGCCCATAGGCGACGGGAATCTCCGCAAGATCCTCGATGGTCTCGACGGCGCTGTTCGTGATGTCCGCGAACCGGTCGCCCTCCGGCAGCCGGGTGAACCGGTCGCGAACGTCGTTGACCGACAGCGCGCTGGAATGTGACCCCAGTTCCGAGAGGATGCGCGGGACCATCTCCGGATCAGGATCGAGGAACTCGTTGTTGGGCACCTTCCGGGAGTGGGAGCTGGCGACGTACAGTTGCGGGTCGCCCATCGCCGTGTCGACGAACACGTGCAGGACCTCCCAGTCGTGCCAGTGGAAGTTCGTCGTGAACTGGTCGAACGCCGAATAGAACCAGAACTGGACGGCCGCCAGCGGCGAGTTCTCGTACTCGACGACGTGGTAGAACGCCGTCGGGTCCGGCGGCTCCCCGTCGGTCATCCGCTCGTGATAGCCGTCGAAGGCGTCGAACCCGTCGACGACAGTTTCTCCGTCCTGTTCACTGGTGTACGGTCGCGGGTCCGTCGGAAACCACGGCTCCGCCCGGTCGAAGTACAGCGTCGGCGCGAACCGTCGGGCGAGTTCTTCGGCGCGTTCGCCCTCGACTGTCGAGGCCGCGTCGTCGCTTTCGCTTTCGAGCGCCGAACAGCCGGCGACGGATACGAGGCCGGCTCCGGCGACCGTCTGTAGAACCGCACGGCGGGATAGGCTTTCCCGGTCGGTCATCGATCCCCCGTCATTTCAGTGCGTCGTCGGACAGCGTGACCCGTCGCTGTCTCCGAACCCAATAATGCCATACACCATTCAGCGAACCACGGAGCAAAACCCTTCTGGCAGTCTCCAAGCGTGCCCCGTCAGTACTGCTCGAACCCCGCCGTGTCCAGATAGTTGTGCGCGACCGTGATCGAGTGGTCAGCATGGAGTGCCTTCGGGCCAAGCGAGACGCGCTCGTCTGCGCGGTCGGCCAGCAGCGCCGCTTCCTCGTCGCGGAAGTCATGGTGGTCCGAGAGGACGAACACCGGGTCCGACGGTGGGGCAACGTCGACGATAGGGTCGCCGTCCTCGTGCAACTGGACGACGGTTCCGCGGCGGGCCACGTCGTCCAGCGTCCCCTCGAACCCCCGTCGCGTGAGCGACACGCCCGGCGAGGTTTCGACCGGGATGTGACCGATAGCTTCCTCGCGCTCTTCTAGCGCCTTGCGTATCAGCGCCGCCGTGGACCGTTCGTCGGGGTTCAGCCGACGGAGGTCGCTGCCATCGAACGTGACGGTGTACTCGTCGCCCAGAACCAAGTGGACTCGCACGTCTTCTCGGATAGCATGGCTCAGGAAGAACGCGCTGGTGACACACCGACAGAGCACGTCGAGCCGGCCGGCCGCGCCGGCCAAGTCGTCGAGCGAGAACTCCGGCGTCGTCGGGGCGTCGTGGCCGATGATGATGAACTGGCGCATACGGGTGCGAAGCCGGTTAGAGACTTACGTGCATCGACCGCGAACCCGTCAGCTCTCATCCATGCTGACGAGGAGCCAGATTCCGAGTGGGGGCCACAGTCGAGGACACGACGGTGGTGTCCCGCGCCGAGCCTACTTCCGACTGCGGGGCGAAGCGCCGTTATGTCCGTTTCAGAGTTCGACCACGAAACGCATATGCAGCGCGCGTTCGAGCTGGCTCGGGCCGCTGTCGACCGCGGTGACCGGCCGTTCGGATCTGTACTCGTTCGTGACGACCAAATCGTCATGGAGGCGTCGAACCGCGTTCTCACCGAATCCGATGTGCGCCGCCATCCGGAACTCCACCTAGCGCACCGAGCGATGCGTGAGTTTGACCCGGACGAACGCGCGGAAATCGTGATGTACACGAGCACCGAACCGTGCCCAATGTGTGCCGGCGGCCTCCGGTACGCTGGTCTCGGTCGGATAACGTACAGCGTCAGCAGTGATGAGATGAGCAGGTTCAGCGGCCACGAGGCGTCCGTCCGCTCGGGCGAAATTCTCGACGGAGTGACCAACGTCGTCGGGCCGATATGTCAGGAAGAGGGACTGGCGATTCACGAAGGGTTTGACTGGTAAAGCCAGGTCAGAACCGATTGCGGGAGTCAAATGACTTATTATGTGTGTTTGCTAACTTGTGGTATGAATTCACTTGACACGCCCATCGAGCAAGTGATGACGAAGCCGGTGAAAACCGTTGACCGCGAGCTGTCCGTCCGAGACGCTTCGAAGCTCCTTGCATCCGAAGCGGTCGGTTCTGTCGTTGTCGAAACCGAGTACGGGCAAGGAATACTCACGAAAACGGATATTATCACCGGCCTCCACGATGGGATCGACCCTGATACGACGCCGATTGGAGACCTGATGACAACTCCCGTCAAGACCATCGAAGCCGGTGCCCCGCTAGAGGAAGCCATCGATACGATGGTTGAGCACGGCATCAAGCGACTCGTAGTCGACGGACAGATCGAGGGCGTTGGTATTCTTACGACAACAGATGTGATGCAGGAACTGTCGCCCGACCTGGACCGCGTCGTCGAGATGTTCGCGGAGGGGTGACAGCCCGAATCCGAACGGTCGGGGCTATCGAGACGGCGGTGGGCAGTTCTCTCTCAAATTGAGTATCGAAGACGCTACAAACGCCGTCTGAGCGTCCAGAAAGGGTTTACCGGGAGCGGCGGACCACTCGACTATGCGCAGACGTGCCCTCCTCGCGTCGGTCCCGGGTGCGCTGGCCGGGCTCGCCGGCTGTTCGTTCGGTGCCCCTGGAGCGGATGAAACTGACAGCGTGACGCCTGCACCGCAACCGGACCAGTCACCAACCGACGCGAACGACAGCGGAGCAGAGACGCCGGCAGATACGGGCAACCCAACCCGACCCGAGAATCCGACGACGGTCATCGAAATGGAAACCGGGCCGCGAACCTACGCCCTCAGTTCGCCAGGACTCCACACCGACGACGGAGCCCGAATCGGGTTCTGGTTCGACCGGACGGCGACCGACAGCCATCCGGCCACGCTTCGCGGCTGGCTCCAGAACGGCAACGAGTTCGAGAACACGTTCAGAATCGATTGGATTCCGGGGGTCGGACGGACATATAGCCGCCAACCCAGTGGCTATGACCACGAAGCCCGCCTCCATCTTGCGCCCACGGAGAACAACGAACTCGCCGAGGAAGTGCCCTCGCTCGGCCGAACAGAAGAGGGGTACTGGCGCGTCGACGACGTCGGTCCGTGGATGCCAGAAACCCACCGGCTGGACCCCGGTGAATGGGTCCGACTGGAGTACGCACTCGTCGGCGAACCAGGCCAGTCCGGGCGGCCGACCGGGACCTACGAGTTCCGCGGCCAAGGCGAATCCCTCTCGGTCTCCGTCTGGGATACGCGGAGTCCCGGCCCCGAAACTGATTCCCGGTTCGCCGGCCGCTCGCTCCCGCCGTTTCCCGGCGACGGCAGCGTCCAGTGGTTCCACGAAGCAAATAAGACGACCTCAACCTTCGTTCGCCCGACTGCCGAGCGAGTGCAGTTGGACGCACAGGTGGGCTTTGAGATGGTCAACAACAGCCACGAGCGACTGCAGTGTGGCCACTGGAATCTCTACAAACTCGTCGACGGCGAGTGGTTCCACATCGCGCCGACGGGCCACACCGACGACTGTCGCATCCTGGTGCCGGGCGGTCGGGAACAGTGGGACCTCCGGGCGTTTAACCGACAGGCCGTCGGTTGTGGAACCGGCGACTGCCGTTGTGACGGCCTCACGCAGGGCTATCTCGGCGGCGGCGAGTACGCCGTCGTCGCCGGCTACGGGCATCCGACAGCCGAGAGCAGTGCCCTAGTCGAGCTAGTCGGTGACCGCGCTGCCGTGACGCCAACCGACGACGTGTCAACAGCGCGTGACAGCGACACCGTCACCGTGACGACTGACCGTCACGGCGATGGGAAACGTCCTGCCGACGCAACGTTCTCGCTGACTCGCACCGACAGCGCGAGTGAGCGGGTTATCGCCGAACAGGTCATGGCAAGCGGTCGGTTCGCCACGTACGAGGGTGGACTTCGTAACGCCCTCCCGTTCCTGACCGACGATGTGCGTCATATCGTTGTCGAGACCGACGAGCGGGCTGTGGACGGCGTACTCGGATACGATTCGAACCGTCGACGGTTCCAGTTCCGCGGACAGGCCTACGTAGTCACTCGGGGTCGGAACAACGGCTGATAATCGGCGTAGAGAGCGGTCCTGTTGCTTTTCGATGCTGTAGATGAAACAGGAACCAGTGCGAATTCGAACCGCCATGGAGCTTTGTTCTGTGAGCGCGCAGTGCTTTCGCCCGTGAGAACGTGGTGCGGCCACCTCCAGACCCGGAAATGTCTCTGACCGGTTTGAATTGGAAAAGTGGGCCGGCGCGAATTCGAATCGCGGTTACGGCCACCCGAAGGCCGAAGGATACCAGGCTACCCCACCGGCCCGTGCGATAGCAATCGGATAGAAGACAGGGGCAGTTTTAACGGTTGCGAAACAACGAGATGGGGAGTGGTTTCATCGGTGGCCCGCAAGCGGAGGACATGGGCCTCGGCGACCAACATGACGCGTATCGCGTCGTCACGGAACCACCGGCGGACGCGAACCAGTACATCTCCAAGTACTTCGGTCGGTTCGATATCGTCCAATAAAGAGATTAAATTGCTGTTTTGAGGGGTCAAGTGTCACACGAGCGGGCAGGCTGTACGAGACAAACGGACAGCTAAACAGAAGATTGATTACGCATCACGGTTACTCACTATCTGAGTAACTATGACTATCCTCATCACTGGCGGCGACGGCTACGTCGGGTGGCCAGCCGCACTGCGAATCGCAGACCGAACAGACGACCGAGTGCTGCTTGTCGACAATTTCTCCCGGCGTGGGTGGGTTGAAGACGTCGGCGCGACGAGTGCGACACCGGTCGCCAGCATCGACGAGCGCCTCGACGCGGCCCGCGAGGTCCACGGCCTGACGAACCTCTCTTTCGTCGAGGGCGACCTCGCTGAGAAGTCATTCGTCGACGAACTGCTGGCGGTCCACGAGCCAGAAGTCGTCGTTCACACCGCCGCACAGCCCTCCGCACCGTACTCCCAGATCAACGGCGAGCGGGCGAACTACACCCAGCACAACAACCTCCAGGCGACGCGGAACCTCCTGTGGGGCCTCGAAGAACACGACCTCACAGACACCCACTTCGTCGAGACGACGACGACGGGCGTCTACGGCGCGCCGGAGTTCCCGATTCCCGAGGGCGGCGCGACGATGGAGAATCAGGGCGAGCGCGACGACGTGCCGTTCCCCAACATGGGCGGGAGCTGGTACCACGCGACGAAGGGCTTCGACGCACAGAACATGCGGCTGGCCCACACCCAGTTTGACATCCCAATTTCTGACGTGCGGACGGCCATCGTCTACGGGACCGAAACCGAGGAAACCCGCGAAGACGACCGCCTCAAGACGCGCTTTGACTTCGACTACTACTTCGGAACGGTCACGCACCGATTTTGCGCACAGGCCGCCGCGGGCTATCCCGTCACCGTCTACGGCAAGGGCGAGCAGCGCAAGCCGTTCATCTCACTCGAAGACGCCGTCGAAGGGCTGGCCGAAGTGGCCCTCACCGACCCAGACGAGCGCCCCGAGGGCCTGACAGTGTACAACCAGGTCACGCGCGCCATCAGTATCGTCGAGATCGCTGAGACGATTGCAGACGTGGGCAGCGAGTACGACCTCGACGTAGATGTCGAGCACTTCGAGAACCCCCGCGACGAGGACGAGACCCACAAGATGGAGATCGAGAACGACTGCTATGACGACCTCATCGGCGGCCAGTCACAGTCCTTCGAGGACGGCGTCGACGACATCTTCGGGACGCTGACCCGCTATGCCGACACCATTGAGTCCCACGAGGACCGCTTCCTCCCGGGCGTCCTGAGCGAGGACTGATGATGGACGTGCTGGTCACCGGGGCCTGTGGCTACATCGGCAGCGCGCTGATACCGTTGCTCCGGGCGGACGACCGCGTGGATGACATCGTCGTCTTCGACGACCTCTCCTCAGGGTCCCCGCGGGCGCTGCTGGGGACGCTCGGGGACGGGCTCGAATTCCGCCGGGGCGACGTCCGCGAGTACGGCGACGTGGAGAGCGCTATGCGTGGCGTCGACCGCGTCATCCACCTCGCTGCCATCACCGGGGCGTCGAGCACACACGAGCGCCGCGACGAGACGTTCGCTATCAACTACGACGGCACCGAAAACCTCCTGACTGCAGCCGGCAAACTCGGGGTCGACCACGTGGTCTTTGCCTCCTCGTGCAACGTCTACGGCCGCGCGACCAGCACCGACATCGACGAGACGGTCAACCCAGATCCCATCAACCCCTACGCAGAGACGAAACTCCAGTCCGAAACGCTACTGCAGGAGTACTGCGAGGAATTCGACATGAGCGGCACCGCCCTGCGAATGGCCACGAACTTCGGCCACTCGCCGGGCATCCGGTTCAACCTCGTCGTGAACTACTTCGTGTTTCGGGCACTCACCGACCGCTCGCTCACCGTCTACGGCGACGGCTCGAACTGGCGGCCGTTCATCCACGTCCGAGACGCTGCCCGTGCCTACGCGGAGGCGGCGTGCGACCCCGATTCCTGGGACGAACCGGTGTACAACGTCGGGTCGATGGACGCGAACTACCAGATCTCGGAGATTGCCGATATCGTCGCCGACGAGGTCGCCCCGGTCGACGTGACCTACCTCGAAGACGAGCATCCCGGCCCGTCGTATCACGTCAACTTCGACCGGCTGAGCGAGACCGGCTTCGAACCATCGTGGACGCTCCGCGAGGGTGTCCGCGACCTCGCGGAAAAATTCACCACCAATGTCTGAGACAGAATCAACCAGCGAACGGCCCCACATCGCCGTCACCGGCGGTGCAGGCTACATCGGCAGCCGCGTCATCTACGAACTACAGCAGGCCCACCCCGACTGGGAGATCACTGCTATCGACAACTTCTATCTCGGTACCGTGCGGTCCGTCGGCGACGTCGAGATCGAGCACGTCGACATCCGGAACCGGGACCGTCTGGAAGCAACGCTGGACGGGGCCGACGTCGTGATGCACCTCGCCGCCATCTCCGGTGTCGACGACTGCGAGCAGAAGCAGGATCTGGCCTACGAGGTCAACGTTCAGGGAACAGACAACGTCGCCTGGTTCTGCCGCAAGACAGGCGCGGCACTGATTTTCCCGTTCTCGATGGCCGTCATCGGCGATCCACAGGAGTTCCCCATTACGGTCGACCATCCGCGGGACCCGCTGAACTGGTACGGCCGAACGAAACTGCTCAACGAGCGCGATATTGAGACGTACGCCGACGGCACGTTCCCGGCCCATCAGTTCATGATCTCGAACCTTTACGGAAGCCACGAGATAGACGGCCAGACCGTCTCGAAGGGAACAGTCATCAACTTCTTCGTGAACCGTGCGCTCGCTGGCGAGACGCTGACGGTCTACGAGCCCGGGACGCAGTCCCGGAACTTCATTCACGTCAAGGACGTAGCCCGGGCCTACGTCGATAGCTGCGAACGGCTGCTGGAGCAACTGGACCGCGGCGAGACCGGCGTCGAGAAATACGAAATCGCGAGCGACGAGGATCCTGGGGTCCACGATGTGGCCAACCTCGTCAAGGATCTCGCCGCCGATGTTGCCGACGTCGATGCCGACGTTGAACTGGTCGAGAACCCACGGGGCGACGACGAGACACTCGTCGACTCGTTCCCGGTCGATACCGGGCGGACGACCGATGCGCTAGGCTGGTCACCGGAACACGATATCGAGTCAGCGATTCGGACAGCACTGGAGTCGACGAACACGTAGACGACGAGTCCCGATGGATTTATTCGCCAGACCGGAAAGAGAGGACACATGAGCGATACGCCCGGGACGGAAGCGGTACTCGATGACCGGCCCGAGCTACGAGATGCGACAGAAGCGGTTCTGGCCGTCGACGACGGGCAGGACGGCTGGACGTTCGACGACATTCCCATCGATTCGGGCCAGTTCGGTGAACTTGTCTCCGCTGGCATCGTCGAGAAGGCTGGTGACGAGTACCGCGTCGCCGATCCCGACGCTGTGCGGGCCGCGCTCAACGGCGAATCCGAGGTTGGTAGCGACAGCGGGCACGGGCTGGCGCTCGGTGACGCGCTACGCTTTGATTTCGACGCACGAGCAACTGGCCTGCTCGTTGCCGCCATAGCGGTCGTGTTCGTCGCCCGAACGTACGTCATCGGGTCAATATATCGCGGTGGCGACATCGTCTTATCAAGTAACGACCCCTACTACTACAGGTACCACATCGAACAGGTCGCGGCGAACGCCGCCAGCGCAGCCGATTTCGGGGCGCTCTCCGTGCTCCCTGGTGGAATAACCAACGGGGAGCCACTCACGATTGCGACGCTCTGGTGGGTCGCCAGCCTCTTTGGTGGGAGCAAACCAGTTATTGGCCACGTTCTCGCCTGGTATCCGGTCGTGTCAGCACTCGTCACGAGCGTCCTGCTCTATCTACTCGCAGTTCGGGTGTCTAGCGACCGGCGCGTCGGTCTTGCATCGGTCCTCTTTCTGGCGTTTATTCCCGGCCACGCCTTCCGGACGAGCCTCGGATTCGCGGACCACCACGCCTTCGACTACCCCTGGCTGGGGCTCACCGCCCTTGCACTCGTGGTTGCGCTAACGACGGCCACGAATCGAACGTCGCTTCGTCGACCACAGCCGTGGATTGCCGCGGTCGGTATCGGGGTCGGGATCGCCGGCCAGGTGCTTGCGTGGGAGGCCGGACCGTTGCTTGTCCTGCCAGCCAGTCTGGTGGTGCTGGGACAGACACTGCTGGATGTCTCAAACGACCGATCGGCACTGGTCAAGAACGCACCAGTTCTTGCCGGTGTCAGCCTCGGTGCGATACTCGCTGGCGGTGTCCATACTGTCACCGGCTGGCAAACTGCGCTTGTCGCTAGTGCGCCAGCACTGCTGACGGTGGGCACAGTTGTCGTCATCGTGACAGCAGAAGTAGCCAGACGCTTCGGTGGCACCGCCGGACAGCTGGCTGCGGTCGATATCGGGCTTGGCGTCGTCGGCCTCCTTGTCTTCCGCTTTGGCTTCACAGAACAGTGGGGAACGTTCAGCAGGCGTCTCGATACGCTGTTTCGATCCGACGCGATTGCTGAGACGTACGGACTGTTCAACGCAGACGCATTTGGCTTCCTGTTCCTGCTCGGCCTGACACTGTTCCTAGCGCTCCCAGCAATGGTGTGGGGCGTCGACCTCGCTCGGAGCGACCGGAGCGGCTGGCTCGTCGCCAGTAGCTACGCCTGGCTACTGTTCGCCCTTGCTGTGATTCAGGTCCGTTTCGTCGGCGAACTGGCCCCGTTTCTCGCGCTGTTTTCTGGCTTCGCGTTCGTCTGGGTCGCCTCGTGGGTCGATCTGGCCCGTCCGGTGCTGGCGACTGGCGACAGAGATCTGCGAGACGTACTCGTTCCGGATAGCCGCGCAGTTGTGTCGCTGTTCGTGCTGTTCCTGTTGTTCGGGGCCCTCGGGATGGTGCAGGTACCAGTCAAAACGAGTCAAGTACTCGTCGAGGATGGGACATACGACGCGGCGACTGCAATCGAGGCAGACGCCGCCGAGCGCGGACTCGAATATCCCGGAAACTACGTCCTCAGCCGCTGGGGACAGAATCGCGTGTACAACTACTTCGTCAATGGCGAGTCACGGAGCTACAGCTACGCCCGCCAGACGTACGGGCCGTTCGTCACAGCCACAGACCCTGATAAGGCCCATAATCGGATTTCCAGTCGAGTCGGATACGTCGTGACGACAGAAACTGACATCGAGGAGCCGACCGCGATATATACTCGGCTACACCAGCACTTCGGAAGCCGGAACGGAGATGTGGACGGCCTGTCTCACTACCGACCGCTCTTCACAAGCGAAGACGGGAGCCACAGGGCGTTCGCAGTCGTCCCCGGTGGGACGATACAGGGGACTGTGGCCCCGAATTCGACCGTCTCGATCGTAACGACGGTCGCTGTCTCGGACAGAGAGATCGACTACGAGCGCCAGACGACAGCCAACCGAAACGGTGAGTTCACTGTTACCGTCGCAAACCCAGGGACGTACACCGTGACGACCGAGAGCGGTAGTGAAACGACCGTCAAAGTCACAGAGCAGACAGTATACGGCGGCGGTAACGTCACTGTCGAGTGATTTCCGCAGACTGGTATGCCGTAGTTCTGAAGCGAAACGACCATGATACCCACCGAAAGAACAGAGGATGTGCGCGTCTGGGTTCGTGTCGTCATCGTGCTTGTGCTGTGTCTGACACTCGGGGGACTGTTCGTCCACGCAGAGATTACGGAGGACGAACGGTCACCGTATCCAGATGCTACGGACCTTTCGGCTGGGTACGAGTCGTACGTCGGTCAGCAGCTTATGGTGTTTGGCACGGTGACAGAGACCAGCGAAGGCGAGATGCGAATCAGGGCCGAAAACGATGGGACGGCAATCACACTCAGGGTCACTGAGACGAGAACAGCCGTCGAACCCGGTGGCGTTGTCCAGGTGTACGGGACGCTCGAACCAGCACAGACGATAGCGGCCGAGCGCATCGAAGTCGTTAACAGCAGTCGGTGGGCCGAGTTCTACAAGTACGGCGCCTCGGCTATCGGCGCATTCGGATTCCTGCTGCTGTCCTTCCGGTACTGGCGCATCGATAGAGAGACGTGGACGCTGGAGGCCCGTGATGGCTGACCTGCTGACACACCTGCTCGTTCCGTATATCCTTCTCACGGTCGCGAGTTGGCGCGTCGACTGGCTCGATCAGCATTGGGTCGTCGTTGGGATGGGCGGTGCGGCGATTCCTGATCTGGTGAAAATAGAAATCGTCCTTGAAGAGAGAACGGTTGAATCTATACTTGGATTCCCGTTTTCATACGACCCGCTCTCCACACTCGGCGGAGTCCTGTTGCTCGCTGGAATTATCACCGTCGCATTCGATCGACGCCACTGGAGACGAGTGTACGGCCTGGTGACGTTCGGCGGCCTCACGTCACTCCTGCTCGATGGGATGCGGGTGTACGCCGACGGGCGGGCAAGCGCTTGGCTGTATCCGTTCACAAACTGGCGGCCGCCGACACCGAGCCTGTACGTGTCTTCGGACCCGACCGTGCTCGTGGTAGCGCTACTCGCTGCCGGTACAGTAACAGTCCTTGATAGGCGAAAACGGTCGCGTAACTGACCGCGCTACCAGGTCAATCCTTCATAGGTGATGCCGTCGCGCCGGTCAATGATACGTCGGCCGTCAACGACGACAGGGGCAGCCATCTCGTCGAATTCAGCGTCGAGCGCTCCGAACTCATCCCAGTCAGTGACAACAATAGCGCCGGAGGCACCCTCGAGAGCGGTCGCAGCCGAGTCGGCATACTCGATGTCGGGATAGCGTTCGCGCATATTCTCGGTGGCAACGGGGTCGTAGGCGACGATATCCGCACCGCGCTCCTGCAATCCCTCGATGACCGGAACCGCTCGCGTGTTCCGGATGTCGTCCGTGCCGGGCTTGAATGCCAATCCAAGAACGGCGACGCGTTTGCCGGACACGTCGGCGTGGTTGTCGAGGAGAGAGAGGAGACGCTCAGGCTGGGCGTCGTTCAGTTCCACGGCCGCAGAGAGGACCGCAGGGTCGTATCCCTGCTCCCGCGCCGCGGCGATGATGGCGTCCGTGTCCTTCGGGAAGCAACTGCCACCCCAGCCGACGCCGCTTCGGAGGAACTGTTCGCTGATTCGGTCGTCAAGTCCGATAGCATCGGCGACCTCGTAGGCGTCAACGTTGAACTCCTTGCAGATGTTCCCGATGTCGTTGATGAGGCTGACCTTCGTTGCGAGGAATGTGTTGTTGGCGTACTTTATCATCTCGGCCTCGGCGATACCGGTCTCGACGATCGGCACGTCACCGTCAACGGCCTCGCGTAGTGGCGCGTAGAGGTCATGGAGCAGGGCCGTAGATCGGTCGTCGTCCGTCCCGAAGACGAGCTTGTCGGGGTTCAGGAAGTCCGCGACGGCCGTCCCCTCGCGCTGGAACTCGGGATTGGACGCGACGAGGAAGTCTACCCCCCGTTCAAGACCGGCGTCGGCGATACGTGGTGCGAGCCGATCCTCAGTCGTGTTCGGGACGACAGTCGACTTCGTGACGACGAGATGCGGGTCGTCTGCCGGGCGCTCGGCAGAAGCCAGCGCCTCACCGATAGATGCCGCCCCGGCTTCCATGAACTGGAGGTCGATGCTTCCATCGTCGTTGGAGGGCGTCGGGAGCGCTAGCATCGTTAGCTCAGTGTCGAGTATTTCCTCGTAGTCGGTACTTGCCCGGAGTCGCCCACCACCGTGTTCGGCGACGAGTTCGTCAAGCCCAGGTTCGTGTATCGGTGACTCGCCGTCATTGATTGCATCAACGATGTCTTCGTCGATGTCTATCGTTACGACTTCGTGCCCGAGATCCGCAAGACACGCCGCGACCGTCGTCCCGACGTATCCGCTCCCGACAATACTGACGTTCATCGAGCGGCAGTAGTCAAGGAGCGGATATTATAATTCGGATCTTATAATTCGACAAGAGTTTTATCGGACGGCCAACGAATTGAGATATATGAAAGCTGTCGTACTCGCCGCTGGTGAGGGTACCCGTCTCCGCCCGCTGACTGAAGACAAGCCGAAGGGGATGGTAGAGGTCGCAGGGAAACCGATTCTGACCCACTGCTTCGAGCAACTGATCGAACTGGGTGCTGACGAACTGCTGGTAGTTGTCGGCTACAAGAAGCAGGCCATCATTAATCACTACGAGGACGAGTTCGATGGCGTCCCGATTACCTACACCCACCAACGCGAACAGAACGGCCTTGCCCACGCACTCCTGACCGTCGAGGAGCATGTCGACGACGACTTCATGCTGATGCTCGGCGACAATATCTTCGAAGCGAACCTCCAAGACGTCGTCAACCGTCAGGCCGAAGAACGCGCCGACGCCGCCTTCCTCGTCGAGGAAGTGCCCTGGGAGGAGGCCGGGCGGTACGGTGTCTGTGATACCAACAAGTACGGCGAGATCACCGAAGTCGTCGAGAAACCGGAAGAGCCGCCGTCGAACCTAGTGATGACCGGGTTCTACACGTTCACGCCGGCTATCTTCCACGCCTGCCATCTGGTGCAACCCTCCAATCGCGGCGAGTACGAGATCAGTGATGCGATTGACCTCCTGTTACACTCCGGGCGAACGATCGACGCGATCCGCATGGACGGCTGGCGGAACGATATCGGCTATCCCGAGGACCGCGATCAGGCCGAGAAGCGGCTACAGGGCGAGATTGATCCGGAGATAGCCGCCGAAAACATCGCTGCGAGCGAGTGAGAACCCAGCTTGGGTAGCCTGGTCAGTAACCAGTGAAACCAGACACTCACGTAGGCCGCGTGGCTATGCGGGTACTCAATCGGAAGGCTGGACCACCACCGTGAGACGAGATCTATCGTACAGCGTCAAACGGAACAGGCACAGCAAGAGCTGGATCGACGCTGCGATAGCCGACACGGCTGCGTCGGTACGTACACCGTGGGGACGTCGGCTCACGAATACGTCTCGTGCAGCACTTTCTCCCGGTATCACAACGACAATTCAGGGCTATTGGGCCGCGTGTCCACGGACAGTAGCTTCAGCATTTGAGTCCCGGGACGTAGGACTTATGCCGGAACTCGGCAATCACACTGATAATGGATAGTGGCTGGCGGTATCGAGTCGCAAGTGTAGCCGGCGTTGTCGTGCTGACAGCGGTCGCCGTCGCACTTGTCAACAACGCTACCATCCAGTCGATAGCGACAACCATCCCGATACTCAGTCGGTTGCCGACCGATCCTCCAAAGGGACCGGAGTTCACGATCGAACTCCTAGTCACGACCGCAGTCGTCGTCAGCGTGTTCCTCCCGCTGTACAAACCCCGTCCACGGAGAATTCTCGATGCTGTAGCGCTGGCCCAGAAGCGGGTGCTCGTGGCAGCTCTCGTTCTGGCGACAATCGGCTACTTCGACTATTCATACAAACTGCCGCGCTTGACTGTCGTGTTAGTGACCCCGTTGTTACTGGTCGCACTGCCCGCGTGGTTTGTGTGGATTCGAGAGCGGCCATCATCAAACGGCGAGCGAACCATCGTCGTCGGCGATAACCTCCGAGTGATAGAGGAAGTAGCAAGCGAGGTCGACGGGACGCTCCTGGGATATCTCTGTCCGACGAGTGTTATGACGACAGTCGAACGGACCGAAGCCATCGCTGACGGCGGAACTAACCCCGGTGGATTGGAACGGTTGGGTGGTCTCTCGCGAATCGAGGATGTACTCGTCGAGTATGATATCGATACGGTCGTGCTAGCGTTTGAACACGCCGACCGGGCGGAGTTCTTCGGCGCGCTCGACGCCTGCTACGAGTATGGTGTCAACGCAAAAGTCCACCGAGAACACACAGACTCTGTACTGACCGCCAGCAGTGGGGTCGGAACGCTAGTCGACGTGGAAATCGAGCCCTGGGACATACAGGACTACATTCTCAAGCGCGCATTCGATATTGCGTTTGCATCGGCCGGGCTGATTGTACTATCGCCGGTGATTATTGGGATTGTAGTAGCGATAAAGCTAGAGGACGGCGGCACAATACTGTACCGACAAGACCGAACAGCGGTGTTCGGCGAGACCTTCTCGATCTACAAGTTCCGGTCGATGATCGAGAACGCGGAAGGCGAAACCGGCGCGAAGATCAGCGACGAAGATGCAGGTGGGGTTGATCCACGCGTAACATCGGTTGGGCGAGTGCTGCGACAGACGCATCTGGATGAAATTCCACAGCTCTGGTCGATACTGCGGGGCGATATGAGTGTCGTCGGCCCACGGCCCGAACGACCAGAACTGGACTCGGATATCCAGACCGGCGTCGTTGACTGGCAGAAACGATGGTTCGTCAAACCGGGTCTGACCGGGCCTGCCCAAGTTAATCATGTGACTGGAAAGGAGCCGGGCGAAAAGCTGCGATACGACCTAGAGTATGTGCGCGATCAGTCGTTTAGCTATGATATGAAACTCGTTTCGAGACAGGTCTGGAGCGTTATTATTGATGTGATAACGGCACACAGGAACCATTGAGAACAGTTAGTCATTGAGTCTACCATCTCAGTATTCGACCGCAATACGCCGGTCGTGGTGAACCAGTGTGTCTCAGTAAGCACTCCAGTAGGGGCGTATCGTGGCACTAAATCTGGGAACCGTGATCATCACGCTGGTGCACTGTCTCATCGAGTTTCGATAAACGATGCAGAGACAGTCACAGCGGCAAAGTGACACGGCAGGATGATTTGAGCCACACAGTAGTGTCGCAGTCAACGGTCATCGTCATCGATCTACGCGAAACGCACACTGTCGATCCATTATTCGCTGTTTTCGGCGCTTTCACCCCCCAGCTTACACGATTCTGGAAACATTCTAGCCTCAACACGGTGACCCGATCTGTCAAAAAAGGCTCTCGGGTTCAACAACAGCCAAGCTGGCGGCAAAGCTCCTCGAACCGCCGGAGCCGCCAGAGCAGCGCGAGTAGCCAGCTGCGCGCCGCTTACTCCACAGTCACACTTTTCGCCAGGTTGCGTGGTTTATCGATGTTTCGCCCCAGCAACGCAGCCGTGTGATACGACACCAGTTGCAGGTGCGTGTTTGCAAGCACTGCAGCGGCCCTCGGATGTGTCTCCGGAATCTGGAGCACGTGGTCAGCGTACCGTTCAACGTCGCTCTGTCCGTCGGTAATCGCGACCACTGGGGCATCGCGCGCTTCAACCTCTTTGACGTTTCCGATCGTCTTGCGGGCGCGCTCGTCGTCGCCAGTTACGATAGCGAATACGGGCGTGTTCTCGGTCACCAGGGCCAGTGGGCCGTGTTTTAGCTCACCGGCAGCGAAGCCCTCAGCGTGCTTGTAGGTGATTTCCTTCATCTTCAGTGCGCCCTCAAGTGCCACAGGATTCTGGTAGCCACGGCCGATGAAGAAGTAGGCGTTGGCGTTCTGATACAACTCAGCGACTTCCCGGGCGGCAGATTCGTCAAGAACCTCTTGGACGTGGCCAGGGAGGTCACGGAGCGCGCTGATTACCTGCCGGGCGTCGCCGGTTGTCGACGTCCCGAGGGCGAGCAGATTCAGTGCGGCTAGCTGGGAGGCGAAGGTCTTGGTCGCGGCGACGCCGATTTCCGGTCCGGCGCGGATGTACAGCGCGTGGTCGCACTCGCGGGCCGCAGTGGAGCCGACGACGTTGGTCACGGCCAGCGTGCGCGCGCCGCGACGGCGGGCGGCCCGAAGTGCCGAAAGCGTGTCCGCGGTTTCGCCGCTCTGCGTGACGCCAACGACGAGCGCGTCGCCAATGGGTGGCGTACCTGTGGCGTATTCGCTGGCGAGGAACGCCTGGGCGGGGATGCCCGCTTCACGAAACAGCTGTGCGCCGTGCAGGGCTGCATGGTAGGAGGTCCCGCAGGCAACGAACTGGACGCCAGTCGGGGAGAGGTCGCCGAGGTCGCCGATATCGACCGTTCCGGCGAGTTCGTCGACCCGGCCCCGCAGACACTGCCGGAGCGCTCGGGGTTGCTCGTGAATCTCTTTGAGCATGAAGTGGTCGTAGCCGCTCTTGCCGGTCTCCTCGGGATCCCACTGGACGGTGTCGATGTCCTTCTCAACGACAGTGCCGTCGGTGTCAGTGACGGTCCATCCGGCACCGTTGAGTCGGGCGAATTCGCCGTCAGCGAGGTAGACGACTTTGTCAGTGAAGTCCCGGAAGGCGGGCACATCACTGGCCAGATACGTCGCGTCGTCGTCGATGCCTAGCACGAGCGGCGAGTCGTTTCGTGCGGCAAATACCGAGTCACAGCCGGCAACGACGACGGCGACGGCGTAGCTTCCCTCAAGTCGGTCGACCGTCTCTCTGACAGCGCCTTCAGGGTCAGCCCCCGCCTCTAGCGCGTCCTCGATGAGATGGGGGACGACCTCGGTATCGGTGTCAGACGTGAACGTGTGTCCAGCGCTGACGAGTTCGTCTCGCAGGGACTGGTAGTTCTCGATGATCCCGTTGTGGACGACTGCGACATCGCCGGTGCAGTCCTGATGCGGGTGAGCATTCTCGTCGGTCGGCGGGCCGTGCGTGCTCCAGCGGGTGTGGCCGATACCGACCGACCCTGAGAGCGTCCGTTCAGAGAGGGCCTCACGCAAGTCAGCAATTTTCCCGGAGTGTTTGCACAGGTCGATATGATTGTTCGCAAGCGCGACGCCGGCGGAGTCGTACCCGCGATACTCCAGTTTCGAGAGGCCGTGGACAAGCGTGTCGAGCGTTTCGTCGCCGCGGCCAACACAGCCGATAATCCCACACATCAGCGGACCACCTCCGCGCCTTCGCGGACGGTTCCATCGACTGTCACGCCGGTGGCGAGCCGGGCATTTGGACCCACGAGCGACCCGGAGACGAAGCTCACGTCACCAAGCGCAGTGGCACGGTCGGCGATGACGGCACCGAGCCGCTGGTCCTCGAACACCTCCATGCCGACCTGAACATCGGCCGGCCCACCAGGAACGACGGTGTTGACGCCCAGATTCACGTCCTGGCCGGTGACAGTGTCGATGAGGGTTGAACTCGGGTCGACACGCGTGTCCGCATCGAGGACGGTGTGCTGGATGACGCTGTTGGCTCCGATAGTGGAATTACGGCCCAGCGCGACGTTTGGACCGATGACGGCGTCCGGGCCAATCTCGCAGTCCGGGCCAATGACGACCGGCGACTGGAGGGTCGCCTCGTCGTGGACGCGTGCGGAGTTGTCGACCCAGACCTGTTCGTCTCGGGCCGATTCGACGACTCGACCTCGCGCTAGCACCTCGCGGGCGACAGTCAGCAGGTCCCACGGGTAAGTTGCGTCAACCCACATCCCGTCGATCTCGACCGCCTGGACGCGGTCAGATTCAAGCAGGAGTTCGATAGTGTCGGTCAGTGCCAACTCGCCGGCATGACGGGTCGTTTCATCGATAGCCTCGAAAATGTCGCCGTTGAAGGCGTACACGCCGCCATTGATGAGCCTGAATTCGTCGTGTTGTGGCTTTTCGACAATGTCAACGATATCACCGTCCTGTACCTCGACAGCTCCGTATCGACTGGTATCCTGTCGTTCGATGACGGCGATACTCGTGTGCCCAGTCTCCGCGTAGGAGGTATTTACCGCCTCGATAGTGGCTGCGTCGACGAGACGGTCACCGTTCATCACCAGAACAGGGCCGTCGACGACGCTCCGTGCCTGAAGAAGTGCGTGCCCGCTGCCGAGCTGTTTCGTCTGGCTCACGTAGGAAATGGGCACGCCACGATACGTCGGCCCGAAGTGGTCCTGAACGCGGTCGCGCTTGTAGCCGACGACGACGACCAGTTTCTCGATGCCTGCCTCGACCAGCGCATCGAAGACGTGTTCAAGGATCGGACGGTTCGCGGCCGGCAACATAGGTTTTGGCCGGTTTCGCGTCAACGGCCGGAGGCGAGTCCCTTCACCCGCAGCGAGGACTACAGCCGTATCGATGTGCATACATATTGCAGACGGAGGAGGGGCTTCAATATGGCGGCCTTACCGAGATTGGTCGGTGTTTACTCGACACGTATGTCCAGTTATGGCGGCAAAACCAGACGAGTGAAACCTCCGAGACAGTCGGTCCTCGTGACGCTTCGCGGGGTCTGGATGACAGACTACTGCTCGCCCATCCGCTCGCCAGCGACCCGACGGCCCTTCGTCGTCAGATTCACTTCGGTCCGCTCCCGGAGCACACTTATCACGTCGAGTTCGATCAGTCGGTCGAAGATCTCCTCGGTTTTCTCGACGTCGATGCCGACAAAGTTGGGGATATCGAACGGCGACACGCCGGAGTGCAGCGCCATGATGACCCGTTTCTCCGTAGAACTCAGGTCAAGATCAGCCTGATTCTGTTCGGCGCTCTCTTCGAGCATCGTCCGGAGGACAGTTGCGTGAAACTCTTCGCCCGCAAGGTGTGTTTCGACGCTGATATCCTCCTCGCTGTGCTCGACCTGAATGACCGTCCGCTCCTCGCCGCTGACCTGTTTCTCTTCAACAGCAAGGTCGCCGATGTCGGCGCGGTCGATGACAACGGCCTGCCCGTCGGCCATGGCGAGTTTCAGCGCCTCGTCGGTCACTTTGAGTCGGCCTTTCGTCCATTCGGCGGACTGGACAACACCACCCTTCAGTGCCGGGTGTTGCACCAGCACGATTGCGCCGTCGAGACTCGCCCGGTAAAAATCGGTTTCGAACGTTCCGTGGTCTGACGCCGATACGAGGATAACGTCCTCGCCGACGTAGAGCGCGACGTAGTCGGAGACACCAGCACTCTGCTGGTTCACGTCGAACCGGTCGGCAATACGATCGATATCAGTCAGTGAAATTTGTCGCTTATCATCGCCCAGCAGGGCGACCCGCTCGGTGGTGAGGACGATGCGACAGTTTCGCCACTCGGCGTCAGTCAGCCGCTGGCCCTGTGAGACCGCCAGAAGGAACTGCCCCTTCGTATCGGCGATCTTCTTTTCGGTGTCGCTCATACCCCGTACCGGCCTCTTGTACACTCGTTGTCCGCAGGACTCAATATAAGTTCCGTCGCCAGTGTCGAAAGTGAGAACGGCCGGCCGCACCGGTAGGGCTCTCGCAGCGAATCGTACACAATTAGATAGGATATTTTTTGCGTGCGGCGATGTACTGTCAACTGATGACACGGGGAGACGAACCGGGTCGGGACCAGTCCCAGACGGGGCACGAGACAGTCGAACCACCGAACTGGTTCGTCGAACAGGCGAACGTGACGGACCCGGCTGTCTACGACCGCTTCGAGCAGGAGTGGCCCGATTGCTGGCGCGAGGCCGCCGAGTTGCTTGACTGGGAAGAATCGTTCGAGACAGTACTCCGAGGAGCGGACGGGCCACCGTTCGAATGGTTCCCCGGCGGCCGATTAAACGCCGCATACAACTGTCTTGACCGGCACCTCCCCGAACGGAAAAACCAACTGGCACTGGTCTGGGAGGGACATCTGGGCGAGTCCCGCACCTACACCTACCTCGAACTGTATCGGGAGGTCAACGCCTTCGCTGCGGCACTGCGGGACCGCGGCGTCGGCCCGGACGACGTGGTGACGCTGTACCTGCCGATGGTACCCGAACTCCCGGTCGCGATGCTGGCCTGCGCACGCCTTGGCGTGCCACACAACGTCGTTTTCGCCGGGTTCTCCGCGGACGCGCTGGCAACGCGCATGGAGCGGGCCGAGTCGGAGCACCTCGTCACCTGCGACGGCTACTACCGCCGCGGGAGCGCCGTCGCACAGAAGAACAAGGCCGACAACGCGCGCATCGCCGTCGACCACGACGTGTCGGTCGTCGTGCTGGACCGACTGGGCCGTGACGTGCACTTAGGCGACGACTACGACGACTATCACGACCTGCTGGCGGCCCACGAGGGCGCGGAAGTCGAACCGGTTTCGCGGGCGGCCAACGACCCGCTCTTTCGCATCTACACCTCAGGGACGACTGGCGAGCCCAAAGCGGTCACACACACGACCGGTGGCTATCTCGCACACGTCGCCTGGACCGCCCAGTCAGTTCTCGACATCAAGCCCGAGGACACCTACTGGTGCTCGGCCGACATCGGCTGGATTACCGGCCACTCCTACATCGTCTACGGCCCGCTCGCGCTCGGGACGACAACAGTTCTTTACAACGGCACGGCGGACCACCCAAAGAAGGACCGCCTGTGGGAGCTCATCGAGAAGTACGCCGTCGACGTGTTCTACACTGCGCCGACGGCCGTCCGAGCGTTTATCAAGTGGGGCGAGGAGTACCCTGACAAGCATGACCTCTCCAGCCTGCGCCTGCTGGGCACGGTCGGCGAGCCGATGGACGCTCGCGCCTGGGAGTGGTATCGCGAACATATCGGCGGTGGCGAGTGCCCAGTCGTGGACACCTGGTGGCAGACCGAGACGGGCGCGATACTCGTATCGACCCTGCCTGGCGTCGACGAAATGAAACCGGGAGCCGCTGGAACCCCACTACCGGGAATCGAGGCGTCCGTCGTCGACCGCTCTGGCGCGGGAGCCGAGCCAGACACAGCCGGCGAACTCGTCGTGACACGACCCTGGCCGGGGATGCCGCGGGCGCTGCTCGACGGGACGGGCTGGGGTAGCGCCCCGGACAGTGCTGAGGAGTGGCGGTACTACCCCGAAGACAGCGTCTCGATCGACACTGACGGCTACATTACGTTCCTCGGTCGGATCGACGACGCGATCAACGTCGCTGGACGGCGGTTCAGTACCAAGGAACTGGAGTCGACGGTTGCCGGCGTTACCGGCGTCGCAGAAGCCGCCGTCGTCGGTGCCGACGACGAGACGACCGGAACGGCGGTGTACGCGTTCGCCTCCCCGGAGGACGGCTACGCAGAGGATGAACTCCGGGCAACCATCGAAGACGCGATCGTCAACGCGATCGGCGGTATCGCTCGCCCCAAGGAAATCGTGTTCACGCCCGACCTCCCAAAGACACGCTCGGGCAAGGTTATGCGCCGCCTGCTAGCCGCAGTGGCGAACGACGAGAATCTGGGCGATACCAGCGCGCTGCGGAACCCTGAAATTCTCGGCGAAATTCAGTCGACGACGAGAAGAGAGTGAGCTGTTTCGGCTTTCTCTGTATTTCCGAAATATACTCGCGACGACGACGTCTCCGACGATCGCTTTACTATTGTTTTACTCGTATGTATCCGCGCATCGGACGCAACGCTTATTTCGATATTCTGTGAATCCCCGAAACGCATGGACGGCGAATCGGACCGCATCGGTGAGCGAGGGTACGAACAGCTCCGGCGCGCAGCCGAGACACACCGATCCGACCTCGTGCTCCGGCTCGGTGCGGAGGTCGGACTCCGCCCGGCGGAGATGACCGCCGTACGGTTGGCCGATATCGTCGAGTTCGAGGGATATCGCCTGCTGGCTGTTCGGGAGGACGGGGAAGTAGTCCGCGAGACGTACCTCCCGGATTCGGTCGAACACGACATGCGGAAGTACACGAATTCGGCCGGAATGGACGACGACGAGCCGCTGTTTTCCGTCTCCCCACGTCGGCTCCAGATGCTGGTCAATGAGGTAGCCGACCGAGCCGCTGAGACGACACCACACCTGAAGGAGGTTTCATCACGCGACCTCCGATGGCGGTTCGCGGCGAGCCTGCTGGACGATGGCGTTCCGCCGGACATCGTCTGTGCGCTCGGCGGCTGGGACCGACTCGACCGGCTGGACCCGCTGCTCGACGAACCAGACCGCGAAACCATCGTCGCGGCCGTCGACGGGTCCGGCGGGCAGGCGTCCGCAAGCGAGCCGCAACGAACCGTTGGCTGGATTACGGCGGTCAGCGAGACGCTTGCGGCCGCTGCAACTGATGAAGCGATTGCGACAACGGTCTGTGACCACCTGACCGAGACGGCGGGCTTCGAGTTCGCCTGGCTCGCCGAGCGTACCGGCGATGGATTGACACCGCGCGCCACGACAGAGGTCTCGGAGTCGACCGTCGAGCAGCAGGTCGATGAGCATACCGAGTCAGTCACCGCCCCGCTCGACGTGGGCGAGGTTCGTGTCGTCGACGACAGCGCCGGACCGGTCGCGCTGGTCCCGCTAGTCAGGGAAAACGCGGTCTCCGGTGTCATCGGGGTCGGAGCCAACGAGGGGCTTACCGACGCGGAACGCGCCGTACTGTCCGCGCTCGGGGTCCAGATCGGCCACGCACAGGTCGCCGCCGAACGCAAGCGCCTCCTGCTTGCCGACACGGTGACCGAGCTGGAGTTCCACTGTGGGGACGAGCGAACCTTCACCGTCGGGGTCTCCGAAGCGTTACAGTGTACGGTCGAACTGTCCGGCGTCGTCCCTGTTGCGGGCCAGTCACTGCTGTATTATCTGATGGTCGAAGGCGCTTCGGCTGACGCGATACTCTCGTATGCGGACGACGATGACGGCGTGGCCGACGCCAGACTCCTCGAACAGCACAGCGACGGCGTGTTACTGGAAGTTGTCGTCACCGATACGCCAGCACTACAGTTGGTCGAAAGCGGCGGGCGCATCCGGTCTGTGACAGCCACTGACGGTGTCGCGACTATCGCAGTCGAGCTCCCCGGTGAGGCCGATATCAGACCAACAGTCAACGCCGTCACCGACGCCTACAGGGAGACATCGTTAGCAGCGAAGCGAGAGACGGAACGGCCGGCCGAGACGGACACTGGATTCCGCGACCGACTGACCGACACCCTCTCAGACCGGCAAGAGACCGTTCTTCAGGCGGCCTACCACAGCGGCTATTTCGAGTGGCCTCGGGGCTCGACCGCTGAGGAGCTAGCGGACTCGCTGGACGTCTCGTCGCCGACGTTGCATAATCACCTCAGGAAGGCACAGCAGAAGGTCCTGACCGCGTTTTTCGACGACCGTCCGACCGAACCGCGACAGCCGGTCGACAACTGAAACCCTGTTTCATGTTATCGTAGTTAGACCCCCTGTTTATATGGCCGCTGTGAAATATCGATGATAGACCATGTCAGATGAAGATGTCCAGCTAGAAGCGCGGCTTGCGGAGCAGGAGGTTTTCGAGCCCCCGGAGTCGTTCGTCGAGCAGGCGAACGTCACGGACGAGGGTATCTACGACGAGTTCGAGGAGAACTGGCCGGAGTGCTGGGAGGGAGCCGCCGACCTCCTCGACTGGGAGGAAGAGTACGATCAGGTACTCGACGACTCGAACCCGCCGTTCTACGAGTGGTTCACGGACGGCACACTGAACGCCTCAGCGAACTGCCTGGACCGGCACCTCGATGAGCGCGGCGACGAAGCCGCTATCGAGTGGGTCGGCGAGCCAGTCGAAGAAGACAACATCACTTACACCTACGAGGAACTCCACCGGAAAGTCAACGAGTTCGCGGCCGGCCTGCGGGAGATGTGCGTCGGCGAGGACGATGTCGTGACGATGTACATGCCGATGATTCCGCAGCTCCCCATCGCCATGCTGGCCTGTGCCCGCATCGGCGCACCCCACTCCGTCGTGTTCGCCGGCTTCTCCGCGGACGCGCTCGCGACCCGAATGAACGCCGCCGACTCGGAGTATCTGGTCACCTGTGACGGCTACTACCGCCGCGGTGACCCGCTTGACCACCTCGACAAAGCCAACGAAGGACTGAGCGGCGTCGACCACGAGGTCGAACGCGCTATCGTCGCCGAGCGCCTGATGGACGGCGACGGCTTCGACCACGACTACGCGGACAACCAGGTCGCCTTCGAGGACGTCATCGCCGACAACGAGGGCGCAACGGTCGAACCGGTCAACCGCGACGCCGAGGACATGCTGTTTCTCATGTACACCTCCGGGACCACCGGGAAGCCGAAGGGTGTCAAACACTCCACTGGCGGCTACCTCGCCTGGGCAGCCTGGACCTCGCAGGCAGTGCTCGACATCAAACCCGAGGACACGTACTTCTGCTCTGCCGACATCGGCTGGATTACCGGCCACTCCTACATCGTCTACGGCCCGCTCGCGCTCGGGACGACGACAATGATGTACGAGGGGACGCCGGACTACCCCGACAAGGACCGCCTCTGGGACATTGTCGAGGAGTACGAGGCCGACCAACTGTACACCGCGCCGACGGCCATCCGCGCGTTCATGAAGTGGGGCAAGGAGTACCCCGAAAAACACGATCTCTCCAGCCTGCGCCTGCTGGGCACGGTCGGCGAGCCGATCAACCCCCGGGCCTGGAAATGGTACTACAAGCACATCGGCAACGAGGAGTGTCCCGTCGTCGACACCTGGTGGCAGACCGAGACTGGCGGCATGATGATAACGACGCTGCCCGGCGTCAAAGACATGAAACCAGGGTCCGCCGGGCCGCCGTTGCCGGGCAACGACGTACGCATCGTTGACACCGAGGGTGAAGAAGTCGAACCCGGCCGTGCCGGCTACCTGACCGTCGACAAGCCGTGGCCTGGGATGCTCCGGACGCTGTACAAGAACGACGAACGGTTTATCAACGAGTACTGGGCCGAGTACTCGGATACCGACAGCGACGACTCCGACGACTGGGTGTACTTCCCCGAGGACGGCGCGAAAATCGATGATGACGGCTACATCACCGTGCTGGGACGGGTCGACGACGTCATCAACGTCTCCGGCCACCGTCTCGGGACGATGGAAATCGAGAGCGCTATCGTCGGCGTGGAAGGCGTTGCTGAAGCCGCTGTCGTCGGTGGCGACCACGATATCAAGGGCGAAGCGGTGTACGCATACGTCATCACCGAGGACGGCTACGACGAGGACGAGGAACTCCGCAGTGCAATTATCGAGGGTGTCGAGGACGCTATCGGGCCCATCGCGCGGCCGGAAGCGGTCATCTTCACGCCAGAGCTACCGAAGACTCGCTCCGGAAAGATCATGCGCCGCCTGCTAGAGGACATCGCGAACGGCGAAGAGCTGGGCGATACGAGTACGCTGCGAAACCCTGACGTCGTCAGTGATATCGAGACCAAAGTCCAGGGTGACTGAGCCGTAGCGGCGAACAGCACCACGAATTTTCAAGCCTTCAAACCCATGTCAAGAGACACGCATGCAGACCGAGAAGAGTCAGATATACAACCAGATGGCGGCACGGCGGCCGCCCACGATGACATCGATTACCTCGACAGGGAGGTGAACCTGTTACGACCAAGCACGCCGTTCATGCGCGACCATCTGAAGATCATCTGGAGCAGTTTCGTGCTCTGGGCGCTGGTCGTGTTCGGCCCGGTGACGCTGACCGCACTTGCGCCGGAGATGATGACCGTGCAGACGCCCCTATTCGGCTTCCCGCTACACTACTTCCTCGTTTCGTTCGGTGCGCCGACGGGCGCGCTCATACTGGCAGTAGTGTACACCCGCTACCGGGACCGTCTCGACCAGAAGTACGGCATCGATTCCGATTCCGTCGATAACACGGCTCCCGAGGCGGGCGAGCCAGCGGCCACTGACGGGGGTGTCGAGCAGTGACGGTCCCACTACAGGCAGAGGCGCTCGACATCTCGTTCAAGCTCGTCCCGGCGATTATCGTCTTCCTGATGATGGCGTCGTTCCTCGTCATCGGCTACGTGTTCAAGGTGGCCGACACCGAGGGGATGTGGGTCGCGGGCCGCGGCATCGGCAACATCGAGAACGGGATGGCCATCGGCGCGAACTGGATGTCCGCCGCCTCGTATCTGGGACTCGCCGGACTGGTCGCGCTCTCTGGCTTCTACGGGCTGGCGTTCATCGTCGGCTGGACGACCGGCTACTTCGTCCTGCTCATCTTCCTGGCGGCGCAGATGCGGCGGTTCGGAAAGTACACCGCGCCGGACTTCGTGGGTGACCGGTTCAATTCACCGACTGCCCGCGCGCTGGCGGCGTTCACCACGCTGCTCATCGCGTACGTCTACTCCGTCGGACAGGCCCGCGGCATGGGGCTTGTCGGCCAGTACGTCTTCGGGCTCGACATCATTCCGATGATCGTCGTGATGATGACGATCACCGTCGGCTACCTCGCGCTCTCGGGGATGTTGGGCGCGACCAAGAACATGGCCGTCCAGTACACGATCCTCATCGTCGCGTTCCTCGCGGGCGTGTACATCGTCGGTTTCTCGCAGGGATACTCGACGGTGCTCCCGCAGATCGAGTACGGCGCACTGATCGCCGACCTCGGACGCGAGTTCTCCGCGCCGTTCGTGAACCAGCCGTTCTACCTCTGGATCGCGACGGCGTTCTCGCTCATTGTCGGGACCTGTGGCCTGCCACACGTCCTCGTCCGATTCTACACGGTCAGGAGCGAGCGCGTCGCTCGCTGGTCCTGCGTGTGGGGGCTGTTCTTCATCCTCCTGCTCTACTGGGCGTCGCCCGCGATGGCGGCCTTCGGTGTCGACCTCTTTCAAGCGACGACGGGCGCGAGCGCCTACGCCGCGGAAGGCGGCATGTCCGGCGCTGAAGGTGACGTGATCGTCGTGCTCGCCGCACAGTTCGCGAACCTCCCGACGTGGTTCGTCGGCCTCGTCGCGGCCGGGGCGATGGCGGCCGCCATCGCGACGACAGCTGGCCTGTTCATCACGGCCTCATCGGCGGTCGCACACGACATCTACACCGAACTGATCAATCCCGACGCGACCCAGCGCCAGCAGGTGCTCATCGGTCGCGGGACGATTATCGGCATGGGCGCACTGGTGACGGTGACCGCGTTCAACCCACCGGCGCTTATCGGCGAACTGGTCGCCTACGCGTTCTCGCTGGCCGGCGTCGTCCTGTTCCCAATGTTCTTCCTCGGTCTCTGGTGGGAGAACACGAACCGTCAGGGCGCACTGGCCGGGATGATACTCGGCCTACTCATCTGGATCACCTCGATTATCAACAGCGTCCTGCCGAACTACATCGGCGCGCTCGGCGCAGCCGCTGGAGAGGGTGGCGCACTCGTCCCGATATACGCCCAGTACGTCCCGCCCATCGGCGCGGCGCTGATCGGGACGCCACTCGTGTTCATCGTCACCATCGCCGTGTCGCTGGCGACGCCCGAGCCACCCCTGGAGACGAAGAAGATGGTTCGACAGTGTCACAGCCCCGAACCAATGGGACAGCAAGAGACCGCCGCAGACGTCGTCGGCAATAGCACCAGTGGCGGCACCCCCGCAGACGACTAAACCAATGTACGACAATATTCTTGTTCCGACCGACGGCAGCGAAACCGCCGAAAACGCGGTCGATCAGGCAGTCGATATCGCCTCGAAGTACGGCGCGACGGTCCACGCGTTGTACGTCGTCGACGTCGACGCCACCAGCTACTCGCTGGGGACAGAGCAGGTCGACCGAATCCGACAGGGGAATCTGGAGGAGATGACAGAAGTGAAAGCCGACGCAGACGAAGCCACCGGCTACGTCCGCGACCGGGCCGCCGAGCACGGCATCGCGGTCGAAGAGCACGTCACCGCTGGCGAGCCGGCCCGCGCCATCCGAAAGTTCGTCGAGGACAACGACATCGACCTCGTCGTGATGGGGTCCCACGGCCGCTCGGGTCTCAAACGCGTCATCCTCGGCAGCGTCACAGAGAAGGTGCTCCGCCGGACGCGGCTGCCGGTGCTGGTCGTCGACGTTCACGGCGAGACGGATATCGAGGCGTGACTAGCATGGGACTGAACCGACTACGACCGCCACGGATGGTGCGAGGGCACCGATGAGCGTCGTCGACACCCTCCGTAACCACGTGCAAGACCACAAGCGGGGAATGTTCGTCGACCTCGTGTTCGCTATCGCCTGGGTGACTGCTGTGAGTGTTATCTTCGACCTGCTCCCGGCTCCCCAGTGGGCCTACTACCTGACGCTCGCCGCCGGTGTCGTCGCGTACTACGGCTTCTTCTGGTCGCTTGAGCTGGCGATGGAACAGCAGTAGGTCACTCCGTTTTCAGCAACGGTAGATCCATAGCTAGTTTACGACATCCCTGTTAAACGTACACATACGGTGGCCGAACCACCGCTTTACCCGTGCTGTCCAAGCACCCCTCCATTCTCAAGCCTGGCGAATTTCAGCCCTGCCGGTAGTAATAATACCATGTAGGTGCATTGACTTTTTCGATGGCAGCAGACGCCGTGGAGTCAGCAATGATCTACGAAAGTTCAACGGGAGAGTACTACAGTGGTCTCGACATCTGGATGCGCTTCGAGTCGGGGTTCTGGGACCCACACGATTGGAGTCAAGCGACAGGACAGGAGTGGGTACAGACCGAGGCGGGTGAAGTGCTCACCCTGACGCCAGTCCCAGAGTCAGACCTTCCGGACGGGGTGTCGGTGACCGAGGCTGAGGACATCGAGTACCTGCCCGAGTGAAAACGGCCAGACAGGAGCAGGTCACGAGTCCGACTGTACTGACTGGGCTACATCGGAACTTAACCGCCGCGAGAGGCAAACCACGGGTCACAGTGGTCCTCCCGTTCAGCGGTACCGCTCAACTGCCCCGGCTCAGTACCGGTCCCTGTCCGATTTTCTCGGCCCGGCGTCAAGAGAAGTCGTTCTGCGGCGCGTAGCGCCGTACTGGTGCTCACGGGTCGCGCTGCTCCCCGTTCGCGTTTCGAGACCCCTCGCTTCGCTCGGGCTCTCGCTACTCACGGCTTTGCCGTTCGTTCTGCGGCGCACAGCGCCGCACTACTTCTCACTCATCGCTTCACTCGCCATATTCCGCCCTTGCGCGTTCAACGCAACCTCGGTCCGAACCCGGACCTCGTCAACCGCACCAACATCAAGCAGTTTCTGATAGATTTCCTCGACCTCGTCAGGTGTCGTCCCAACGAAATCGGACATCTCGAACGGTGAAACACCAGAGTACAGCGCCATCAGCACCTGGCTCTCCATCTCCGAGAGTTCGTAATCGTCCTCGCGGTCCTCGATAACGCGGGTGAACAGCGTCTTCAGCGCCCGCGTGTGGTGATCCATCCCCGAAATATGGGTTTCGACGCTACGGTCTTGGTCGTCAGTGTGTTCGACCTCGATGACATCCCGCTCCTGCCCCATCACGGTACTGGTCTCGGTTTCGATGGTTCCGACGTCCTCGATTTCGAAGGACATACTCTTGCCGCCGGGAAACTGGAGGCGGATGATGTCGTCGTCTAGTTGAAACCGTGCCTTGCGCCACTCGGCGTCCTCCTGAACGACGCCACCGACGACCGCTTGCTGTCGTGCGAGGATGACCTCACCCTGTAGCGTCGCGCGGACGTACTCCGTCTGGAAGTCGTCTAGGTTTGGCGTGTCGACGAGGAGGACGTTATTGCCCACCTCCAGCGCGGTTGCACCGCCAGTCCCACCATCGGGAACCAGATCGTCAGGGTTCGACGGGAGGGTGATGTTGGAGTGAGGAATGGGCTGTTTCGAGCCGTTCGTCGCCAGAATGAGTCGCTTGTTGGTGACGATGAGTCGACAGGAGCGCCACTTCGGGTCGGTCACCGTGTCGCCATCGCGGACGACGTACTGGAAGTCCCCCGACGTGTCGACTAGCTTGCGTTCGTCACCACTCATAGCCGCTGGTACTACAGATTTGATGCCGAAGGGTAAATAAGTTCCAGCACCGCTCTCACAGCGCGACAAGCAATCCGCCAGCGACGCCTAGCCCGCCGAACACCGTACAGACCGCCCAGAACGGGACCTGCCGGACCAGTCGGACCAGCGCGTCGACGGTGAGGTAGCCGACGACGGCGCTCACAACGAGCGCGACGACGGCCGGCAGCGGGTCGATTGCGGGGACACCGTCATCGACGAGGACCAGTACGTTGGCAGCGAGCGCGGCCGGAATCGACAGTAAGAACGAGAGTCGAAGCGACGACTCACCCTCGTGGCCCCTGAGCAACAGCGCGCTCACTGTCGTTCCAGACCGGGAGACACCGGGGAGGATGGCCAGCCCCTGCAACACCCCGACCAGTACGGCGTCGATCCCATCCGGAATCTCACGCTCTCCCAGTGACAGCGCCGCGGCGAAGCGCTGGAGGAGGCCGGTGATGACGAGCAGGCCGCCGACCAGCGCCAGAAAGAGACCACCCTCAAGCTCCGAAACGGCCGCGTCAAGGACCATATACGCGGGGAGACCAGTGACAGCGGTCGCCGCCGTCGCGATGATAATAAACGAGAGGTCCGCCGTCTCGTCGGCGAACGGACGACGCGAGAGTTGCCGGATCGAATGGAGGATGGTTCGGACCTCGGTGCGGTAGTAGGCCGTGGCCGCAACCGCCGTTCCGGCGTGGAGAAAGAGTGCGAGGCGGGTCGCAGCGGCGGGTGAGACGCCTGTGACCACCGTCGACGCGAGGGCGACGCCGCCCTCGCTGGAGACCGGAATCCATTCCAGCACCCCTTGCAGCAGGCCCAGCAGAATAGCGACGAGAATCGGGTTCATACCCACGGAGCGGACGCCGCGGGACAAAGGCCGTTCGGTTCCGGCCGTCGACGTGGCAGTATATATAGCCCCGGTGTCCAAGCGGGGGTATGCAACTGGGAAGCGGGGTGGTAGACCTGCTGTCGGGACTGCCGGCCTGGCAAGGGTTTCTGGTACTCGTCGGCAGCGGGGTCGCGCTTGCGCTGGTCATCCGTGTCCTCGGTGACCGGCTGCTCAGACGGGTCACCCCACACATCGAGGGCGATGTCGACGACATCGTCTTCCGTGGGATTCACACCGCCGTGTACGTCACGGTCGGTCTCGGCGGCGCGTACGCCGGCGCACAGATTTACGACATCCGCCCGGCCATCGCCGTCTCGCTGGAGGCCGGGACGCTCTCGCTAGTCGTCATCGTCTGGATGGTGACGCTACTGCGCATCGGTCGCCAAGCGTCCGCCATCGCGACGGATTCAGCGTACATCGACCGCCAGATGGTCCCCATCCTCCAGAACGTCTGGAGCGCGCTCATCTCGGGCGGTGGGATTCTGCTGTTGCTAGTCCTCTGGGACATCGACGTGACGCCGCTTCTGGCCTCAGCGGGGATTATGGGCATCATCGTCGGGCTGGCGGCCCGGGACACGCTGGCGAATTTTTTCGGCTCGCTCTCGCTGTATCTCGACGGGACGTACGCAGTCGGCGATTTCGTCGTTCTGGAGACCGGCGAACGCGGCCGTGTCGAGGATATCTCCGTCCGCTCGACGGTCATCCGCACCCGTGACGACATCCTCGTCACCGTTCCGAACTCGAAGCTCAACAACGCCGCCATCGTCAACGAGTCGACGCCGCGGCGCAAGCGTCGGATTCGCGTCCCTGTCGGCGTCGCCTACGGGACGGATATCGACCGGGTCGAGGAGATTCTTCTGGAACTGGCCGAAGCCGAAGACCTCGTGCAGGAACGGCCGAACCCACGGGTCCGGTTCCGGGAGTTCGGCAACTCAGCGCTGAACTTCGAACTGCTGTGCTGGGTCAGTAATCCGGCTCTGACAGCTCGGGCGACTCACGAACTCAACAGCGCGATCTACAAGCGATTCCGGGCAGAGGATATCGAAATCCCGTTCCCCCAGCGGTCCATCTCCGTCTCGACCGAGGAAATTCCGGGCGAACTGTTCGATCAGGCGCAGTCAAAAGGCAAAACCACAGACGACGGCGGCATGACTGGCGAGTGAGCGCAAGCACGGTCGCAGGCCAACTGACCCGATGATCGAGAGGTCGAAACGCAATTACGGGGGCGACGCGTCGGCTCAGGCAATGAGTATACTTGAGGACGCCCGTGCGGCGCTTGCCACCGGGCCGCTGTGTGATTCCTGCCTTGGCCGGCTCTTCGCCGACCGGAGTTTCGGGCTGGCCAACGCCGAACGAGGGCACGCCCTTCGGGTGACGCTTGCGCTTGCAGACGACGACCCCTTTGAGGAAAGCGAGGATTGCTGGGTCTGTGAGGGCGAGTGTGACCGCTTCGAGTGGTGGGCCGAGCAGGCCGCAAGTGCCGTCCGCGGCTACGAGTTCGACACCTATCAGGTCGGGACGAAAGTGCCGCCGCTACTCGAAGAGAACGACGAACTGCTCCGGGAAGACGTGGGGCTAGACCCCGACGCCGGCGAAGCGCTGAAGACCGAACTCAACCGCGAAGTCGGCAAACGAATCGGCGACCTGACCGGCGCGGAGGTGGAGTTCGGCCGTCCAGCAGTCCAGCTCACGCTCGACCTCGCAACGGACGAAGTGGAGACCCACGTCAACTCGGCGTTCGTCTACGGCCGTTACCGCAAGCTCGAACGCGACATCCCCCAGACGAAGTGGCCCTGCAACGACTGCAACGGGACTGGGCTGTGGCAAGGCGAGCCCTGTGACGGCTGTGACGGCAGTGGCTACCGCTACGACGAGAGCGTCGAGCAACTGTCCGCGCCTGTCGTCCGTGAGGCGATGGACGGCGAGGAGGCCGTGTTCCACGGCGCAGGTCGCGAGGACGTAGACGCCCGGATGCTCGACTCCGGCCGCCCGTTCGTCATCGAGGTGATGGAACCCCGCAAACGCGACGTGGATGCTGACGAGCTCGAAGTCGACATCAATGCCTTCGCCGACGGGAAGGTTGAGGTGACGGACCTCCACCTGGCGACCCACGAGATGGTCGAACGCGTCAAGGAACTGGATGCCTCGAAGACTTACCGGATGGATGTGGAGTTCGGCGACGCGGTCGACGCCGACGCTCTGCAGGACGCACTGACGGAACTGGACGGGGCGACCATCCAGCAAGAGACGCCCCAGCGAGTCACCCACCGACGGGCCGACCTCACCCGAACGCGGACGGTGTACGACGCCGAGGGCGAGCTGACCGACGACCGGCACGCCGAACTCCGCATCCACGGCGAGGGCGGCCTGTACGTGAAGGAACTCGTCTCCAGCGATGAGGGCCGCACGGAGCCGAGTCTGGCCGGCCTGCTCGACACCGACGCTGTGGTGACCGCACTCGACGTAATCGACGTACAGGGCGAGGACGAACCGTTCGCGACAGACGAGTTCCTCAAAGAGTAGCGCTCCCGGAGTCGTCCGACCGGAAGCTGTTTTTGCACCGCCATCCAGATGATAGCCATGCGATTCGGCGTCGACGAGGCCGGGAAAGGACCAGTGCTGGGGTCGATGTTCGCCGCCGCCGTCAGGGCTGACCCCGTGGCTCTGCCCAATGGTGTCGGCGACTCGAAAGACATCAAGCCGGAGCGACGTGAGCGACTGGCCGAGGAAATCCGTGAGTCGGCGGACGCCGTTGGCGTCGCCGAGATTCAGGTCGAACGGATCGATGCCGACGAGACGGACATGAATACGCTGACCGTCGAGGGGCAGGCAGCGGCGCTCTCGGTGGTGGCCCGGGACGGACTGTCGGGGATGGTCGACGCCGGCGACACCGACGCGGCGCGGTTCGGTCGCCGGGTCGCGGACGCGGTCGACGCCGAGGTGACCGTGCGGGCGGAACACGGGGCCGACGAGACGGACCCGCTGGTCGGTGCGGCCTCAATCATCGCGAAGGTCGCCCGCGACACACACGTCGCGGAACTGGCGGCGGAGTACGGCGACGTGGGGTCAGGCTATCCCAGTGACCCGACAACGCGGGCCTTCCTGGCGGACTATGTCGACCAACATGGCGAGTTGCCGGCGTGTGCCCGCCGGTCGTGGTCGACGTGTGACGACGTGTTGGCGGCGGCGTCACAGTCGACACTGGGTGACTTTTGAACGCGGACAGGCCGACAGTGAACGTGGTGTCTTCGAGGCGAACCAATACCGCGTACTAAGGCAGAAAGCGGGAACCGCTCATACTGTTAACTGTAACTGAGACACAGTACTCGCGGTGGCGAAATTCCTGAAAGGCGTACAGCCGAGGGTCTCAGTCCTCGTCCAGCACGAGACTCCGGAGGATGTCACCGTAGGCCGGGCGCGTTACGAGTACACCGATGAGTACGCCCACGATGGTGATGATAGCGAACCCGGAAAGGTCACCAAGCGAGAGGACCATCAGCGGGCTCATGGCGACGATGGTCGTCGCCGCGGCCGCGCCAATGACCCAGAACGCCTTGCGGAAGCGGCTTTGGAACACGCGTCCCGTTTCGACTTTCCCCTGCTGGAGGATTTCGTCGGCGATAATGATGAGGTCGTCCACACCCGTGCCAATGACCGCGATGAACCCGGCCAGATGCGAGAGATTCAGCGGATATTGGACAAAGGCGACGAACCCGAGGAGGATGAATACCTCCGATAGCGCCGTGACAATCATCGGCAGGGCGACTTCTGGACGCCCGTACCGGAGATACACAACCAGGCTCACCGCGATGACGGCAAGAATGCCAGTCAGGAGGGAGCGCTGCTGGAACTCCTGAGCGAGCGCGGACGAAAGCGTCTGGCTCTCCGCGTTGTCGAAATCAAGTGGGGCCGGCAGCCGACCAGCTTTCAGCGCGAGTTCCAGCTCGGTCGCTTCAGACATATTGCTGGTCCGCATGATGAACTGCGGGTTGTTGACGAAGTCACCGTTCCGGTAGGACTGTCCTAGCCCCGGGTCGACGCCGCCGACGAACACCGGCTCGCCGTTCAGCGTCGTCACCAGACAGTTCGCCTGTGAGTTCTGGAGGTTCTCGTGGTCGTAGTCCGAGCGGCGGCAGGTCGATCCACTACCGAATCCAGCCTCGACCATATCGTTCGCGTAGCGCTCGGCGGCACCCTGTTCGACTGTCACCGGGACGTGCGTTCCCTGCGTTTCGCTTCGCTGTGCTGATCCGGCGCGCAGATCCTCCTGCGAGAGAACCTCCTCGCGGACATAGGATCCGTTCTCAGTGTTGTCGTGAACGGCGTACACGCGAACGACGCCACGTTCTTCGAGCAGGCTGATAAGCTCCTCACGCCCCCTATCTGGGGCTGTGACGCTGATGAAGCTCCGGCCGCCGGGAGAGCTTACTTGCTGGACAGAGCCGCCGGTGAGGGCTGATTCTCGCAGTTTATCGTTGATGACCGACACCATATTTTCGCGTGTTTCTCGGGTCACACCGGGCCGGACCTCACTCGGCTCGTACCCCTCGGCTTCGATCGCGGACTGTACTTCTGACTCGCTTACGTTCCTCGCAAACACTTCAACGGTTTCAGTGCGGTTAGAGACCCGTACGTCGATTGAATCGATGCCCAACTGGTCTGAGACGGATTGTTCGAGGGTCGTCTCATCCGCGGGCGCAACCTCAACACCTTCGGCGGTAATGCCGACAATGGGGGCTTGGATGCGCGTCCCACCGCTAAGCTGAATCCCGTACTGGAGGTTTGTCGACTGGTTGGCAGCCCCGGCCCCTTCAGTATCCGAAGTCCCTGGCGGAACGCCGGGGACGAACAGCGCGACGGCGCTGAGTAGCAACAGCGTGACCAGCGCAACGACACGCCAGTTTTCCTTGAGTGTGCTCATCGTTTGACCCCCTCGTACTTGTACCAGCGAAGCAACGTGACGTTGAGCATATAGGTATTCATTAGGTCAGCAGCTAGTCCCACAACGAGAACGAACCCAATGGAGGCCATCAGGTCGATCCCAAATATCGTCGCCGAAATCGCCATCACCGCCATCGCCGCCATTGACGTCAGCGTCATCGTCACACCAGTCCGCATCGCGCGATACGTCGATTCGTAGAACCCGCCGGACCTGCGGAGGACGTGGTTGTTCAACAGGATATCTGAGTCGACGCTGTAACCGATAAGCATCAGCAATGCGGCGACAGTCCCCAGCGAGAGCTTGATTCCGAGGAGGTTCATTACCGCGAGCGGGATGACGAGGTCAGAAAACGCCGACAGAACGACCGCGATGCTTGGCACGACCGACCGGAACATCCCAAAGACAAGCAAACTCATCCCAAGGAAAGCAACACCGATGCCGGCGACCGCTAGCCGTTGGTTCTCTTGGCCGAATATCGGTGAGGTCGTCCCGCTACCGAGGAACTCCATCTGATCGCTCGAACGCGCGGTTTCCTCAATGGGCTCCAGATTTGACGAATCAAACGTGATTATATACCGGTTCTCACCCTCGACCTGTTGGACGGAAACCACGGGTTCGTCGAACGTATTGTCCCTGAGCTCCGCCTGTGAGAGAGACGACTCGACGGTGAGTTCCGAACCGCCCGTGAAGTCGATGCTTGGAGATACTGGCGCTCCGGTGACCAGATACCAGCCACCGAGCACCGCAAGCGCCAGACCGAGCACCACCAGCGGAACCGCCACTAGTTGGCGGTTCGAATACTGGGTGTAATCGACTTCCGGGACCTCGAACTCGAACATGACGGAACGGTGTGAGACGGGCCGGAATAAGCCTTCCCAATCACTGCCGCTGACATCCGCTGTGCCGTACATCTATGGCAGTCTATCACGTATATCCATCCATGCCCGAGCGTGCAATCAGCGTCAAGCTTTCGTATCCCGCGGACCTCAGCGGGTGGGGTCGCGACAAAATCGACGGGTCGCCGTTCCGCGCGTACCTCCGGAAGACACACGACACCGCAACATCGGGCGACGTATGGACGGAGTTCGTCGGTGTCGGCTGCTGTGGCGACACGCTGGACTTCCCGCTCCGTGTCGAATCCGTCGACGGCGGCACAGCGGTGACCGAAGACACCGAATTCGTGTACACCGAGCGCGAGGCGTGTGGCATCGCCGGTGGGTGGCAGGTCCAGAGCGTCGCCGGCCCGACAGAATAGGCAGCGAGAGCGGATAAGAGAACGCGTCAGTCCGGCAAGTAGCGCACGCTGACGACGCCATCTGCCGTCCGAACCTCGACACGATCGACGCCGAGCCTAGCCGCTCGCGAGAGAGTTGCCTCGTCCTCGACGACATCCGTCGCAGCCTCGGCCGTCTCGTCTTCTGGGACCGTGAGGACGTGTACCTCGCCCTCGCCAGCCCGTTCAACCGTCGTTAGCTCGCCAGCGGCCTGTTCAGCCGCGATTTCAGTCGTCTGGGCCGTCGGCGCGAGGTCGACCGTCTCGACCGGAATTGTGCGCCGTTCGGCGACCTCGGTAACGGTGTAGGTGACCTCCATCGGCGGCTCCGGTTCAACTGTCCCCTCTACTACCTCGCCGGCCTCAACGCCGGGATTGTCCGACAGTGTCAACACTTGTGAGTCCGCGACGTTCCGAAGCGTCGCCGACGCATCGTCGGCGTTCGTGACAAGAAATGTCCCTTCGATCGCTGTCATAGACACACATTCGTGACGGGCGTTCTTGCCCGTTTCGACCCGGGAACGGACTGGAGTGTCATCGCAGGGGAGCGGACAACCGCAGGCTTGCGGCGCTACTTCAACAGCCGGTGGGTCAGATATATCGCCAGCGTTGCGAGCAGCGGCGGGACGACGCCAGCAATCGGCGGCAGTGAGTAGAAGAAGCCAACGACAGCGCTCTGTGTCGGCTCGCGAAGCTCCGCCGGAGCAGAAGTTAACAGCGCGAGGTATATTGATCCGATGAATACGAACGCGGAGAGGGCGAGAGCGCGGTCGTAGGCAACAGAGGATTCGGTCCGTCGATGGCGGCGTGCGACGGAGAGTACTGGGGCAAGCAGCGGCGCGACGAGCAACAGTCCAACGAACAGGAAGAAGCTCCGGGAGAAGGTGAACGTCCCGCCGCGGACGCTGCCGGTTTCGGCGAGTTGCGTGATCAGCCCGAAGGTGAATACGAGCGTAATCGCCACGGACAGCAACAGTGCGACCGGGACGTAGGCTTTGAACAGCAACGAATCAGTGGCCCGGAACGCGTACGGGAACGCGCCGGGGAGCCCGTTGTACGGTTCGGGCCGGTCGTCGTCGGCGTCGGCTGTGACGGACTGCTCTGCCGTCGCGTCTGTCATACCTGTGGCTTAGGCGAGCGCGTGGTTAAGCGCGGTGTTGTCCGACCAGTGGTGGCAACGGAGCCACGTCTACTGCCTGCCATGCCGTCCGGGAGTTGTTTGTATCCGCCCGTCGACACTCCCAGTATGCACGTCGATATCGGAGCCGCGCTTGCCAGTGCCGCCGACCCGGGCGTCGAGCGAGCGACGCTTGAGGAACTGGACGAGCGGGTGGCCACGGCCCACGAGCGAATCGAGCAAGGTCGGGACGACGACGAGTTCGGGTACGCGTCGCTGAATCTCCCCGAAACAACTGACGCCGAGGTCATCCGCGATGCCGTCGCGCCGGTCGCCGACGCCGAATCGGTCATCACCGTTGGGATCGGTGGCTCCGCGCTGGGAGCGAAAACCATCACAGAGGCGCTTGCCGACGAGCCGGGCAGTCACGTCGTACTGGACAACGTCGACCCGGAGCACGTCCGGCGGACGCTCGACGGGCTCTCGCTCACTGACACAGCCATCAACGTCGTCTCCCGTTCGGGGACGACGGCAGAGACGCTGGCGAACTTCCTCGTCGTCCGCGAGGCCTACGAGGACCGGGGCGTCGACTGGACCGAGCGCATCGTCGTCACGACGGGCGATTCCGGGCCGCTCCGGGCTCTCGCCGACCAGCACGACCTGCCGACGCTGCCGGTTCCCGAGGGCGTTCCGGGCCGCTTCAGTGCGTTGTCAGCGGTTGGGCTCGTTCCGCCAGCGATTCTTGGCATCGACATCGAGGGGCTGCTTGCCGGCGGTAAAAAGGCGGCTGACGACCTCGCGCCGTCGCTGTATGACTCGCCGGCCTACGCCTACGGCGCAATGGCCTACGCGCTCGAAGAAGCGGGCGCAACGGTCAACGCCGTCATGCCCTACGCCGAGCGGCTGGAGTCCTTCGGCGAATGGTTTGCACAGCTCTGGGCCGAGAGCCTAGGGAAAGACGGCCGGGGACAGACGCCAGCACGAGCGCTAGGCGCGACCGACCAGCACTCCCAGCTCCAGCTGTACCGCGCCGGCCATCGGGACAAGGTCGTCACGTTTGTTCGGCCGCGGGAGCGCGCCGACGTGGCGATTCCCGACCCGGACCACGAGGACCTGTCGTATCTCGCTGGAACTGACCTCGGCGGCCTCATCGACGCCGAGTACGAGGCGACAGTCGCGAGCCTGCCGGCGGCTGACCGGCCGGCCCTGGAAGTCGAGATCGACCGTCTCGACGCCGAAAGCGTCGGGGAACTCCTGTACGCGATGGAGGCAGCCTGCGTCCTGGTCGGTGAACTCGCGGACGTGGAGACGTTCACTCAGCCCGCTGTCGAGTGGGGTAAAAACGCCACGCGAGCGCTCATTCGCGGCGAAGCGACAGACGAGACGGCGGTAATCGACGAACGTGAGCGACTGCGGATCGGTGAAACGGAGTCCCTTTAGGCCGGCGCAACGGACTGCCGATAATGGACGACACTGCCGCGAACTGGGGTGTGCTCGCCGCTGGCCTCGGTCTCGTCGTACTCGTCGCCACAGAAACTGGCGTCGTTGGCTGGATGACACCGACGACGACTGTTGGCCCAGTCACCGCCCGACAGGTCGCCACCGCCGGCTTTGTCGTCGCCGCGCTCGCCTTCTCACTTGTCCGTCACGGCGCACTCGACCACAGACAGGCGGGTCTGGGCGCAGCAGGTGCGGGCATCGTCGCAACCCTCGCGACACTCGTCGCCTTCTTCGGGCCGGAGTTGCGTACTGGCGTCGAGGCCACCGTCGGCACCGCTGTGTATCTCACAGTGCTGGCCGGCGGCGTGACGGTTGCGCTGGGCTGGGCGCTGGCGACCGGCGTACCAAACGACCGGCTGTACACGATTGCCAGAGCGCTCTCGGTCGCAACCGGAATCGGGCTGGCCGGCTTCCTCGTGGGCACGGTGTTCGCCCAGTTCATCGTTCTCGGGGCCGCGGCGGGAGGGCTGGTCAGCGCCGCGGCGCTGGAAGGCGGGACTGTCACCGGCCCCGCGTATGTTACGCTCACTATCGGCCTCGGCGTCGGCTTCGTCGGCTTTGGGGCAGCCGTCGCCAGCCGACTAAACCGGACCTGGACCGATCTGGACCTGCAGCGCCCCAGTCTCCGTGACATCGGCTACAGCGTCGGCGGCGTCGTCATTCTCATGGTCGCGCTGTTTGGCTTCAGTTACCTCATTCAGGCGCTCGGGCTGGAAGCCGCGCGGAGCAGCGTCGAAGAACTGGCCCGCGAGGACCCGTCGTTCCTGCTCGTGATGGTCCCGCTCGCGTTTCTGACTATCGCACCGAGCGAAGAGTTCATTTACCGGAACCTCATCCAGAAGTACCTCTACGATGATTTCGGTGAATTCCAGGCGATTATACTCACCAGCGCCGTCTTCGGCGTCGTCCACTTCGGACAGTACGCCGCCGGCACGCCGACACAGACCGTTCTCTCGCTACTGCTAGTGTTCGTCCTCTCGACGCTGCTGGGCCTGAGCTATCTCAAGACCGAGAACCTGCTCGTGCCCATCTTTATTCACGGGGCGTTCAACGCCATCCAGTTTCTCACATTGTACATCGAGATTACAGGAAATCCGGCAGTCTGAGCCGTCAGACCGTTGTCTGACGGGTGTTTATGCGACCAACGGTTGTATGCGATGGTATGGCTCGGCGGTTCACCATCGTCTGTGATGACGATCAAGCGCGGATTATCGAAACGCTTGCGCGGCGCTACGGCATCACAGAGGAGGAAGTGCTGTCGCAGCTAGTCGATCTCGGGCTCGAAGCCCGGGACGAACAGACCGTCTAAGCCGGGTTTTTCCGCGAAAGCGAGCTCCCACAGATGGGACAGCGGTCGCGGTTCTCGTCGAACTCGCGGCCACAGCCAGCACACTGGAACAGCCACTCTCGCTGTTCGGAAATCCCCTCGCGGGCGATGACTTCGACCGCCACGTCGAGTTTCTCCGCGACGTTTTGCATCGCGTAGTCGTCCGTGACGAGGCGGCTGTCGAGTTCGAACGCGGCTGCGATCAGCCGGATATCGGTTTCCGAGAGCTCCGCCAGATCGCCGGTCTCACTGGCGGCGCGTTCGATGCGCTCGACAGTGTTGTCCTCGGGAATGTGAAGGTGCATCCCCGAACCTTCGAGGGCGTCGAAGCGATAGGCGGCCTCGTCTTCCAGTTCCTCTCTGACGAGCGGAATCGTCGCTATCTGCTCGTCGGTGTGATACTCGTTGATAAATGCCGAGGAGTCAAGGACGTACATCTAGCGTTTGACGATCATGTGGTCTTTCACCGCCTTGACCCGCTCAACTGGGACAAGCAGGCGGCCCTGATCGCTGTACTCGAAGTTCGTGTTGCGGAGCGACTCCGCGGGGTCAATAACGAGGTTGTGCAACGCGCCCGAGGAGAAGTCCATCGTGATATTGTAGAGACTGCCGATCTCCGCACCGTCAGTCCCCATCACGTCTTTCCCCGACAGGTTTTCTGCGAGTATTGCAGCCATACCCCTTTGTTCCGAACGAGGTTACATAAACGCCACGGGGATGTCTGGCGAGAAACCGATGGTCGCTGACAGCGACGGTCACGGATAGAAACTATGCGTCAGCAACTGTCGATTCACCGGTGGTGCCGTTCTGTGCCCAAGGGCGCACGGTCACAGGAGGCAGCAGTCATAAGCGACAGGCATCCCACGAGTACGCATGGACCGGAACAGGCGTCAGTTTCTCGGCGCGCTCACGGCCGTCGTTACTGGGACTGTCGCGGGCTGCAGTGATGGCGACAGCGGTGAATCATCCCCAAAGGAGACAGCCACCGCTATGCAAACACCGACCCGTACTGCGACAGCAACGCCGACTGATTCAGTGACGACGGCGACAGAAACCGCCACCCCACCCGAAACACCGACACCGACTGAGACTGCCACTCCGACGGAAACGCCGACACCCACTGGAACGCCGGTAGAGGCCGACCAGCAAGTCGCCGTCGGGCCGGAAAGCCTCAGCTTCGACCCGGAAACGTTCGAGGTCTCTGTTGGAAGCACCGTGCTGTGGGTCTGGGAGGCCGGCGGCCACAACGTCAAACCGACCGCAACGCCATCCGGTAGCAACTGGTCCGGGACGCCTGGAGACAACGGGAAGACGTACAGTTCGGGCTACGAATACGCCTACACGTTCGAGGTCCCCGGAGAGTACGAGTACCACTGCGTGCCCCACCAGAGCGTCGGCATGACGGGGTCGTTCACTGTAACCGAGTGACGGCCGCTTAGCCCCACATTCGGTTGCGTGCGTTTGATGACGACGAACTTAACTGCCACCGACGACTCGGTTCTGACAACTTCTGGAGCCATCTATGTCTGACACGGACCCCACAACAGCCACCGACGACACCCTGCGGACGCCCATCGTCGCCGTTCTGGGCCACGTCGACCACGGGAAGACGAGCCTGCTCGACAAGATCCGCGGTTCGGCCGTCACTGCCGGCGAATCGGGCGCGATTACACAGCATATCGGCGCGACAGCCGTCCCACTTGACGTGATTTCCGAGATCGCGGGAGATCTGGTCGATCCAACAGATTTCGACCTGCCTGGCCTACTGTTCATCGACACGCCAGGCCACCACTCCTTCTCGACGCTCCGCTCCCGAGGTGGCGCGCTCGCCGACATCGCCATCCTCGTCGTCGATGTCAACGACGGCTTCCAGCCCCAGACGCTGGAGGCCATTGACATCCTCAAGCGAACGCAGACACCGTTTATCGTTGCCGCAAACAAGATCGACACCGTCCCGGGCTGGAACCCCAATGAGGGGCAACCAGTCCAGCAGACGATGGACGCCCAGTCCGACCGCGTGCAGTCCGACCTCAACGAGAAGCTGTACGAGATTATCGGCGAACTCTCGGACAACGGCTTCTCCGCGGATATGTACTGGCGGGTCCAGAACTTCCAAGCCAACATCGGTGTCGTGCCGGTCTCAGCCGAAACCAGCGAGGGTATCCCCGACCTGCTGACGGTGATGATGGGGCTGTCCCAGCGCTACATGAAAGAGGAGATGGAGATCGACACTACCGGCCCCGGTGTCGGGACCGTCCTCGAAGTGAAAGACACCCAGGGATTCGGGACGACGCTCGACGCCATCGTCTACGACGGGACGATCCGTAACGACGATACCATCGTCGTCGGCGGGCTGCAAGGGCCAATTGTCACCGACGTGCGCGCCCTGCTCCGGCCGCGTCCGCTTGAAGAGATCCGGACCGAACAGGAGTTCGAACAGGTCGGCCAAGTTGCCGCCGCCGACGGTGTCAAAATCGCCGCGCCGGACCTCGGCGACGCGATGGCCGGCGCGCCGATCCGCGTCATCCGCGACCGCGACCGCAGCGAGGTCATCGCTGAGGTGGAGGAAGAACTCGCCGAAATCGAGGTGACGACACAGGAGGAAGGGGTCGTCATCAAGGCCGACACGCTCGGATCGCTGGAGGCCCTCTCCAGTACGCTCGAAGAGGAAGAAATCCCAGTGATGCGGGCCGAGGTCGGCGCGGTCGCACCGCGGGATGTGCGAGTCGCCGAAACCGCCGGCGAGCCAACCAATCAGGCGATTCTGGCGTTCAGTGTCGAAGTGCTCGATGACGCGCGGGACCTCGCCGAACAGGAGGACGTGGAACTGTTCGAGGACGACGTCATCTACCAACTCGTCGAGTCCTACGACGACCACGTTACCGCCATCGAGGAAGCCCAGCAGGAACAGATTCTGGAGAACATCACCCGACCTGCGAAGTTCCGGATTCTACAGGACCACACCTTCCGCCAGTCCGACCCGGCCGTCGTCGGCGTCGAGATCCTCTCCGGTGAACTCCGCCGGAACGTCAACGTCATCAGGTGGGACAACGGCGAAGCGAACCGCGTCGGGACCCTCAAAACGATTCAGGACGAGGGCGAAGACGTCGACTCGGCCCGCGCCGGAGAGCGTATGGCCGTCTCTATCCAGGGACCGACCGTCGGCCGCCAGATCGAGGAAGGCGACGACCTCTGGGTCGAGATTCCGGAGAAGCACGCGAAGATTCTGGAACAGGAGCTCAAGGAAGACATCTCCGTCGACGAGCGCGAGGCGCTGTCGATGTATCTGGAGAAACACCGAAACCGCGACCCCTTCTGGGGGAAATAGGCGGTACTCGGTGCGCTGTTTGCGCGAGTAATAATATTTAATTAGGAAGCGTGTCTCCGTATAGACACGAATGCCTGGGTCCCTGTCGATGCCTGACCTCGTGCTTGCCAGCATCGCCCTCTCGATGCTACTGGCGTCGCTCGGTGCCGTGGTTACTTCGCTTAGTTTCGTCACGGCGCTGAGTGCCGGCAGCCTCCCGGCGACCGGCTCCATCGGCTACGCGCTGTTTTACAATCCGCCGGTCGCGGACGGACGACGCTCCTGACGGTAGTGTCTCTATCTACCCACCGCTTCGGCTTGAGCGTGTAATAGGATTATTTACAAACGAGTCGTTCCTCCGAACGCCGGTCATATTTCTAACAACGCTTCCCGGGAATTGTTCATCACACCACTACGATATAGTGTCAGAAGTGAATGATATGGCGAGAGAATTTGATAAATTGGTTCGAGACAAGATTCCAGAAGTGATCGAGAAAAACGGGGAAACGCCGACAGTCTCGCTCGCAGGCGAAGACGAGTACTCCGAGCGGCTGGTCGATAAGTTAGAAGAAGAGGTGGCAGAGTATCGAGAAAGCCACGAGATCGAGGAACTGGTAGATATTCTTGAAGTAATCCACGCGATTCGAAAAGACAGAGGGGTTACTGGTGAAGAACTACGGGACAAGCGAGCACTGAAGGCCGAACAACGGGGGCGTTTTGATGAGGGGATTGTTCTCGAACGAGTCGACGAGTAGAAAGTCTGTATCACGTTCTGTCTGTGAGCTGAAATACGAGCGTTCTGAAGGCTCTATTTGTCCATCTACAACCACAAAAACAGCGACTGTTACTGCGCGGTCGGCGACGTATCGTCGCCCATCACTTGCTTGACTTGCAGGGCGGCGGAGGCGGCGATGCCCTGCGCGAGGTCGTCGCGCTCAGCAGCGGAGATGCTCGCACTTTCCGGGTCTTCCGGCGTGTAGTCAGCGCTGACGACCGATCCGACCGGGGGCTGGACTGCGATTGTGGCCCGTGGGCCTGTCGTGCTGTTACTGATTTCAGAACCAACGACGAACTCGCCGGGCAGGAGTTCGCGGGTCCGGGCGGCAACGCTTGAGAGATCCTGACGGAGCTCCTCACGCTGTTCTGCGGTCAGCGTCACTTCTTCCGTCTCCCCACCAAACGACGTATTGCCGTACATGAACGTTCTCTGTCTCTATGGGGGGGAAGACTAAAAACCCAGGGTCGAGCACAGTTCTGGCCGGAACCGTCGGTGCAACGCCGCTTACACGACGGGGTGGCTCTCGCCGTAGGTGGCGAGAACGACAGCACTGGCGTACTCGGCGTCGTCGGACGCCGACTCGACGTAGACATTCTCCTCAACGAACTCCCAGTCCCGCAGGTCCCGACCGGCGGCTAGCCCCTCACGGATTTCCATCCTGACCGCGTCCTCGCTGGTGCCGTCGACCTCGTAGAAGATGCCCGGCCCGTCCTCGCTGCGGGCCCAGCCGATGCCCGCCGCGCCGCGCTCGCCCGGTGCGACGGTCGCCGAAGACTGGACGACCTCCAGCGCTTCGCCGGGCGGCCCTAGGTCTGGCGCTGTCTCCACTACCTCAATAGTTGGCTCAGCAGGAATGACAGACGACAGCGAGATGAGATTGTAGTTGTGGACGCCCGCCTCGGCGAGTGCCGCGTCGTACGCGGCCAGCGCGGTCGGGCCGGTCGCAGTCCCCCAGACGACCCGGATAGTACTCATAGTCGAGAGTCGACGGGCCGTGGGGTAAGGGGTTTCGCTTCGTTATGCCGGAACGAGTCTGTAGCACATCCCCGGTCGGTTCCAGTCGCCGTCGACTGCACGCTCGGCGTAGTAGATGCCGTCGGCAGTCACCAGCGGCGCACTCGTCACGTGGCCGCGGCTCTCGATGGACCACGCCACTGCACCCGAGTCCCGCTCCAATGCGTACAACCGCCCGTCGTAGGACCCGACGAGTACGTGCTCCCGGGTAGCGACGACACTCCCAATAATCCACCCGCCGGTGTCGTACCGCCACTGCTCCGCGCCGCTGACGAGATCGATTGCGTACACCCTGTCGTCGTGGCTGCCGACGTAGACGGTGCCGTCGTGGACTGCCGGCGCGCACATCACGTCAGCGTCGGCCTTGAAGGTCCACAGTTCCGAACCATCGGTCACGTCGACAGCGGTGACTGTCTCAGCCCACGACGACACGATGGCTGTCCCGTCGGCGACAGCGATGGGAGCTTTCACGTCGCCGCCAGTGTCGTAGCGCCAGGCTTGCTCAAAACCCGGAAACGACCACGCGTAGCAGTAGCCGTCATTGGAGCCAAACAACAATCGGCCGTGTTCGCGGTCCAGCGCCACCGTCGAGTGTGGGTGGTCGGTCGGCCGGCTGTCGCGCCACTGCACGTCGCCGGTCGCGGCGCTGACAGCGACGACGCTGCCGCTCGGAGCCGCGTGCTCGACAGCGACGTACAGCGACCCGTTGTAGTAGGTCGGACTCGCGCCGATGGCATCACCCAGCTCCGTCCGCCAGCGCCGCCGGCCGGTTTCGAGATCCAGTGCCGACAGCGCGCCGTCGTAGGCCCCGATGTAGACGGTGTCGTTGGCGATGGCCGGCGTGCCGTGGCTCCCGCGCGTCGCCTGCGTGATCGTCGTCGACCACTGAACCTCGCCATCCGGTGCGATGGCCCGCACGCGGCCGGTATCGTCAGCCAGAATCAGGTCACCTGTCGGTGCCATCGCAGGGCTGCCTTTCGCCGCTGTGTGGTCCCCGCGGTTCGCCGGCAGTTCCCAGGCCCGCTCAACAGCATCCGGAACTGATACGTCCTGATATCCCTGGTTCAGGAGCCCCTGCCGGAACTGCGTGGCGGCGTGTTCATCAAGCGCCGTCGATGCGAGCGGATTGAACTGCGATTGACACCCCGCGACCGCACCGACTGTCGTCGCTGCGAGCGTCCCCAAGAATGCCCGCCGCGTCCGTCCGCGCTCTGTCACGGACATCGATACCGGACGGGGTGGCTTAAATCGCGCGGGGTCATGTGGGTCACAGTCGATCTTCGGGCGTCTCAATGCCGAACCGAATGACGGAAGTCCGATTCAGTCGGTTGCCGGGTCTGCACGATTCGGTGAACGGATCGTTCAAAACATGCCTGAATTCAGATTTGTGAGCGAAATCAATCACGCAAAATAGCAAGTGAGAATACGTAAATATCCCAACCACAACGAATTTAACTTCTCAAAAATCATTTTAGCGACTAAAGCAGTCATTTACAGGCTTATGGTATCTGTTACGATATTAATCTTCATTTTTAATTACCCCATAATTTATAATCCATGGCTGTCTCGTGAGCGATTGCATGCAGAAGAATTCAAAACGCACTCGTCGAACGTTCATCAAAAGTGCCGGTGTCATCGGGACGGCGGCACTCGCTGGCTGCAGCGGCGGCTCCGATTCAAGCACGGAGGACGGCTCCGGCGGCGAAAGCTCCGACGGTGCCACGACCGGCACCGGCTCGGAAACGATGGCGGACGAAATCGTGTTCTACAACGCCGGGTCGCTGGAGTTCGACCCGGGTACGGAAGCCAACATCGAGCGGTTCGAGGAGGAGACAGGCATCTCCGTGGAAGTCAATGAGGTCCCGTGGAGTAACCTCAAGACCAGTCTGACGACGATCTGGCGGAACCAGGACAGTACCGTCGACGCCTTCAACGGCCCGACCTGGTGGCTGGCTGACTTCGTCAGTTCCGACTGGCTCGAGCCGATCGGCCTCGGAAGCGACCACATGAGCAAGTTCCCCGACTCGCTGAACGAGCTCGTTCAGTTCGACGGCCAAACTTACATGGCCCCCGAGTTCGGGAAGTGGGGGAGCTACCTCTACGACCAGCAGTACCTGAACGACCAGGGCTTCGATGCGCCGCCGGACACGTGGGACGAGGTTCTGAGTCAGGGCGAACAGCTCTCACAGGGCGACAAGTCCGGGTTCGCGTTCACCTGGTCCGGCAAGTCCGTGTTCAGTTTCAAGCAGTTCCTCTACCAGGCCGGCGGCCGGCTGTTCAACGACAGCTACGAGCCGGTGTTCGTCGAGGAAGGCAAAGAGGTACTGGAGTTCTTCAATGGGCTCCGCGAGCGGGGCATCATCCCAGACGGAATGTCCAGCCTCGGCGAGGGTGGTGTCGGTGACAACTTCATCGCCGGCCAGTACGCGACCGTTGAATCCTGGACGCCGCTCGGATCCCGTGCCATCGACGAATGGGACGAGGGCCGAATCGGGAGCGCTAAGCCGCCGAAGGGGCCGGAGAGCCGCGCGACTTTCCAAGACACGAATGGTATCAGCGTTTCAGCGTTCTCCGAACGGAAGGGCGCAGCCAAGGAGTTCGCCCGCTTCATGACGACCCGGGCGTCGTCCAAGAACAACATGCTCGTCGAGGGGAACCCGGCTGTTGTTCCGGAGGTGTACGAAGACGACGAGGTCCAAAGCGAGTACCCCTCCTGGCTGCTCGAGGATATGCGGTTCAACCTCGAGAACGCGAAAAGCGAGACGTACATGGCCCAGCCACAGGTCGACGACTATCTTAACGAACAACTCACGCCGGCACTGCTGGGTAACAAAGACCCTGAGGCAGCACTCAGCGATGCCTACGACAACATCGAGCGCCTCTACCAGGACATCGGCCTGCTCTGAGTGACGCGGTTCAAGATCTATATATTATGTCAATCGAAAAGAGCCCACTGCGTCGCAAACTCGACAAGCTATTTGTCCCGCTAACTGTCGGGCCAACGCTCCTGTGGATCGCTGCGATAATCGTCTATCCGACCGCGAAGTTGCTTGTCAGTAGCTTCCAGTTCCGTAACCCGGTGACAAACGAAATGGAGTTCGTCGGTCTGCGGAACTTCCAGCGGTTGATCTTCGCACGAGAGGGGGGCAATGCCGCACTCGGCATATTCAATCCCAGTTTCGTTTCAATCACGACGAATACAGTCATCTACGTCGGCTTCAGCGTCTCCATCTCGTTCCTGCTTGGCCTCGGTATCGCGCTGTTGCTTGATAAAGACCTGAAAGGACGGGGCTGGTTCAGAACGGCGGTCATCGTCCCGTGGATTCTCCCATACGTGATGAGCGGGCTGATGTGGCGCTGGATGTTCCAGTCCGACTTCGGCGCGATTAACGGCGCGCTCCAGCGACTCGGTATCATCTCCGGGAATATCCCGTTCCTCTCGGACGGCGCACTCGCCATGATGGCGCTCATTATCGCCGACGTCTGGGTATTCACACCGTTCATTATCATCATCCTGCTTGCGGGTCTGCAAAACGTCCCCGAGCAGCTGTACGATGCCGCCGAGGTCGACGGCGCGAGTCGGTGGTCCCGGTTCTGGAACGTCACGTATCCGTTCCTGAAACCGTCGATACTGGTCGCGCTGACCATCCGTATCATCTTCGACATCCGGGCACTGGATCTGGTCTGGGTGATGACCCAGGGCGGCCCCGGGAAGTCGACTGAGGTGTGGGCCTCCTGGCTGTACCGGACTGCACAGGTGTTCAACGAACCCGGGTCCGGCGCTGCACTCGGAGTCGTCCTGCTGGCCGTGACCTTCGCTATCGTGGCCAGTCTGTACAAGATATTCGGCGAATCACCCTACCAAGCATGAGCACGAAGAAATCACCACTCAACCGACTGCGTCGGTCGCTGGGACTAGATACACAGAACGAGTGGCCGTCCGTCGCCCGCGAGCGACTGCTGGCTTACGGACTGCTCGCCGTATACGTCCTGATCATCTGGTTCCCGATCTACTACATCTTCGTTACGAGCATCAAACCATCGAGCGAAGTGCTGTCGCTGCCGATCACGTTCCTTCCACAGAGCCCGACGACACAGAACTACGTGGACATCTTCACGAACAGACCATTCGACAACTACACAATCAACAGCATGATCGTCGCGACGACGACGACGCTCATCTGTATCACTCTGGGAACGGTGACCGGCTACAGTTTCTCCCGGTTTGACTTCATGGGGAACAAGTCGCTGCTGCTATCGATCGTCGGTGCGCGGATGATTCCCCCCATCGCGCTCATCGTCCCGTTCTTCCAGATCATGTCGAACCCGCCGCTCATCGGCGGGTTCACCGGGAGCCTGTACGACACGCGTCTCGCGCTTATCCTCACGTACACGTTCTTCAATCTCCCCTTCGCCGTCTGGATCATGAAGAACTACTTCGACGGCATCCCCGAATCGTTGGACGAACAGGCCCGAATCGACGGTTGTTCCCGCTGGGAGGCCTTCGTCAAAATAATCCTGCCGATGGCGAAGCCGGGCATCGCGGCTACCGCTATCCTCGCGTTCATCTTCTCGTGGAACGAGTTCGTCTTCGCGCTCGTTCTCACGTCCTCTGAACAGGCCCAGACGCTACCGATCGCCGTCTCGCTGTTCGTGGCTGACGACTTCGTCGACTGGGCACATCTGGCAGCCGGCGGGATGATCGCCGCGTTACCCGGCATCCTGTTCGGCCTGTTCTTCCAGCAGTACATCGTAAGCGGACTCACACAAGGAGCAGTCAAGGAGTAACTAATTATGGCACACGTAGAACTCACCGACCTCGTAAAGGAATTCGACGACGTTACCGCAGTTGATGGTATCTCGCTGGACATCCCCGATGAAAGTTTCACCGTCCTTGTCGGCCCGTCAGGGTGTGGCAAAACCACGACTCTGCGCCTCATCGCAGGACTCGAACGAGCGACCGGCGGTGAAATCCGCATCGGCGAGGACATCGTTAACGACGCTCGTGCGTACGAGCGCGACATCGCGATGGTGTTCCAGAACTACGCGCTGTATCCCCACAAGACAGTGCGGGACAATATGCGATTCGGGCTGGAGCAACACGACACGGACGAGGAGATAATTACCGAGCGAGTCCAGGAGACTGCGGAACTGCTACAGATAGAGGAGCTACTGGACCGCCGGCCGTCGGAGCTGTCCGGCGGACAGCAACAGCGGGTCGCACTCGGCCGCGCAATCGTCCGCGACCCGGCGGTGTTCCTGATGGACGAGCCGCTGTCGAACTTAGACGCGAAGCTCCGGGTCCAGATGCGCGCCGAACTGAACAAACTCCACGAGGAACTCTCGACGACGACCGTCTACGTCACCCACGACCAAGTCGAGGCGATGACGCTGGCTGACCAGATCGCGGTGATGGACAACGGACAGATACAGCAAGTCGGCGAACCGACGCACGTGTACTCGAATCCGCGGAACATGTTTGTGGCCGGCTTCCTCGGCTCGCCATCGATGAACTTCCTCGAAGGCACGCTCGAAGAGTCCACCGCCGGCAAGTTCGAACTAGACCTCGGCGGCGTAATCCACAACGTCCCCGACGAGTTCACCGACGCGCTCGAGCCGTATCTCGGAGACCGCGTGACGCTGGGCATCCGCCCGGAGAACATTGCGCTCAATCAGGACGGTGTTCCGGCGAATGTCCATCCGGCGACGGTAGAGGTCGTCGAACCGCAGGGCGAGAAGACAGTCCTCGAACTCGAACTCGACACCGGCCAGAGCATCAAGGCCGCAGTCGACCCCGACACGACGGTCGAGATGGGTGATGCGGTGAACCTCCGGTTCGACAGGGACTCGCTCCAGTACTTCGACCCGGCCACGGGCAAATCGCTCACGTACGATGCGAAGATCGAACGACAGGCGACGATCTGACGATGCCGACGGAAATCACCGACAGGATGACGCCTGCCGGCCTGCTCGCGTTCGGAGCCGCATTCGGACTGGCGGGCCTCGCGGCGGTCAATTACGCGACCGGCGTGTACGGCGGTGCAATCGTCAGCAGTGTCGGGACGGTCGTCGCGACGCTGTTCGGTGTTTTCAGCGATTAGTACCGGGAGAGAGTTTTTCATGAACGTCTACATACTGCATGATATACCCCTGAACGCCATCGAGCAATCTCGCAAATCACTAGACTGCGACGCCGGCCCTGAGAACGGGGCCGATTCTATCGAGAGTGATGACACCAACTAGAATACATCAGTCGGAGGCCGTACTCACTCGTAGGGTCCGGGCCTGCTGTACTAGAATATGATACCTGATGAACGACGGAAGGAAATCGTTCGACAAGTAAACAAGTCGGATCGAGTCACGGTCGAAGAGCTCACCGAAGAGTTCGGCGTCTCCGAAGCGACAATCCGGCGAGACCTATCGTCACTCGCGGAAGACGGACTTATCGAACGGTTTCACGGCGGTGCCCTCCCGGCGTCGAAGGAAGCGACCAACGGGTCCGGCACGACCGATGACATCGACAACCCGAGCGGCAAGCAGGCAATCGCCGAGCGGGCTGTCGACGAACTGAGCGACGGCGACGCCGTCTTCTTCGATACGGGACCGACGGCGCGCGAAGTAGCGAAAGCTATCCCGGAACAGCTGTCGCTGCTCGCCGCAACAAACTCACCGGAAAGCGCGTTTGAACTCCGCGAAACCTGCGGCGAAGTCAAGGTTGTCGGTGACTCGCTGCGCCAGACATCGGACGCGCTCGTCGGACCCAGCGCCGAGTCGTATCTCCGGAAGACGAACTTCGATATCGTGTTTCTCGAAACCGACGCAGTCCAGAGCGATGGCGGACTCTCGGTCTCGAACGAAGACGAAGCACGCATCAAAACACTGCTCTGTGAAGGCGGTCGACACGTCATCCTCGTGGCTGACGGGAGCAAGCTGGACAGTCAGAGCTTCCGCGAGTTCGCGACTGTCGATGACATTGATATGTTCATCACGGACGTGGCGCTGAGCGACGAAATGCGGACAGTGTTCGAGCAGGCGAACGTCACGGTGGTGGACAATTTACTGGCCGTTCCGTGAGTTCATAACTGGCTAAAACTGGTTTTCGCGCAGTATTACGCGAACGCGACCGGGACGCTGCTGGCGTCGTCGTCGGCTTCAATCTTCTCGAGGGCGTCGTGGAGGTCGGACTGCTGGACCGTCGTCCGGCCGTCGCGGATGGCGAACATCCCGGCCTCGGTCGCCAGTGAGGCCAGCTCCGCGCCGGAGAGGCCGTCGGTTTCGGTGGCAAACGCACCTAGATCCACGTCGTCGTCGAGACTCATCTCCTGTGTGTGGATTTCGAGGATGCGCTCGCGGCCCTCGACATCGGGGTTCGGAACTTCGATGAGACGGTCGAAGCGGCCGGGGCGGAGAATGGCCCGATCAAGCATATCGAAGCGGTTCGTCGCGGCGATGATACGGATTTCCCCACGCTCGTCGAAGCCATCCATCTCTGAGAGCAGTTGCATCATCGTCCGCTGGACCTCGGCGTCGCCGGAGGTCTTTGACTCCGTCCGCTTGGCCGCGATGGCGTCGATCTCGTCGATGAAGATGATAGCCGGTTCGCGCTCGGCGGCAAGCTCGAACAGGTCTCGGACCAGTCGCGCCCCCTCGCCGATGAACTTCCGGACCAGTTCGGAGCCGGCCATCTTGATGAACGTTGCGTCGGTCTCGTTGGCGACGGCCTTCGCCAGCATCGTCTTCCCCGTGCCGGGCGGGCCGTGCAGCAGGACGCCGCTTGGCGGTTCGATACCGACCTCGCGGAACTGTTCGGCGTTGACGAGCGGTTCCTCGACGGCTTCCCGGACCTCGCGGATCTGCTCTTCGAGGCCACCGATATCCGAATAGCTCACGTCCGGTGAGCCGTCGACCTGCATCGCCTGCGCACGGGCGTCGGTCTCGGGGTCGAGGATCTGCTTGACGCCGAAGGAGTCGTTGATCGCGACGCGGTCGCCGGCCTCCAGCCCGTCGCGGATGGATGGCGAGACTTCCGTCAACACTTCCTGATTGTTGCCGTGCTGTTTGACGACGACGCCGTCATCAGTCAGCTCCTCGGCCGTCGCGATGTACAGCGAGGAGGTCTTGAGCGTCTCGTTTTCCCGTTCGAGCTGGTCGACCTCGTCGGTGAGGTCGTGTTGGCGGTCACGGGCAGCGTCAAGCTGCTCAGTCAGCTGTTCGTTGACCTGTACTATCTCTTTGAAATGTTCCCGGAGTGCCTCCAGACGCTCGTCAGGCGTCATATCGGGATCAAGTTCCAACCGTGGTCGTTCCGGAAGCGAGGGACTGCGCGACATTTGGATGGTCGGTACTATACGGTTGAGACACAAAGTGCCTTCGGGTCACAGGGGTGAAACAGTTATCCGTGTCGAGACGGGGCTGTACCGTTCAGTTAGACCGGTGGCTCGACTAGCCGGGCAGGCACCGAATAGCTACTGACCGCCCTACAGCAGCTCGGCGAACTCATCGAGGTAGTCGCTATACGTCGAGAGCGCGGATTCGACCGGGTCGGGACTGGCCATATCGACGCCGGCGTCGCGAAGCAGTTCCAGCGGGTACTGCCGCGATCCGCTCTGGAGGAAGTCGATATACCGCTGGGCGGCGGGCTCGCCCTCCTCGAGGATACCGTCGACGAGCGCGACAGCCGCCGAAATGCCAGTTGCGTACTGGTAGACGTAGAACGCCCGGTAGAAGTGCGGGATGCGCATCCACTCGCGGGCAATGCGGTCGTCGAGCACTGCCGGCTCGTAGTAGTCGCTTTTCAGGTCCTGATAGAGGTCGTCAAGCCGGTCGGGAGTCAGCGGCTCGCCGGCCTCGGACATCTCGTGAGTGCGGTGCTCGAACTCGGCGAACATGGTCTGGCGATAGAGGGTAGAGCGGAACCGTTCGAGGTACTCGTTGAGGATGTGCCGGCGCAGGCGCTCGTCCTCGACGGTGTCCAGCAGGTGGTGGGTCAGCAGCGTCTCGTTGACGGTGCTTGCGACCTCGGCGACGAATATCTCGTAGCCGGAGTAGACGAAGGGCTGCTCTTCGCTGGTGTACTCCGAGTGCATCGAGTGGCCCAGTTCGTGGGCCAGCGTGTACATCGACTCCACGTCGTCCTGATAGTTCATCAGGATGAATGGCTGGGAGTCGTAGGTGCCGCCGGAGTACGCGCCGGACTGCTTGTGCTCGGTCTCGTAGACGTCGACCCACCGCGAGTCCAGCCCCTCGGCGAGCTGGGACTGGTAGTCCTCGCCCAGCGGCGCGACGGCCTCGGTGACGTACTCGCAGGCCTGTTCGTACTCGATTTCGGGCGACTCCTCCTGAACGAGTGGGGTGTAAAGATCCCACATCCGGAGTTCGTCGGCCCCGATTGACTGGCGTTTGAGGTCGGCGTGGCGGTGGAGCGTATCGAGGTTGTCGTGGACGGTGTCGACCAGCGTATCGTACACCTCGACGGGAACGTTCGGGCCGTCCAGTGCGGCCTCGCGTGCGGTGTCGTAGTTGCGGGCGTTGGCCATCTTCACGTCCGTCTTGACGGCGTTCTTGTAGGCCGTCCCGACCGCATTTCTGACAGTCTCCCACTCGTCGTAGAACGCCTCGTAGACGCGCTGGCGGAAGTCGCGGTCAGGGTGCTTCTGCAGCGTCGTGAAGTTGTTGAGCGTGATTGGCTGCTGGTCGCCGTCGGGGTCCTCGACGGTCGGGAACTCCATGTCGGCGTTGGCCAGCATGTTGTACACCTCGCCGGGCGCGCCGGTGACCTCGCCGAGTTCGGCGAGCAGGTTCTCGACTTCGGCCGAGCGGGTGTGGTCTTTCATCCGGAGCACGTCGTCGAAGTAGTGCTCGTACGGTTCCAGCGCGGGCTCCTCATCGATCATCTCCTCGATGTCGTCGTAGTCCAGCTCCTGCAGTTCCGGGTCAAGGAACGAGGCCGCCGAACTGGCCTCAGAGGAGAGTGACTGCGAGCGGGCGGTCAGTGCCTGATAGGTGTCGTCCGTCGTGTCCTCGTCCCGGCGCATCCGGGCGTAGGCCGCGACATTCGAGACGGTCCGCATCAGTTCCTCGTACGTCTCTAGCGTCGCAAGCAGGGTGGCAGCGTCCTCGGTTGCCCGTCCCTCGTAGGCGGACAGATCCTCGATTAGCGCCTCCGCCTCCTCGTAGGCGGCTTCCCAGTCCTCGTCGCTGGCGTAGAGGGAGTCGAGGTCCCACTTGTACGCTTCATCGATGTCGCTCCGTGCGGGTACCGAACTCATAGCCCGCTTTTGGAACGGGGCCGAAGTAAGCCTTCGTTTCAACGACGACCGCCGGAGAGCCCGTCGGTGATGTTGTCGGCAACCCGCGCAGTCGCGCAGGCGTTCGCGCGCCGGTGTGCGAAGACAGTTCGAGCGTCAGCCGCGGCGTCCTCGTCTCGGGTGAAGGTCACGTTCGGATAGCGAACGTCAGTCAGTACCAGCGGTTCGGGTGGAGCTGGTGGAACCCCATCGGGGCCGCTGACGGGCTCCGGCGAGAGGACGCGGTCGACCTTCGAGTGCGGGGTCGAGCCGTCCGCAACGGCCGCCGCGAGCGAGACAAGCCGGCGAACCAGCTGGCGGCAGAACCCGCCGGCCGTAAGCTGGACGACGAGGAACTGGCTGTCCCGTGTCCAGTCGATAGCAACGGTCCGCTCAGTACCGGTATCGTCGGACGTGAGGTTGTGAAAGTCGTGTGTCCCAGCGAGCGCGTCGACAGCGTCGGCCCACCGCTGATCATCGACTGGTCCGTGTCCAGGTCGGTCCGCGTTTGGCGGCGCGTACAGGTAGTAGGTGTAGGTTCGTTCAGTGGCGTCGTGGGTTGCGTGGAAACCGTCGGGGACATCCGCGCTGGCCCACACGCAAACATCGTCCGGGAGTTCCCCGTTGAACGCCGCTGGTGAGAGCCACGCCGGGGCGTCGAAGGCGACGGTCTGTGCCCGTGCAGAGACGCCAGCATCAGTCCGGCCGGCGGCCGCGTACCGGTCGGGCAGCCCCTCGCCGCGCTCGCAGACACCGAGGCGGACGAGTGCTGAACGCAGTCGGCCCTCGACGGTATCGACATCGGGCTGGCGCTGGAACCCGTGATACGGCTGGCCGTCGTAGGCCACGCGATAGGCGCGCATACCGATTTGTCGACTGCGAGCCACTTGTCTCACCCGAATCTCAGTCGCTGGGAAGGATAGACGAACTTAGGCGTCCTGAGGACAAAGACGGGGGTATGTCCAACGCCGCCGCGGCGGATCACAACTTCCCTCGCCCGCCCGAAACGTTCACCGACCACGACGGGCGGACGGTAACAATCGAGGCCTATGACGGCGACATTGACCCACTGGTGGAGATGTATGCTGATTTCGGGCCCGACTCCCGGTCACAGGGTGTCCCACCCCGGACTGAAGCGGACATCCGCGACTGGCTGCCGAACCTTGTCGAAGACGGCCTGAACGTCGTTGTCTGGCACGAGGATCAAGCTGTCGGCCACTCCGTCCTCGTCCCGTATCAGGACACATCGGAGCTGGCGATTTTCGTCCATCCAGACTACCAGCACGCCGGCATCGGCTCACAGCTCATCCGCGTCCTGCTTGGCTACGGGCAGGAAAACGGGCTCGACCGCGTCTGGCTTTCGGTCTCGAACACGAACCACGTCGCCCGGGCACTGTACGAGTCAGTCGGCTTCGAGACGATTGCCAAAGAGCGGGTGGAAATGGAGATGGAACGGGCGCTCTGACCGGACCGCCTCGCGGGCGGCCTCACGCAGGGATAGTGGTCACATGGAAGTAGTGTCCGGGCTCCGTCTCATTCAGTTTCGAGACTGACTTCTCTGTCAGCCTCACCAACCGTCTCCTCTGTTTCACTGTTTGCTGAGAGTGATTCGGTTTCCAACAGTCGGTCCAGTCGCCGCTCGAACTCGCTGTCAGTTAATTCACCGCGGGCGTACCGCTCCCGAAGCTGGTCGACCGGGTCTACCGTCGGTTCCGAAGCCATGGTCATGTCGGCTTCATCCGAATCCGGCTCGGCCGCCGGCGACTCAATCATCGGCAGTTTCGATCCCAGAAGGGCGACAAGCGGGGCCAGGATGAACCAGCCGAGGATGATAAATATCGGAGCAAGCACGTTTCCGAGGCCGGCCGCACCTGCGAGCATGGCAAAGCCCATCGACAGTATCGCGATGGTTGCGACGAGCTTCCACCTCGGGAGAGCGATGGAGGGGAGCTGCATGTCGACTAATCAACACGCTGGTCGCAAAAAGTTACTGTCACAATCCGACCGCTAGGTTGCGCTACTCCGTGAAGTCCTCGAACGTCGGCCGGTCGTGGTCGCCCGGGAACTCAGAGAGCGGGACGCTGACCTGCTCGCCGTCGTCCATCTCTTTGAGCGTCACCTCGTCGTTTTCGAGGTCCTGCTCGCCGACGATAACGACCGTCTCGGCGTTGATGCCGTCGGCGTATCCCATCTGCGCGCCGAAGGACCGGTCGGCAACGTCGCTCTCGACGACGTGGCCCCGCTCGCGCAGGTCACGGGCGATGCGGGCCGCGGTCGGGCGCGTGTCACCGACCTGCAGGACGTAGTAGTCCGTTGACAGTTCCTCGGCGGGCCAGACGCCGGCGCGCTGACAGAGCAACTGGAGCGTGGCGTGGCCGGGCGCGAACCCGACGGCCGGCGTCGGCTGGCCACCGAAGCCCTCGATGAGGTCGTCATAGCGGCCGCCGCCGAACACCGAGCGTGACACCTCGCCCGTCGAGTCGAAGCACTCGAAGACAATGCCAGTGTAGTAGTCCAGCCCGCGCGCGGTCGTCAGCGAGACAGTGAGGTGCTTGCGGACGCCGAAGTCCTCGGCTGCGTCGAGCACTGCCTGCAGGTTGTCGGTCGCCGCGCGGACATCCTCGGAGCCGGTAAGGTCCGCAAGCGTTTCGATTTCTTGGGCGTCGATCTGCAGCATCTCGTCGAACTTGTCGGCCTGCCCGTAGTTGAGCCCCGCCTCGACGAGCGCGTCGAGGTAGTCGTCGTGGTCGACCTTCGCCCGCTTGTCGACCGCACGAATCGCCTCGGGCACGTCCACGTCCGCCCCGAACGACTCCAGCACGCCCGAGAGGATATCCCGATGTGAGACGCGGATTTCGAAGTCCTCGCCCGTCAGCCCGAGGTCAGTGAGCATATCCACGGCAACGGCCAGAATCTCGGCGTCGGCCGTCGGCTCTGCCGACCCGAAGATGTCGACGTTGGTCTGGTAGAACTCCCGGAACCGCCCCTGCTGGGGCTCCTCGTAGCGCCAGAACGGCCGCGTCGACACCCACTTGATCGGCTTCGAGAGCTCCTGTTGCTTGGCGACGAACATCCGCGCGACAGTCGGCGTCAGCTCCGGCGTGAGCGCGACCTCGCGTCCGCCCTTGTCCTCGAAGCTGTACAGTTCCTCGACGATCTCCTCACCGCTCTTGTCGACGTACATCTCGGTCGGTTCCAGCGCTGGGGTGCCGATTTCTCGGAAGCCATAGCGCTGTGCGACGTCTTCAAGCGTATCCATGGCCCACCGCCGGGCCTGCATCTCCTCGGGGTAGAAATCGCGAAAGCCCTTGACGGAGTCGTACATACCGGCGTCTACAGCAAGGGCGCGCTTGAACCTGTTCGTTCACGCTGACCAGAGCCACAGCTATAGGTTGATACCTACCGGTAGAGACTCGCTAAAATGAAGGTCACAACTGTCTCTGCCAGCGGTCTGTGACCATGGGAGGGCACGGCCAGCACAACACTGGCGGTAAGCGGCTAGAGACTGACTATGTGTGCGACGGCCCGTATTAGAGAACGGACAACAAACAGACACTCCACCGAGTGTGTCTGTATGGGATGGGCAGTGAATCGGTGGACACATGGTGAGGTGAGACGGTGACGCAACGATTCGAAACAGGGGTTCGAGCGCTGGACCGAAAGCTCAACGGCGGCGTACCGGCTGGCAGCCTCGTCACACTGCTCGCCGAACCGGCGAGCCAGGCGGAGCTGTTTCTCTCCGAGTTCGTCGCCCGGCAGGAAACGGTGTATCTCTCCGGCGAACAGGCACCCACGACGGTCACGTCGACGTTGCGGTCACAGCGAGGGGCCTACGACAACCTCACAGTCAGCCAGTTGAACCGTGAGGCCCCGGTGAGCGATGCACTCGCCCACGTCGAGGGACTCACTGAAGGGTCGCTCCTCGTCGTCGACCCAGTCGAGCCACTCGAGCGCGCCGACACAGGGGAGTTTCGGGCCTTCCTCGAAACGCTGCAGGCCAGACTCACACAGACCGACAGCGTCGCGGTCCTGTACGCACTCAAGCACGACGCGACACCGTCACAGCGCCATCGGACGGAGTACACGAGCGACGTCGTGCTTGACCTCGAAACGAAACGGCGCGACGACGCCATCGAAAACAGGCTCTTTGTTCCGAAGTTCCGCGGAGGGCGAGCGCTCACCGAACCGATCTGCCTCGACCTCACCGACCGCATCAGCGTGGACACCAGCCGGGATATCGCCTAGTTGACGAACGCACGCGCAGGACTCGAACCGCCGACGGCTACCGCAGGCCCTGCACGCGGGACTGTGTGTGCTCGGGGAACACGTCAGCCACGACACCCTCACTGTAGCGCTCCCGCAGGAGCGCACGGAGTTCAACCTCGTAGTCAGCCTTCGGGATCTCGGCGCTGGGGCCGGTCTCGACGACGAGCCGGTCAGCGGCCATCGCGTCGATAGCGCCGCGACCGATGCCCGCAAGCGGCGCGAGGTAGTCCACGTCGAAACGGTCCTCGATGCTCTGGGCGAGCGGGCGGTCCACCGTCGGCACCCGGTCATCGCGGCGGGTGCCGTCAGCCACGGCGTCGAGTGTATCGAGACCGTCGGCATCGGCGACCCAGTCACCACGGGCAACGGTTTCGACAGCGTGTTCGTGGACCTGTTGGATGCCGTTTCGCGGGTAGCCGTCGTCGTGCATCTGCTTGACGGCATTGTGGGCCACGTCCGGGTCCAGATCGACCGTCGCGTGGTCGAAGCCTACAGCCGTTGCGCTCTCCTGTGCAGGGTCAGTGTCGCGGACGCCAAAAGAGCCACTGACGAGCGTCACGTCGTAAAAGGGGTCAAGCAAAAGCGCCGCCAGCGTCGAGTCCTTTCCGCCGCTGTACAACAGAGCACAGCGCATCTACCGGCGCTTGATATCGAAGCTCTTGGAGTCGGGCGTCAGCTCCGAGAGGAGCTCTTTCATCTGGTCCTCGTCGATCTGGCCCTGCACGCGGCCGCTACGGGCCAGCGCGACGACCTGCTGTTCGACCTGTTCGCCGACCTGCGGTTTCGACATCTTGACCGTGTTGAGCCGCTTGCGCGCGCCGTCAGTAAGGTTCTGTTTGAGGACGGCCTGTTTCTGGGCTTCAGCCTGCTGTTGCGCGGCCTCCTGGCCTTCGCCTTCGCCGCCCTGCTGTTCCTTGAGCTGCTCCATCTTCTTTTTTCGGAGCTCGTCGAGTTCTTCCTCGCTGGGGTCGCCACTCATACTTGTATGGAAATACTGGAGTCGGTCGGAAAACGATTTCGGAGCAGGGGCTATGGGGCGAGGAAAAAACAGCGAGAAAGGCGTCGGTTACGCGTAGCGTTCGAGTTCCGGGCGGTCGAGTTCCGTCAGGAGGTCGCCTGCGGTGTCGTCGAGGAGGCTGCGGCCGTCACCCGTGACACGGCGGCCGTCGTTTTCGCTGGTCTCGACGTAGCCGGCGTCTTCGAGCTGCTGGAGCGCCGTCCGGATGATGTTGCCCGAGCCCTTGGTCTTCTGGTGTGGGCGGACGCGGTAGCGGGTCGTCCCCTGCTTCGAAGTGCCGTACTCGGAGCGGAGGGCGTTGACACCGACGGGACCGTCGACGGCGACCTTTCGGAGGAGGCTGGCGGCACGTCGCGTCCAGAAGTCCTCTTGCTCAGGTGGGAGTTCGCGGTCGACACCGGTCTTGGTGAACTCGGCCCAGTCCGGCGCTTCGATGTCGTCTTCGTCTGCGAGCGTCTCCGTGAGTGCCTCGATGAGTTCCTCGGGGGGAACGTCGTAGAGTGTAGCCATTGCAGATTTCTTTCCGTCGCCGTCATTTAAACGCGTCGTTCGCAGTCGGCGGGCGTGAACCGTTCACTCGCCCATAGGCCAGCGATGCTCTCGCTTCTGTCGGGAATCGTGGAGTCACTTCTCGGGCGCTGCAGCCCGGTCGACGCCGAGCGCAGCGGCGACGCCGCCGCCGAGAACCGTCGGCAACAGGTAGCTCCCGACGCGGTGGATCAGCACCCCTGAGGTGGCCAGCGCGGCCGAAACCGGAGCCGTCGAGACCAGCAGGGTCACGAGCACCGTCTCGATAGCGCCGGACCCGCCGGGAAGCGGTACGATGCTGGCGATACTCCCAACGGGAACGACAAGCAGGACAACTTCGACTGGTACTGGTGCCCCAACGGCGTACAGCGACGTCCACAGCGACGCCGACAGGCAGACCCAGCCAACGGCCGAGAGCCCGAAGGTCTGGAGAACCGTCCGCCGGTCGGTCGCGATGCGCTCGATGGCCGAAAAGAACCCCTCGATTCGTGCCTGGATGTTGGCCGCGGACGGCGGTGACCATCGGGGCACGACGTTCGACAGCGCGGCCAGAGCCGGTGCGACACCGCGGATGACCAGCGCTTGAACCCGGTCCCGGTGTCGCCAGCCCAGGACAGCGGCAGTGGGGATGCCGACCGCGAGCACCGCGACGGCACCGGCGGCAAACGCCAAGTTCCGGGTCAACTGGACCGCACCAGCGGCGACAAACGTGAATCCGATGACAGCATACCCGACTGACGGCAGGAAATGGACAGTATCGACGGTGGCGATAGCTGCCAGCCCGGTCTCGTACTCGGTGTCGGCGGCCGTCGAAATGAGCAGCGCGCTCACTGGCTCGCCGCCGGCCTGGCCAAAGGGTGTGACGTTGTTCGAGAACACGGCGGCGACGAACACGAGCACGGCAGTGTGTGGTGCCACCGGCGCGTCTAGGGCTTGCAGAACCGTCCACAGCGCCAGCCCCCACGAGACGAGCCACAGTATGGCAATGCCTGCGACGGCGAGCAGCGCCCCTAGGTCCGCTGTCGCGAGCGCGTCCAGCGTCTCGCCGATGCCGACAAGCCACACCAGCCCCGCGAGGACGGCGAGCGCCGCCGCGAACCCGACGACCGTCGCCACGCGGTTCCCATCCATGTGGATGGGATTGGCAGTCTCCGGTTTCAACCCACCGACCCTGTCTCGCCGGCGGATATCCACGGGGGTTTTGCCCCGGGGACCTGACGACGGGGTATGGACGAGCGGGCCGCACTCGCTGACCTCGCCGACCGACTTCCCGACGCGGGCGACGACTGCGCCGTCGTGGACGGGCAGGTCATCACGACCGATATGCTCCACGAGCGGACGGACTTCCCGTCGGGGACGACCCGCTACACGGCTGGCTGGCGGGCCGTCGCCGCCTCGCTGTCGGATGTAGCGGCGATGGGGGCCGAGGCAACTGCCGCAGTGGCCGCGTACGGCGCACCGTCGTTCGAACCGGATGAACTCGCGGCGTTCATCGACGGCACACAGGACGTGTGTCACGCGGTCGGCGCGGAATACGTCGGCGGCGATCTGGATAGCCACGACGAGTTCACCGTCGCAACGACGGCCATCGGCTCCGCGGCTGAGCCCGTTCGACGCTCAGGCGCTTCGCCCGGTGACGCGGTCTGTGTCACCGGAACGCTCGGCCGGTCAGGCGCCGCCCTCGAACTGTTCGACCGGGGCGATACCGACCAGGCGAACGAGCTATTCCAGTTCGAGCCTCGCGTTCGTGCGGGCGTCGCGCTCCGACCGCACGCGACAGCAATGATGGATTCGAGCGACGGTCTGGCCCGCTCGCTGCACCAACTGGCTGCGGCCAGCGGCTGTGGTTTTGCTATCGAAGCGCCACTGCCGATAGACGCACAGGCCGACGCGCTCGCGAAGACTGAGCAAGAGCGCAGAGAACTGGGTGTGTTCTTCGGCGAGGACTTCGAGCTGGTGTGTACGCTGCCTGAATCCGACGTGCTCGAAGCCAGAGAGGCCGTGCCGTGCCCGCTCCACCGCATCGGCACGGCCACCGAGCACGGCGTGACACTCGACGGCGAGACGCTTCCGGACCGAGGGTACTCACACTGAGCCCGCCCCCAGCGACACGGCCTGACAGTTAGACCGCGCTGATCTCGAATGGAACCGGCGTGAAACAGGCCAGCCCCAGCAGGAACGTAAGCAGGCCAAGCAGCGCTCGCCGTCGGTCCAGTGTCGTGTCCACAGTCGGGCGGGCCGGACCGGCGTACGCGAGCCCGGTGGCGAACAGGCCCCAGAACACCCACAGGCCCCAGACGCCGAAGCCGACCGGCGGCGGGTCGCGAGTGAAATACAGGTAGCCGGCGAGTGCGAACAGTGCGCCGGGCACCGCGGCGGCGATGGTTTCCTGACGCCGTCCGACGATGGACCGCACGATGTGGCCGCCGTCGAGCTGTCCTACCGGGAGCAGGTTCAGGAACGTGAAGAACATCCCGGCCCAGCCGGCGAATACGATGGGGTGGACAGACTCACCGGGTCCGACCTCGGTCCCGAGCCCCAGCGTGTTCACCAGCGCTTCCAGCGCCTGAAACAGCAATGGATAATTGAATGTAATGATGATACCGGTGCCGCTGTTTGCCACGCGTTCCGGGACAGTAATCGGGTCTATCGAGAGGCCGATGACGGTGACAATTGTTGTCGCGACGAGGCCGGCAAGCGGACCGGCGACACCGATGTCGAACAGCGCCGTCCGGTCTGGAATCCGCCCACGGATGTTGATGACCGCACCCATCGTGCCGAGATACGACGGGAACGGGATGAAATACGGGAGCGTCACGTCGACGCCGTGATAGCGGGCCGCGGCGTAGTGACCCAGTTCGTGGATGCCGAGCACGCCCAGCATCGCGACCACGAACGGCCAAGCTTCGAACACGCGAAGTGGGTTCTCAGCGACCGGGATGTAATACCAGGCGCTCGCCCCGACATAGAGGGTCGACGCGATAGTCGCAAGCAGCAGCCCAATGTTGAGCCACGGAACACCGCCGGTGTCCGTGCTGACTGGCTCCGCCACCAGTGCGTACTGGGTCGAACGCGCGTTTAGCGTACCACCGGGGGTAATCGAGTCATCGGCGCCCAGATCATCGACAACAGTAGCCCCACCGTTGCTCGTCGCGGTAGCCCCAGCAGCCGATTCGGGACCGAGTTCTTCGAGTCGAACATCATAGCCCTGCTGTCGGAACACCGGCCTGAGTTGCTCAGCGACGGCGGCTGGTGGCACCAGCGGGTCGCCGATATACTTGACAGTGCCGTCCACCCGCCGTACTGACGAGACGGAGAACACGCCGGCCAGTCGGTCAGGCGACGGCGGGTCCGCGGCGGAACCACTCATCAACTACTTGTAAACGATGCGGGCACAAATACTCCGCGAACGATCACACAGCTAGCAGGTACGCCGTCCGAAAACTGTACGCGGGGACCAGTCGCCTACGCCGGCTCAATACGCCAGGTGGTCGCGCTCGTGTACGACCACTTTTCGACATTGATCTCGGACGCGCTGTCCTTGAGCTTGACCATCAGGGCACCAATCTCCTTGGGGGAGAGACCGACTTCGTCAGCGATGAACTTGCTCTTGAAATACATCTCGCCGTCACTTGCCTTCTCTGCGAGGAACGACTTCAGTCGCTCTTCTTTGGAGGGCTCTTCCTCGCCGGAGGGCGTTGCGGTAGCGCTCATCTTTGTCACCTCACTTTCTCGTAGCCCCGCCGACAGTATATAAAGGAAGGAACCTTCAGGTCACTTCGGTCACTTTCAGGACAAATCGAGCTAAAACGCATTCTTTACAACCGTTTCAAATTTATTTAGACGTTTTACAAGGCTTTCTCAGCCCGTAAAGAGGGGCTGATTTCGTGGTGGTTTGAACGGTCTGTGAAAGAGAGATATCACCCTCTGTGGCCCCGATAAACGGCATATTTCGCCGATAGAGTGGGAGAGGCGTCAGACGTGCGTCAGCACGTCGGGCACACGTCATACCAACAGTCCCACAGGGATGCACCCGATAGCAGTCGGTGTGGGGATGAGAAAGGGCTGGCTAGAGAGACAGCAGTCAGTGGCCTTGACAACCCTTAAGAGTGCATCGCGGTTACGGCGGGCTAATGAAAGTCGTCGTTTCCATTGGCGGAAGCGTACTGGCCCCGGACCTCGACGCCGACCGGGTCGCCGATTACGCCGATGCCATCCAGTCACTCGATGCACAGGGACATACACTCGGGACCGTCGTCGGTGGCGGCCCAACCGCACGTGATTACATCGGCAGCGCTCGGGACCTCGGCGCGAACGAAATCGAACTCGACCAGCTGGGAATCGCTGTTACGCGGCTGAACGGCCGACTGCTGATCGCTGCCCTAGACGATCGCGCCGCGCCGACACCCGCCGAAAGCTACGATGAGGGCCGGGAGGCCATCCGTCGCGGAGATATCCCCGTGCTCGGGGGTATCGTCGCCGCACAGACCACCGATGCCGTGGCGGCCGCCTTCGCAGAGTACGTGGGCGCGGACCTGCTCGTGTACGCGACATCGGTTCCCGGCGTCTACAACGCCGACCCGAACGAGGACGACGACGCGACGCGGTTCGACGAACTCGGCGCGGACGAACTCGTCGACGTGATCGCCGACATCGAGATGGACGCCGGCAGCAGCGCGCCGGTCGACCTGCTCGCCGCAAAAATCATCCAGCGGTCCGGCATCCGGACGATGGTCCTTGACGGCACTGATCCCGAGCGTGTCGTGCGCGCGGTCGAAGACGGCGAGTTCGACGGGTCCGAAATCCTCCCGGAGGCATAGATGGCGGAAGACCCCTACGAGGTCGGTCGTGGCGGTTCCCGGGCGTTCTGGGCCGACTCCGTCGCCGACGCTATCGAAGCACGGGACCCCGACGAGCCAATCGTCATCAAGGGCGGTGTCTCCCCGTCGGGCGTCCCCCACATCGGCCATTTCAACGAGATTATGCGGGGCTACTACGTCGCCGAGGCCCTGCGGGACCGCGGTCACGAGGTCCGACAGGTGTTCACCGCCGACGACAAGGACCGGCTGCGGGCGGTCCCCCGCCAGCTCGCCGATCTTGACTGGAACATCGTCGGCCTCGGGGAGGTCGACGCCGGCGCACTCGGGCGGAACCTCGGGAAACCCTACACGGACATCCCGGACCCATTCGGCTGCTGTGACTCCTACGGCGCTCACTTCACGACCCTTCTCCAGAAAAGCGCCGAGCTGGTCGGCGTCGACGTGGAGTTCGTCTCCAACACCGAGCTGTACGCCGACGGCGAGTTCGAAGCAGTCACGCGCCGCGTGCTCGAACGCGCCGACCGGGCCCGCGACGTGCTCGCTAAGTACCAGAACAAGGTCGACGACGACTACGTCCCGTTCCTGCCCCAGTGCGAGGAGTGCGGCAAACTCACCGAGGGCGTCACCGCAGTCGACCTCGACGCCGGCGAAGTCGAATACGTCTGTGAAGACGTCGAGGCCGGCGACCAGACCATCGATGGTTGTGGCCACGAAGGAACGGCGACGCTCCGGGACGGAAAGCTCCCGTGGCGGTTCGAATGGCCCGGTCAGTGGGAGATTCTGGGCGTCGACTTCGAGCCCTTCGGCAAGGACCACGCCGAGGGCTCCTGGCCATCGGGTGAGGATGTCGCCGAGAACGTGTTGGACATCCAGCCGCCAGTCCCGATGGTGTACGAGTGGTTCACGCTCGACGGCGAGCCGCTTTCCTCTTCATCGGGCAACGTCATCACCGTCGATGAGGTGCTGGACATCCTCGAACCGGAGGTGTTCAAGTACTTCTTCGTGAAGGACCCGCGGAAACAGCGGGACTTCTCCGTCGAGACCATCGACCAGCTCGTCGACGAGTTCGACCGGTTCGAGCGGCGGTACTTCGAGGAAATCGAGGCCAGCGAGGACGACGCAGAACTCGCGGAGCGAGCTTACCCGATGGTCGTGGACGACCCGCACGAACAGCGGGTTCGGATCCCCTACACGTTCGCGGCCGTGCTCGGAATGACCGACGACCCGGCGCTCCGGGAACAGATCGCCCGGAAGGAAGGCCACATCCCGGACGATGCGCCGGAGTGGGCCGTCGAGCAGGCGCTCGCCCGTGTCGAGCGCGCTCAAGAGTGGGCCAGCCTGACGAACAACGAATTCAACTACGAACTCAAGCGGGCCGAGATGCCCGACGTGTCATTCGACGACGCGACGGCGGCCGCGCTGGACGAGCTGGCCGATTTCATCGCTGAAGGCCACGACGGCGATGCGATTCAGTCGGAAATCTACGAGACGGCAAAGCGAAACGACATCGACATCAGCGAGTTCTTCTCGGCCGGCTACCGGCTGCTGTTCGACGACACTGAAGGCCCACAGCTCGGGACGTTCATCGCGAAACTTGACCAGGAGTTCGTCGTGGAACGCTTCCGCCGGAACGAATAGTCCGGGGTAAGGCGGTCCTACCCGTCCGTAACACCCTATTCGAAGGTGTCTTCAGGGCGACTGTTCCTGCGTGTCGACCCGCTCAAACATCGGTCCGAGGCGCTCGTCGTAACAGTCCTGACAGACGTACACGTCGATGACGCCCGTCTTGCTGTGCGTGTGAAACATCGCGTGGACGGTCGCGTCGAAGGGGACCGTCTCGCCACAGATACCGCAGGTTTCTGGCATTGTCCTGCACCTACTTGCGGTACGCCCTCACACCACATAGAACGGGTGGTCCGTCCACCCCTCAGGTCGAACGAGGCGTCACCAGCACGGGGACATCGACAGTTCGGAGCAGTTGCGACGTAACGCTGCCGAGCAACTGGCGTTTCAGGTTCGAACGGCCGTGTGACGCCATCACGACGAGTTCAATGTCATTGTCGGAGACGTACGCTTGGATGCCAGCGGCAACGCCATCAAGCGAGGTCGTCTGTTCCACAGCAGTTTCAACCGAGACATCCGAGGCCGCCGTCCGAAGTTCGTCGGCGGTTGCTGCGACGGCGTCACGCCCGTTCTCCTCTAGCCGGTCGATGAACGTCTCGTTCAGCCCGCCAGCGTTGAACGCTCCGCCGGCGGCTTGGATATCGACGACGTTGAGAACGTGTACTAGAGCGTCGTATCTGTCTGCAACCGCCGCGCCGTGTCGTGTCGCCGTGTTAGCGTTCTCGCTCCCATCGGTTGTGACGAGTAGCCGCGAGTAATCAAATTCGTCATTTGCTGTCTGTTTCTCCGCAGAAACGACAAGCACGGGCACCGCAGTTCGATTCAGGACCCTCTCAGTGACGCCGCCGAGGAGTCGTTTCCCGAGACCGGTCATCCCCTGTCGGCCAAGGACGATGAGCCCGGCGTCGGTTTCACGAGCGTACTCGTCTATTCGCGCGCTCGGTTTCCCCTCTAGCAGTTCCGTCGTGACGGATTGCCCGATGTCAGCAGCAAGTGACTCGATATCCGCAAGGACCGACTCACCGTGTTCCCGCAGACGGCCGTCCTCGCGGTCCGTTCGCGTGAGCCTGCGTGCTCGCTGCTCGACGACATAGACCGCCTCAGCCGTTGCGTCGAAGTCTTTTGCCAGTGCGAGGCCACGTTGTGCGGCTGCCGCGGCTTCATCGCTCCCATCGACGGGAATGAGAATGTGGTCGTACATTGTGTGGTCGTTTGCGGCGGGGTCACTTCACCGTTGGCTGCTGTGGACCAGCAGTGTGTCCCAAACCAAACCCTCTTGCTTGGCTACGCCTATTTTCGGATAAATGGTGAGTACGCTGACGTGGGTCCTCGCGGGCCTTGTCGCCTACACCCTCCTCGCGATGGCGCTACGGACCCGCGGCGTTGTCCCCGAGTATATTCGTTTTAGCGGCCCGATTACGACGATTCACACACAGAAGGGCAAAGCCGTGCTCGACTGGCTCGCACGGCCAAAGCGGTTCTGGCGGGCCTGGGGAAACCTCGGCGTCGGGTTCGGCCTTGTCGTGATGGTCGGCTCGTTCCTCCTCGTTGCGCTCGGCGCCTACCAGGCGCTCGTCAACCCACAGCCCTCCGCACTGAACGAACCGCGGAACGCACTGGCGATTCCCGGCGTGAATGACTTCCTCCCGCTGTCGGTCGCACCCGAAATCGTGCTCGGGTTGTTGCTCGGCCTCGTCGTCCACGAGGGCGGCCACGGACTCTTCTGTCGCGTCGAAGACATCGACATCGAGTCGATGGGACTTGCCCTGCTGGCGATTATCCCAGTTGGGGCGTTCGTCGAACCCGACGAAGACGAACTCCTCCGCACCGACCGTGGCTCCCAGACCCGGATGTACACGGCCGGCGTGACGAACAACTTCGCGCTCGCGATTATCACGCTCCTGTTGCTATTCGGACCGGTCGCCGGTGCTGTCGCCGTCGTCGACGGCGTGCCGGTTGGGAGCCCCATCAACGGCACCCCCGCCGCAGATGCGGGTATCGAGTCGGGCGACGTCATCACGGCGGTCAACGGCCAATCGGTCGAGAACCAGCAGGCCCTCGAATCAGTGCTCGCCGAAAGCGACGCACAGACGGTCGAAGTGGCTCGCAAGGATGCCGAAACCGTCACCGTCGAACGGTCCGTCGTCGTCTCTGCGGCCCTCCAGAGTGCGCCACTTGGGACTGGTGAGACGATTGTCTCTGTCAACGGGACCGCCGTGGCGACCCGCAATGAGTTCGAACAGGCAGCCCAGAACCATCCCGTAGCGACACTCGAAACCGAGTCCGGGGAGACAGTCACGACCCCGCTCGGCGCATACGTGCTGGTCGCTGAAGACGGCCCGCTCGCCGGGGAAGGGGCACCGAGCGGCGAAAGCATGATTATCACCGAGGTCAACGGAGAGCGAACACACAGCGGAACGGCACTGATACAGGCACTTGAGAGCGGTGAACCCGGTGACCAGGTGACGATCACCGGCTACGCCGACGGCTCCCGCGAGACCTACGAGGTGACGATGGCCGAAAGTGAGCAGGTCGACAACGGCATCATCGGTGTCAGCATCCAGCAGGGCATCAGCGGCATTCAGGTCAGTGACTTCGGCATCGACACCTACCCCGCAGCCGCGTTCCTCGAATTCATCGGCGGCTCGCCGGACACACCAACGTCGGTCTCCGAGTTCTCGTTCGCCCAGCGGATTTTCAGCACGCTCTTGCTCCCCTTCATCGGCGTCGCCGGCGGGTTCGGCTACAACTTCGCCGGCTTCACCGGGATCGCGACGAACTTCTACACCGTCCAGGGCCCGCTCGGGGCGCTCGGAGCGACGCCGGTGTTCCTGCTCGCGAACGTCCTCTTCTGGACCGGCTGGATCAACCTCGTCATCGGTCAGTTCAACCTCATTCCGACGTTCCCACTTGACGGTGGTCACATCCTGCGGGCGTCGACCGAATCGTTCGTTTCGCGGCTGCCCGTCTCGGACGGGCGGCGAGTGACGACGGCCGTCTCGATTGCGATCACGGTATCAATGATCAGCGGCCTCCTGTTGATGGTGTTCGGTCCGCGGCTCCTGACCTGAGACGGACTGCTGTCCCAGTTTCTTCCGGCGCTCGCCTGACTAGCGACGGTTGCTGTGGCTGTGGAGTCTACCGGTCCATCTGTGACGGTCGGGGTTTCGTTACCCATTTACTCTCCGCCGCGAAATCCGGGCGTATGTTCCTGCAGCTCCGTGCGGAGGTCGAGGACACTCTCGCCGACGCACTCACAACCCTCGACCTGCCGGCCGAGGACCTCGGTATCGAGGAGCCACCGGAGGACGTTGACGCCGTATTAGCATCGAGCGTCGCCTTCCGGCTGGCCGGCGAGGTCGGTACTGCGCCGCCAAACGTCGCCGGCGACATCGCCGACGCGATTGCCGCCAACGACCTCACCTACGTCAGTGACGTGACGACACAGGGGCCGTACGTCAATTTCCTCCCGAGCGAGGCGTACTTCGCCGAGACCCTGCAGTCAGTCACAGAGAACGAGTTCGGCCGGCTTCCCGACCGTGACACCAGCGTTGTCGTCGAGCACACGTCCGCGAATCCGACTGGCCCGGTCCACGTCGGGCGAGCGCGCAACCCCATCATCGGCGACGCCGTCGCTCGCGTGCTCGATTACGCCGGCTACGACGTCGACCGCCACTACTACGTCAACGACGCGGGCCGACAGATTGCCGTGTTCACCTGGGCCTACGAGACCTTCGACGAGGATGACCTGCCCGAACCCGAGCGGGAGTCCCCGGAGTACGAGATGGTCCGGTACTACCGCAAGGGCAACACCGTCCTCGAAGAGGGCGACCCCGAGGAGGTTGAGGAAGCAGAGACCGAGGTACAGTCGATTTTGCAGGGCCTCGAAGACGGCGACGAGGAGACGTACGACCGCGTCTCCGAGGTGGTCGACACCGTGCTGGGTGGGATGCAGAGTACGCTCGGCCGGCTTCCGGCGGAGTTCGACGAGTTCGTCAAGGAGACGAAGTTCATGCGCAACGGCGATACCGATGATCTGGTCGACCGCCTGAAGGCCCTCGACTGCGCCGTCTACGAGGAAGATGCCTGGCAGCTGGACCTGCCCGACTTTGAAAAGAACCTCGTGTTCCTTCGCTCCGATGGGACCTCGCTGTACACCACTCGGGACCTGGCCCACCACGAGTGGAAGTTTGACACCTACGACCGCGCCGTCACGGTGCTGGGCGAGGACCACAAGCTACAGGCAGACCAGCTCTCAGCAGCGCTCGAACTGCTCGACAACGATACCGGCCAGCTCCGCCAGGTGTTTTACTCCTGGGTGAACCTCCCAGAGGGTGGGATGAGCACGCGCGAGGGGACCGGTATCGATCTTGACGACTTGCTCGATGAGGCCGTCAATCGTGCACGCGAGGAGGTCGAGTCCAGACTCGACGACCGCACCCGTGGCGACCTCGACGAGGACGACATCGATCGCATCGCTCGTCAGGTCGGTATCGGCGCGGTGCGCTACGACATCGTCTCGAAACAGCCGACCAAGGGGATCACCTTCGAGTGGGATCGTGCACTGGACTTCGAAGCCCAGTCCGCGCCCTACGTTCAGTACGTCCACGCGCGCTGCTGTGGCATTCTGGGCGACGTGGAGACTGACATCCCTGACGAACCCGACCTCGAGCCGCTGTGTGAACCGGAAGAACGCGATCTGCTTCGCGAACTGGCCCGGTTCCCCGCCGTCATCGAGGCGGCCGCGGACGACCTGACGCCCCACACCGTCGCCACCTACACCCGCGACCTCGCCGAGACGTTCAACGCCTTCTATCGGGAGTGTCCGGTTCTCGACGCCGACCCAGAGACCCGCGCCGCACGGCTGGCACTCGTCGACGGGACCCGAACGGCTATTGCGAACGCGCTCGACGCGCTGGGCGTCGAAGCGCCGACTTCAATGTAGGCGCGGCCCGTTTCGGGTATCCGGTGTGACAAGCGACGAGTAGAGAACCGGTCCGGCTGGCCGGGCTAGTTTTCGAGGAACGCGTCGACTTCCGCTGCGATCAAATTGGGTGCCTCGGCGGGGCCGCTGTGGCTGACACCGTCGAACTCGACGAATCGACTGCGAGGCAGTGCATCGTGGACGTTTCGAGCACTGTGCCGGAGGAAGTCAGGACCGTCGGTACCGGAGAGAACGAGAGTGGGTGCGTCGACACCGAGGCGGTCTGGAAGCCGGTACTGTTCGACGGACCGGTTCATCCGGACAACTTCCTCGGCAAGGCCCACGCAGTCGGGCCAGACGGGCCACTCCGCAAGCCAGGCGTCAAGATCCACGATGCCGTCGGGGTGAAGGACCTGTTCGATGTAGCGTTTCACCGCTTCCGCTCGCTTTCCGTCCTGTACGAGCGATTCCATCCGGTCGGCGAGGTCAGCGTCGGTCCGGTACTCCGCGGGAAGTACCGCCGGTTCGTACGCGATAACTGCCTTGACCGACGTAACCGACGCGGCCTCAATAGCGATAAGTGCGCCGTACGAGTGGCCGAACAAGATTGGGTCGCCGTCGACAGCGTCGACAAGCGCCTGAACGTACTTGATCTCGCGGTCCAGTACCTCGTCGGCGCTCGTTTCCGCGGCGGAGTCGAGACAGGTCCCGAACCCCGGTCGCTGGGGGACGACAGCGCCGTATCCCTCGAACGCCGGTACGACCGGTCCCCAGTACTCCGTAGGGGCCATCCCACCGTGTAAGAGAACGAGTGGCTGGCCATCACCGTAGCGCTCGAATTCGACTTCGATCTCACCTGTCGGTTGTGTTGGCTGCATACAACAACACGGTCGAACGCAGTCGGGCTAAGCCGTTCTCTCAGTGATTGGGCCGTTTAAAAGGAATTGGTTCAGCAGGGGCGGACACACTGTTCCGACAGGCGCTTCAGCATCGACGTAGAGCGAATTCGTATGGGGCTCATTGCAGAGTTTCAGATATACTGCGATGCGTTGCCGCTCGTGTCGGTTGCAGAGACGGTCCCCGAAGCGTCGATTACCCTCTCCCTCCAGTATAACCACGGTCGTCGTCCGCTGTTTATCGCAACCGTGACCGGTGGCTCCCAACAGACTGTCGAGCAGGCACTCACCAACGCCTACGACGTTCAGGAGTGGACACGCATTGGGACGGCCGGCGACACCCGACGGTATCAGGCAGTGCCGGCGCTGAGCTTCGAAGAGCAACTCGGTGACGAAATTGACGACCTGGACAGACTCGAAGCACTCGCCACGGCAGACGCGATAATCGAACAGATAACCGTGACCGGGGATGGGTGGGAGCAAATGGGCTGGTTCGCCGACAGGGCGGCGTTCACCGAGTTTTCCTCGTTTTGGCAACGGAACGCGGAGTTCGGGCTGGAGCGGCTGACTCGAGACGCGGAGCCGAAGTCGCCCGGGAACGGGCTCACTGACCGACAGCTGGAGGCGCTACGGACGGCGTACGAGATGGGGTATTTTGAAATCCCGCGACGTGCATCACTGGACGCCGTGGCGACGGAATTGGATATCTCTGCGTCGTCACTCTCAGAGCGACTGCGCCGGGCACAGACCCAGCTCATTCAGGAAACGGTCGCGACGCTATGGCCGCCGCTTCCGGACTGATCCAGAGCCAGTGGCGTGCGGTCGGAGCGACAGGCTGAGACCGGGACAGCAAGTGGGTACAGGAACGTCAGTTAAAGAGGCCGAACACGCCGCCAGAGTCCTCGTCGTCGGCATCGGAGTGATCCTCGGTGTCGTCGAGGAACCACTCATCGTCAAGTATTGTCTCGATATCCGTTTCGGGACTCTCGCCACGGAAGAACACACCCTCCAGCGCTTCGGTCAGCCGCTGATAGGCGTCTGCAGCCGTGCTCTCAGGGGCGTTGAGTACGAGTGGTTCCTCGGTCGTCGCCTGCGGGTCGTCCGGAATGACCGCAAGCAGCGGGAACTCCATCTGCTCGGCAATGGCCGCGACATCAGTGTGGCGGGTCGCGCGGTTGATGATCGAACCGAGGACGGTCCCGTCGATTCGGTTCGCTAGCTGGGCCGTTTTGACCGTATCACCCACCGCAACGTCGTCAGGGGTCGTGACAAGGACGATTCCATCAGCCAGCCCAAGCGGCACAGCGACTTCGTGGCTCAGTCCAGCCCCAGTGTCTATCAACACCACGTCGTAGGCATTTCGGAGCGTCTTGATAACTTTCCTGAGCTTTGCGGGGTCAGCGTCCGCAAACGCCTCAAGCGACTGTTCGCCCGGAATCACCGTGAGCCCACCCGGCGCATCAGTCAAAGCCTCACTCACCGCAGCCTCGCCAGCCAGAATCTCGTGGAGGCTCTTTTCGGGCTCCACGGAGAGCATCGAGCCGAGATTCGCCATACCCAGATCTGCGTCGACGACGGCTACGTCGTAGTCCATCTCCTGCAGGACGGCTCCAAGATTTACCGCGGTCGTCGTCTTTCCGACGCCGCCCTTGCCGCCCGCAATCGTACACACATACCCCGCCATAGTCTGATTGCTTGGGTACAATACAGGCAGTCATATAAATTCGATTGTCATTTGTCGAACCGCTACGTGACGGACCACCGGATGAATCGGGTCGACGGCCAATCAGATCATCGGAAGCGTAGGTCTGCCATATCGACCGTCCCACTTCACCGTACCGTTGTGCCGGAGAGCTTTCTTTCGCTCCCGTCCGTCACGGCTCCCGCTGATCGCCGTTCCAATTCGAGACTCCTCGCTTCGCTCGGGCCCTTCGCTCCCTGTCAACAGGTTCTTACGCGACCTTGGCCAATATGGAGTAATGAGCGAGCAGCAGGAACAGGAACAATCTGACAAGCAGAAATATGAGTTCCGGAAGGTCATAGAGGAACTCAAGGGGTACCAGGGTTCGGGAACCCAACTCGTCTCTATCTACATCCCCGAGGACAAGCTGATCAGCGACGTCGTCGCCCACGTCACCCAAGAACACTCCGAAGCTTCGAACATCAAATCGAAGGACACCCGGACAGCGGTGCAAGACGCGCTCACTTCGATCAAGGACCGACTCCGGTACTACGACGTGCGGCCACCCGACAACGGACTGGTCGTGTTCTCGGGTGCGTTCGACACTGGCGGCGGCCGAACCGACATGGTGACGAAGGTCCTCGAATCACCACCGGACCCCATCGAGTCGTTCCGCTACCACTGTGACTCGGAGTTCCTCACCGAGCCGCTGGAGCACATGCTGGCTGATAAAGGGCTGTTCGGCCTCATCGTGCTCGACCGGCGAGAGGCAAACGTCGGCTGGCTGAAGGGCAAACGCGTTGAACCCGTCAAGTCCGCCTCCTCACTGGTCCCGGGCAAACAGCGGAAAGGTGGCCAGTCCGCCCAGCGTTTCGCCCGCCTCCGGCTGGAAGCTATCGACAATTTCTATCAGGAGGTCGCCGGCATGGCGAACGACCTGTTCGTCGCCGACCGCCACGAACTTGACGGCATCCTCGTGGGCGGCCCTTCACCGACCAAAGACGAGTTTCTCGACGGCGACTACCTCCACCACGAGCTACAGGACATGGTGCTCGGGAAGTTCGACGTGGCCTACACCGACGAGTCAGGGCTGTACGACCTCGTTGACGCGGCCGACGAGGTGCTGGCCGAACACGAAATGCTCCGGGACAAGGAGCTCATGGAGGACTTCTTCAAGCAGCTCCACAACGGAGACAAGGCCACCTATGGCTTCGACCAGACGCGCCAGAATCTCAACATGGGCGCGGTCGAACAGCTGCTCATCTCCGAGGACCTCCGGAAAGACGTGGTCGCCTACACCTGCGAGAACGGCCACGACGAGTACGAGCTCATCAACAGCAGCGCCGGGACTGACGACCACGAGTGCTCCCGCTGTGGGGGCACCGTCGACGCCGACGACGGCGAGCGCGAAGACGCCATCGACCACCTGATGCAACTGGCCGAGCAGCGTGGTACCGAGACGGTGTTCATTTCGACTGACTTCGAAAAGGGCGAACAGCTGCTGACCGCCTTCGGCGGCGTCGCCGGTCTGCTGCGCTACTCGACAGGCGTCTAACGCTCAGTCGTTCTCTGTTCCCTGTACGTCTTTGATAATGCCACCACCAGCTCCGCCGAACCGCGCTCCGGCAGGGCCGTCTCTCAGGGGTAGTGAAGCGGTCGACCTGTCCGCTCACAGCAACTGTTCGAGTTGCTGACGACGACGCCCGAGGTCGACATGAGCCGCTTCCCCGTAGCTGGCGTCGAGACGGTCCAGTGCCAGCAGTGGGTCAACGCCCTCGCGCTCGATACGCTCTAGCAGCGCAGTGATCTCTTCGCGGTGCATTGCGAGTGAATCAAGCAGCCCAACGAGCAACACCAGCGGGATCGCTGCGCCGTCATCATCGGGAATTGCATCATCAAGTCCCGTGAAATCAGGCACAGCAGCGGGCGGCTCGGTCTCCGGGTGAAGCGCCAGACAGGACCGGCAGACGCTGGCACCCGGTACGTCTCCGGGGAGAAATTGCTGGCGGTCGGCCGGGACTGGGAACGAAACGAGGTCGCCACCGCACTCGGGACAGGACATACTCAAGCACGAACGGGAAAGCGCAAAAACGGTACCGGTCAGAACGAGCGTCCTGTTCAGTCGTCAGCAGTGACCGCTTCGGGTTCTTCTTGTGCTTCCTCCTCAGCCGCGAGCGCGTCCTCTTCTTCTTCCTTCTTGGCTTTGATCTTCTTCATGCGGAAGATCTCCTCACGCTCCTGCTCTTCGAGTTTCTGCTCGATGTACTCCTGATTGTCGTAGAGGTCGGGCAGAAGCTTGAATTCGAGGGCGTTGACACGGCGCTTCGTCGTCTCGATTTCCTCGAGCATCTTCTTCATCGCTGTCTCGACTTCGGCGGCGAGGATGATGTTCTCAAGCAGTTCCTCGTAGGCCTCGGCGGCCTCATCGATGCGGGCCGAGGTCCCCATGACGCCGTAGCCGCGTTCGTCCAGTGACTTTCGAACCTTGCTTGACTCGATCTGCGGGACGACGACGCCCATGATGTTCTTGGACTGGGTCGTCAGTTCGGGGTGTTCTTTCAGTGCTGCGGCGGCCCCGCGGACGGCCACGTCGCCTTCCATCGCCCGGGCCATGTTGATCGCGCGCTGGGCCCGCTCATAGGAGCCGTCGAGGTCGTCACGGACGTCCTGCGCTTGGTCCAAGATGTCCATGAACTCCATAATGAGGCCGTCACGCTTCTTCTCCAGCGTGTCGTGCCCACGCTCGGACAGCTCGATGCGGTCCTCGATCTGCATCAGATTCTTTCGCGTGGGTTTGACGTCCTTAGCCATTACGGGTCTTTTTTCGACGTAGGCAGTTAACGGTTTCCAGTTATTTCGGTTCGAGCGCCGCCGCTTCCGGACTGACACGCAAAAAACGAAGTCGGCGAACGGTAGCGTTAGTCGTCTGCAGGCGTTGCGCCAGTGCCGGTCGTCTCGGCCGCGCCGTCAAGCACGCCGTGGCTCCGGAGCAGGATGATACCGAAGCCGACCTTGGCGGTCAGGTCGATGACCATGAAGCCGGCCGTCTCGATCCCGATACCGACGAGGCCGAGTCCTTCACTGCCGACGAGCCACCAGACTGGGTAGACCAGCCAGACGACCGTGACAAGGTTGCGCAACGTCTTGAACGTGCTTCGCGTGTCACTGGGCAGGTCTGCAACCCGACCAGACAGCGAACTGAACAGGAAGTACAGCAGGACCAGCAGGAAGGCGGTACTAATACCCCACCAGACCAGCCGTTCCGCACCGGCCGACAGCACGCCGCTGCCTGCGCTCAGCGTTGCGACCACACCGGTACCGATCATCAGCACGTCGAGGCTGACAAGCGAGTAAATGGTGTTTCGGTCTGCTCCTGCGAGCAGCCCGAGGTCATACAACAGCAACGGCGTCGTGAACAGCCAGTCGGTGTATCGCGCCCAGTAGATGGGGTGTTCCGACCCGCCGAACTCGATAATCGTCAACCCGAAGCCAAGCGCCATCGCGAGGTAATTCACGAACGCGATTGCCGTGATCAGTATTGTCGCGATGTAGAACTTCTGACGCCTGCTGTCGGTCTCACCCCAGCCGCGCGCGATGAAGTATAGCATGCCGAGGAACATGCCCGCTGTACCTAACCACAGCCAAGTCGCTTCGCTCCCTGGTGCTGGCATAGTGCACCCTAGTGTAGGAGGTCAACGGTAAACAGTCGCGTACCCAAAATATATGGTACAGACAGAGAGGTGCTGGAGAAAGTAAGCCGTCGCGTCAGGCCTCGACGGTTTCGGCGGTCTCGTCCTCGCGGTAGTGCTCCTCGATCAGGTCCTCATCGATGCGGTTCAGCGCATCTTTCGGAAGCATCGAGAGCAGGTCCCAGCCGAGTTCGAGCGTCTCGTCGATACTGCGGGCCGTGTCGGTGCCCTGATCGACGAACTCCTCCTCGAAGCGGTCGGCGAAGTCCAGATACTTGTTGTCCAGTTCCGACAGCGCCTCGCGACCGACGATGTTCACGAGGTCGCGCAGGTCCTCACCTTCCGCGTACGCGGCGAAGATCTGGTCTTTCACGTCGGCATGATCAGCGCGGGTGAGTCCCTCGCCGATACCGTCGTCCATCAGCCGCGACAGGCTTGGCAGGACATTGATCGGCGGCTGGATGCCCTGGCTGTTGAGATCGCGGTCGATGTAGATCTGACCCTCAGTAATGTAGCCGGTCAGATCCGGAATCGGGTGCGTGTCGTCGTCGCCCGGCATCGTCAGGATCGGGAGCTGGGTCACAGAGCCCTCCCGGCCCTCGATCCGACCGGCACGCTCGTAGAGCTGTGCCAGGTCAGTGTACATGTATCCGGGGTAGCCACGCCGGCCCGGGACCTCCTCACGCGCGGCACCGATTTCGCGCAGTGCCTCACAGTAGTTGGTCATGTCCGTCAGGATGACCAGGACGTGGTAGTCCTTCTCGAAGGCGAGGTACTCGGCGGTGGTCAGCGCCAGCCGTGGCGTAATCGTCCGCTCGACGGCTGGGTCGTCTGCGAGGTTCATGAAGACGACAGAGCGTTCCAGCGCGCCGGTACGCTCGAAGTCGTCCATGAACTCGTTTGCCTCTTCAGCTGTGATACCCATCGCACCGAAGATGACGGCGAACTCTGACCCTTCGTCGTCGTCGCCTTCCTCCTCCTCTTCCGGCACCGTTGCCTGTCGCGCGATCTGGAGCGCCAGGTCGTTGTGTGGCAGGCCGGAGGCGGAGAAAATCGGCAGTTTCTGGCCGCGGACGAGCGTGTTCATGCCGTCGATGGCCGAAACACCGGTCTGGATGAACTCCTCAGGGTACTCCCGGGAGAACGGGTTGATCGCCTCACCGACGATGTCGCGGCGTTCGTCGGGGACAATCTCGGGCCCGCCGTCGATCGGCTGGCCGGTCCCGTCCATGACCCGTCCGAGGAGGTCCTCGGTGACGGGCATCTTCATCGTCTCGCCGAGGAAGCGAACCGAGGCATCGCGGTCGATACCTTCGGTGCCCTCGAACACCTGAATGGCGACGTAGTCGCTCGCGGATTCGAGCACCTGGCCACGGCGGGTCTCGCCGTCGCTGAGCTCGATTTCGACGATGTCGTCGTAGCCGACCGGTTCGTCGGTCTCGACGAACACCAGCGGTCCGCTGATCTCCGTGATTGTCTGATACTCTTTCATTGTTAGTACAGCTCCCGCAGTTGAGACTCGATTTCGTCTTCGAGGTCGTCGATATACTCGTTCCAGTCCTCTTGGACACCGATACGGTTGAGCCGCGGCGCGGCGTCAATGTCGGTGATCTCCTCGACAGGGACACCGGCATCCAGCGCCTCGAAGGCCGCATCGTTGTACGTCTTGGCGGCGTCCATGATGCGGTAGGTCTTCTCGGGCTCACAGAACGTGTCCACGTCGTGGAAGGCGTTCTGCTGGAGCCACGCCTCGCGCAGGTAGCGCGCAATCTCGAGCGTCAGCTGCTGGTCTTCCGGCAGCGCGTCCTTCCCGACGAGCTGGACAATCTCCTGCAGTTCCGCTTCCTCGTCCAGCGTGTCGATAGCCCACTGGCGCGTCTCCGGCCAGTCAGCCCGGACGTTGTCCTCGAACCACGGGTCGAGCTGGTCGCGATACAGCGAGTACGACTCGTTCCAGTTGATAGAGGGGAAGTGCCGGCGTTCGGCCAGGTCAGCGTCCAGCGCCCAGAACGTCTTGACGATACGCAGCGTGTTCTGAGTGACTGGCTCGGAGAAGTCCCCGCCCGGCGGCGAGACGGCCCCAATGACTGAGACAGAGCCCTCGGTGCCGTTGATATTCTCGAAGTACCCGGCGCGCTCGTAGAACTCGCTCAGCCGAGCGGAGAGGTACGCGGGGTACCCCTCCTCGCCCGGCATCTCTTCGAGTCGGGATGAAATCTCACGCATGGCCTCGGCCCACCGGGAGGTGGAGTCGGCCATCAGCGCCACGTCGTACCCCATGTCGCGGAAGTACTCCGCGATGGTGATGCCCGTGTACACGCAAGATTCACGCGCCGCGACAGGCATGTTCGACGTGTTCGCAATGAGGCAGGTCCGGTCCATCAGCGCGTTGCCGGTGGTCGGGTCCTCGAGTTCCGGGAAGTCCTCAATTACCTCAGTCATCTCGTTGCCACGCTCGCCACAGCCGACGTAGACGACGATGTCCGCGTCGGCCCACTTGGCGAGCTGGTGCTGGGTGACCGTCTTCCCGGACCCGAATGGCCCGGGAATGGCGGCTGTCCCGCCTTTCGCAATTGGGAACAGGCCATCAAGCACACGCTGACCGGAGATGAGCGGTTCCGTCGGGGTCTCCTTTTCCACGGTCGGTCGCTGCTGGCGCACCGGCCACTCCTGGTGCATCTGGATCTCTTCGCCGTTGTCCAGTTCGACGACGGTCTCTTCGACGTTGAAGTTACCCGATTCGATGGCGACGACCTCGCCACCCTCGGAGTCGGGCGGGACCATCACCTTGTGGTCGATGCTTGGCGTCTCGGGAACGGTACCGATGATATCGCCGGATTCGACCTCGTCGCCTTCCTCGACTTCAGGAGTGAACTCCCAGGTCTTCTCCAGGTCGATGCCCGGCGCGTCGACACCACGGTCGAGGAACGCCGACCCCATCTTCTCTTCGAGCACGTCGAGCGGGCGCTGGACACCATCGTAGATGGCGTCGAGCATACCCGGCCCGAGGTCCACGGAGAGCGGCGATCCCGTCCCTTCGACGGGTTCGCCGGGGGAGACACCGGAGGTCTCCTCGTACACCTGAATCGTGGTGATGTTTCCTTCGATCTCGATGACCTCGCCCATCAGCCCTTCCGAGCCGACGTAAACGACGTCGTTCATCCGGGCGTCGAGGTCCCGAGCCGTTACGACCGGTCCCGAGACGCTTTCGATAATGCCGTCCTCGCGGACGTCTGTGTCTGTTGCTTGACTCATGGTTAGTCCTCGTCCATCAGGTCGATACCGATGGCTCGCTTGATCTGTTCACGCAGTCCGCCGCTCCCAGTGCCGCCGCCGAGCGTGACCATCACCGGCTCGACACTCGTCTCCGCGTCCTGTCTGACACCGCGTGAGAGATGCGACAGGTCGTCGTCGTGCATCACGACGATACCGACATCGTCGTCGTTGAGCATCTCCTCGACGACGTCGTCGAGCTGCTCGTCTTTCTCGTCGGAAGGCACGTCCGCGAATTTGCGGACGCCAGCTAGCCGAAAGCCCGTCGTGAACTCCGGGCTTCCGATGACAGCGATCTCCTGGCTCATAGTATCACCAGCTCCTGTTCGATTTCGTCGGGGCCGAGGCCGGCCTCACGACCGCGGGCGATAGCCCGGATGTTGTCGACCTCGCGTTCCTTGGCGAGGACATAGGACAGCACCGGACAGACCGACAGCGGGTAGCGGTTCGAGAGCCGGTCGGCGTATTCGAGTAGCGCCGCGTCCAGCGCCCGCTCGAAGTCGATGAGGTTGTCGGCCTCCTCAAGCGCCGACAGCGCCTGGTCAAGGTCGTCGCCGTACTTGCTCTCGCGGACGGCGCTGACCAGCTGATCGAGATTCGTCGACAGCTGTGCGACCTCCTGTGCGTCGAACAGCTGTCCACCCTCGATGAAGTATTCCGAGGGGTCAAGGTCCGCGCCACTGCGGGCCAGCCGGAGCGCATTCCGGAGGTTTCGGAAGTCGACTTCCGTCTCCAGGAACTCGACGTACAGCCCGGTCGGGCTGTCAATCTCCGGGTTGTCCGGAAGCCCCGACAGCAGTGTTTCGTAGAACGCGCGGTCGAGCGCGTTCTCCAGCGGCACGAGAACGCCGCTTTCCTCGTACACGTCGAACGCTTCGGCCAGCGATTCGCCGAAGATGGTGTCGTCGAGTTGTTCGACGACCTCCTCGATAGAGCCGGCGTTCAGCAAGTCCTCGATTCGCCGGTCAGTGAACTCGCCGGCCCGGATAAGGTCGTCCTCGACCTCGGTCCGCTCTGCGTCCGAGTAGAGCCCGCGGATGACCGTTTTGACGTTCCACACGTCGAATTTTCGCAGGTATCGGGCAATGTAATCGTACAGCGCGCCCTCAGACCAGCGAAGCAGGTCGTCGAAGTGTTTCGCAAGGTTGCGGTTCAGCGCGTACTCGACGAGGTCAACGCCATCGTACCGGGAGCCGAGCGCGTTCATCTCGGTCTCGTACTCCGTTTCCTCCATGAAGCGGGCGATTTCGCCCGTCCCCATGCGGACCAGCTTCCGATAGTCGTCATCGTCAAACAGGGATGCGCTGCGGGCACGAACCCGTGCGATGACGTACTCGTAGTTGCTTCCCTGGCCGCTCGTTCCCGTTCGCGAACTCATTGGTCTTCGAACAGGCGGTCGCTGATTGCTTTCAGGTTGTCCTCCCAGACATCCTCAAGGATGGAATCAAACGTGTTGTTCACACGAACTCGTGACTCGTTGCTCTCGACGACGACGCCGCCGAGGCAATCCCGCTCGCCGGCGTACGTCGCGCTGTCGTAGTCATCGAGTATATCCTCAAGAAGCGACTGGTCCGACGCACGGCCAGACACCGATAGCTCGTCGCTGTCGTCGAATTCATCGACAGCGGCGTCAAGCAGTGCGCGTGTCAGTTCCTCTCGTCGGTCCCCTTCGAGGGCCGCAAGCGCGTCCTCGACGTCGCCGTGAACGTCTTCGAGGATATCACGCCGGGCGTTAAGTCGAGCCTGTTTGGCCTCGAGCTTCGCAGAGGAGAGTCGCTGCTCTCGCTCCTGCTCGATGGTCCGCTCGACCTCGGTCTCGCGTTCCTCGCGGATCTGGTCGGCGTCAGCCTCGGCGTCGGCGATAATCTCCTCGGCACGTTCGTCGGCCGCGTCGCTAATCTCCTGAGCACGCGCGCGGGCCTCGTCGCGGATGTCCTCTACGACTGTTTGAAGGCTCATTATTGGAAAAAACGGAGTGTTGTTAGACGACGAAGACGACGACAAGCGCGAGAATGACGAGCGTTTCCGGCAGGACTGTCAGGATAAGCCCGCGGCCGAACATGCTCTCGTCTTCTGCGATTGCGCCGACGGCGGCGGCCCCGATCCCACGTTCCGCATACCCCGAGCCGAGCGCGGCGAGTCCGACTGCGAGTGCTGCGCCGGCTGAAGCCGGAATAGCTGGAGCACTGGCGGTACCTTCCTGCAGTACTGCGTTAACAAGGAGTGCGATGGTTTCGATCATGGATGTGTAGTCTCTGGAATTGCTCGTGTCCGAACAGGCGTATGTGAATCCACGTAGTTCATAAAGCTTCCCAAAACGGTTCGTCAGCGTGCTGTTCGGGCGGTTTAGGGTCTCAGCTGTGGTCGGTTGTGAGCGTGTAGCAGTCGACACCCGCGATGGAATTGGCAAAACCGGCAGTAAACAACGACGATTAGCCCGAAGAAAGCGGAAGCGCGCGATCAGTCCTCAGTCGTGTAGTTACGTTCGTAGCCGAACGGGTTGTACCGCTTCCCGCCGCCTTCAAAGAACTTGCCGAAGAACTCCACATACTCAAGTCGGACGCCTTGCAGTCCGGCACTGGTGATACCGAGCACCAACACAAGCAGGTGACCGATCACCAGAATGAGGACCCCGACCAGCGCAGCGGCGATCCCGGAGTGGATGAGCCCAGGGAACATGATCGCTTCCGCGCCGTATTCAGAGATTGCCCATTCAGGCCCGTGCCCGATGAGGAAATGGAACTCACCGTGGTGTGAGTAGGCTCCGAAGAACAGCAGGTTGACAACGAAAGCCATCCCTGCCTTGGCCAGCAGCACAGCGGCCAGTCGTGTGTACGACAGAACGTTCACCAGCACGTTGAGGAACTCGACGACCTCGATAGGGTCGGCGAGTGCCAGCAACACGAGGCCGGCGAAGAAGAGGATGAGCCACGCCGAGAACGGCGCACCCAGTCCCGGAATCGTGAAGAGGTTTATCGCTGGCAGTCCTGTGAAGCCCCACGCGTACGGATTCCCGGCGAAGACACCTGCCTCGGCAGTGTAGAGGAAGTCAGGCGCTGCGCCGTTTGCGCCGGAGAACACCCACGCCCAGAGGCCGAACAGCATCAGCAGCCAAGACCCGCTCTCGGTGACAGCGTCCCAGAGGCCGTGACTCAGGTTCTCGATGAAATCGAAGATCCAACCCGCGGCGAGATGAACTGTCCCGGCGAGCAGGCTCATCGTCAGCCAAGCCAGCGCATAGCCGGAGTAGGACGGCTGGAGCCCCTTGTGCATCGGCGGGTGACCGCCCCAGACGATTTCACCGAGCTGGTGGAGCCCGAAGACTTCGCCGTACAGCACACCGAACAGCGCGGTGAACCCACCAGCCCACATACCGACACCACCGAGGCTCTTCAACACGTCACTGTCGGCCTTCGAGTACAGCCCATAGCCCAGCGCTAGGTACAGCAGCCCGTAACCGAAGTCACCGATCATGAACCCGAAGAAGGCCGGGAACGTCAGGAAGAAAGCGACTGTCGGGTCGAACTCGCCGTACTTCGGTCGGTTGACGACTTCGACAAGATCCTCGAAGGGCCGGACACCGCTTGGGTTGTCCTGAATAACTGGTGGGGCGTCGTCACCCATCGTGATAACGCCGCCGTCAGCGACGGTTTCCTGCGGTTGGCTCTCACTCTCCGGCTCGGGGGCGTCGACGGAACTGCCGACGGGTTCACCGCCGTTGCCGCCTTCGCGCTCGACTTCTTCGTGAGACTCCGCGTGACCCTCGCTATCGTACTCGGCGATTTCGATTCGGTCGATGTCGACAGCATCGCCGACGGCGCTCGAAAGAGCCCGCTCGAACGCCTCGTAGCGCTCGTTCGGAATCCAGCCCTCAGCAATGAAGGCGTTTTCCGTCGTCGCGAAGGTGAGCGGCGCTTCGCCCTTCTGCGCCTCGATAGCCAGTTTCTCTTCGGCCGCGAGAAGAAAGCCAGCGTGGTCAAGGCGGAGTTCGTCGAGTTCGTCCTCAACGGTCGAGAGCTTCGATTCGAGCTGTTGTTTCTCGTGTTCGAGCTCTTCGAGATATGACGTCGGATCGCCGTCGCCCTCAGGCACTTCGAGCCGAGAGAACGTCGCCCCGACGAGTGCATCCTGCAAGGTGTCTTCGTCAGCCTGTGCGAACACAGCGGTGACGCCGTCCTCGGTGAACAGCTCGAACGTCCCGATGTCGCTCTCTGTAAGGACGGCTTCGATCTCGTCGCTGTCACCCTCGCCGACGACGACTGACAGCGAGTCGTAGCCACGGAGCAGGTCGAGGTCGATGCCTAGTGAGACGAACGGCGCCATCGTGTTGATCTGGTCCTCGACGGCCCGGAGTTCGTCCCGGACATCGTCGCGCCGGTCGTCGAGTTCGTTGACTGCTGTCCGAACCTCATCGAGTTGCTCCTCGATCGCCTCGTCGGTGACAACTCGGGTCGGGCCGGCGTCCTCCTCACTGACATCCAGAATGGACTGCAGCGAGCGAACCGTGACGAGCTTGTCCGAAACATCGTTGGTTCCGGCAAGCGAGTTGCCCGGCTCGAATCCGTCCCAAGAGCCATCATACTCGGTGACGTGGAGCATATCGAGGTCGTGGACGGCCTCAATAGTCTGCTCCATCGCGCGTTTCGACCCCGTCACCGAGACGCGGCACATCTTCTCAGGTCTGAGCATGCACCGCCTCCTCAAACAGGTCTGTGACGTATTCGACTACCTCGTCGATCTGTTCACTGGCCTGCTGTTCGAGGTCGTCGCGAGCGCTCTCACCGTCTTCGATGATCTGCTCGCGTTCGGCCTCGATCTCTTCGCGAGCCGCTTCGAGACGGCGCTCAGCAGCCGCCTCGGCCTCTTCCCGCGCGGATTCGCGGATCTCGTCGGCCTCCTCGCGAGCCTCCGCGATGCGGTCTTCGCGGTCTTGTTCGGCCTCTTCGACGATCTCGTCGGCCTCCTGCTCGGCCTCCTGTATCCTGTCAAGAACTTCTGGCCGTGGCATTCTCTAATCATGTGAGCGTTGCCAGAGCGGCTATTTGGTAGTTGCGAAGTTTCCCCGTGTGATACAGCGGCCGAAATCCGGGGAATTATGACCGCCAAGTCCTAAACTGAGAGTAATGGGAGTCCTCGAGAACAAAGCCCGCGCGCGGACGTTCTACAAGTATCTCTCGAAGGTGTACGACCAGATCAACCCCTTCATCTGGGACGAACGGATGCGCGACGAGGCAATCGCAATGCTCGACCTTTCGCCCGACGACAAGGTCCTTGATGTCGGCTGTGGCACCGGCTTCGCCACCGAGGGGCTGCTCGAACACGTGGATACGGTCTACGGGCTTGACCAGAGCCCCCACCAGCTCTCGAAAGCCTTCGAGAAGTTCGGGAAGTTCGGTGACGTACGCTACCACCTCGGTGACGCTGAACGACTCCCGTTCAAGGACGACAGCTTCGACGCGGTGTGGTCCTCGGGGTCTATTGAGTACTGGCCCAACCCCGTCAACGCGCTTGCTGAGTGCCGCCGACTGACCAAACCCGGTGGCAAGGTTCTCATCGTCGGCCCCGACTATCCGAACTCGACTGTCTTCCAGAAGATGGCCGACGCCATCATGCTGTTTTACGATGAGGAGGAGGCCGACCGGATGTTCACCGAGGCCGGATTTGAGGAGTTCGAACATCACATCCAACAGTCCCGGCCGGGCAGTCCGCGTGCGATTACAACGATTGCAGAAGTGCCCGAGTAATCCCTTCGGGTACGAGCAAAGCGAAATGGCTGCTTTTTCGCCCACGTTTTTGCGGGGAGCGGTGACCAAAGGTCATCCGAGCCGTAAAAAGGTGGTTTGATAGTCCCGACCGGGCATTCCACGTGCGATCACAACGATTGCAGAAGTGTCCGAATAACAGCGAGTCTCAACATTCCTGCGTCGCTACACCGACCCACGGACAGGCACTTGAACTCGTTCGCCGTCCTGTGTGGTCGCAGTGACGGTGTACTCTCCACGGGGTTCGACCGTCCAGAGGGCGCCGTCCGTCCCGGTCGTCCCGATCCGCTTGCCGTTTATCCTGACAGTTGCATCTGCCGTGGACCCCGTACTGTTGTCAATGACCGTGACGAGCAGTGGTCCGGACTCAAAGGACTGCTGGACTCGGACGCGAACTGACTGGTTCACGTTTGTCGCTACTTCCGACCGGTCGACCGTCGTCAGTTCGAGATGCTGGGTTTCGTAGAAAACGTTTGTCGTGCCCCCGTCGAGATACGCGGTTAGCCGTCCGTTCGGATGGTCGGCTTGGATCTGGTAGATAGCACTCCGACCGTACGTCTGGACAGACGGGTACTGCTCGCTATAGAGCCACGGGTAGAGCGTCTCAGCCCGCGTGTTGACCGCACCGAGAGAGTCGTTGGTCTGTGCGAACTGGTCGACTGCCGTCTGTTCGCGTTCCTGACCGAGATATGTCTCACGCGTGTACTGGCCGTCTGAGACCGTCGACAGCATATACCCCTCCAATGATGCCTCGACGTACACCGCATTCGGCTCAACCTTACCGGCGGTCTCATCACTGACACGCTGGCTTATCGGGCCGCGATATGTCTTGAGGACGCCCCTGTTGTTTTCCAGCCGGAAGCGCTGAGCCGGTGAGAGTGAGTAGTCTGGTGCAGTTCCGGCAGTCGCCCGAATCCGGTCCAGTCGGGTAGCCAGCTGGCGGGACTCGGCGTCGATCAGTGCCCGCTGTCGCAGGAACTCAGTGGCGGTTATTACACCGTTGGCGTATTGCTGGATGGCGGCCTGATTCCGTTGTTCCAGACTCGTTCGCTGGTTCTCGATATCGGTCAGTGTCTCGTCGACGAGGCGGTCGCGGGCAGCCTCGCTGTCCTGCTGGAAGAACTGTCGTTCAAACGTCGTCGTCGCGTAATCGCTCCGAAGGTCACTGGATCCAGCTGCAACCGCGACACCGACATCGATTGAGGATCGGTTGTACGTCGTCGACCTGACATCGCTGGCCGGGATGGTGAGATGGTTCGTCGTGTTGTCGACGGCCGTGATCTGTGGCAGCTGGTCGCTGCCCTCATCGGTCTGGGCTGGCGGGGCGAACCCGGTCACCGGGGCAGCCACGGAAACAACCATGAGGAGGATCACACCGACTGCGAGGAGGGGACGCATCAGCGATGCGTACTCACCCACCGTACAAAAATCTCCCCATTCTCCATACATCAATAATCGACTCAGAGGGCACGAGACCTTTCAAAGCGCCTGCTGACGTTTTATTCTCGGATAGAAAGGGTTTTGCCCCCAGAACGTTCATCGGTGAACGAGAATGACCCCGCGGGTTTCAGGTGCTCTCCTCCTCCTTGTCCTGTTTGCCCTGTTGGCGACCCCGCCGCTTGCGACAGCGGCGGCGACAGGTGGTGTTCCTGCCCAGCAGACGACCGGGACACCAGCACCGGTCGTGGAGAACACGACGTTTGCCCTCCAGCTACAGTCAAACGGCGACGCCAAGTGGACGATAACGGATACCTATGCGCTTGACGAAACCGAGACTGAATGGTTTAGAGACACCGGTGAGCAGTTCGCAGAGGGAGATGAGGCAGTGTGGCTGCCAGCGTTCCGGGAGGCAAAAGACGAGGCCAGTACGGTTACCGGGCGTGAGATGGAGATCACCGACGTCGACCGTCGGTACGAGGTGTCAGACCGCAAAGGGCAGCTGATCCTCGAGTTTACGTGGACGAACTTCGCGGTGGTTACCGACGAGAACATCGTCGTTGGAGATGCGTTCAATTCCACGGACGGCACGTGGTTTGGGACGCTGACTGCCGACCAGCGATTCGTCATCTCGCCGCCGCCGGGATACGGGGTCGAGAGTGCCCCGAGCGCCGTCAACGATGGCAAGCTCGTTTTCGAGGGGCAACGAACGTTCGAACCGGGATACCTCTCCGTCGTGTACACTGGGGAACAGCCGGACACCGGAACGCCAGCGGAGACCCCGGAGTCGATCTTCAGCGGCATCGATTCGGCCTGGATCGGTGGGGTCGTACTGATGGTGCTACTCGTCGGCGCCGTCGGCTACATGTTCAAAACGGGGTATTCTGACGCACTACCGTCGGTTGGAGCCGGGGACGACGACGGAGACGACAGCGCCGGGACGGCAGCGCGAACGAGCGATACCGCGGCCTCAGACGATGTCGATGCTGAACTCCTGAGTGACGAAGAACGCGTCGAACGGCTCCTCGAAGAGAACGGTGGACGGATGAAACAGGCCCGTATTGTCTCCGAGACTGGCTGGTCGAACGCGAAGGTGTCGCAGTTGCTCTCATCGATGGACGACGAGGGTCGCATTGACAAGCTCCGAATCGGTCGGGAGAACCTCATTTCGTTCCCGGATGAGGATATCACCGACTTCGACGAGTAACCGACGGGACGACCTGAGTGTAAACAAGCCGGGCGTGGTTTCTGGTTCGAAAACGTTTATTCGCTGTCCGGTCGGAGTTCGAGTATGAAAATCCTTGTCACGGTAAAGGAGGTGGCAGCCGTCGACGACGAGTTCGAGATCGACGGCCTCGCTATCGACGACCGGTACGTCACAGCCGACCTCAACGAGTGGGACGAGTACGCTGTCGAAGCGGCCGTTCAGATACAGGAGGCCCACGACGATGTCGAGGTCGTCACTGTCACCGTCGGCCCATCCGAGACGGATGAGACAATCCGGCAGGCACTGGCGAAAGGGGCCGACCGCGCGATCCGTGTCTGGGACGACGCACTCGACGACGCCGGCCTGCTGGACCCCGAGACGAAGGCCGAGGTGCTGGCCGCCGTCGCTGCCGAGGAAGACCCCGATCTTGTGCTGACCGGCGTCCAGTCAGCCGATGACGGGTTCGGGGCGACTGGTGTCACGCTGGCCGATAAGCTTGACATGGAGTGGGGCGCTGTCGTCAACGACCTCGACCTTGATCCGGAGGCAGGTGTTGCCAGCGTCCACCGGGAACTGGAAGGCGGCGTCGAGGAACTCACCGACATTGAGATTCCGGCCGTACTGACGATACAGACCGGGATCAACGACCCACGCTACGCGAGTCTTCGGGGTATCCGGCAGGCCCAGAGCAAGGAACTCGCGGAGTACGGTCTGACAGATATCGGTCTTGACGCGTCTGAAATCGAGAGTCCGCTCGAACAGACCTCGCTGTACGAGCCTGAGACCGAGGGCGAGGCGACGGTGTTCGAGGGGAGTCCCGAGGAGACGGCGACCGAGTTGGCCGAGCTGCTGGCGGAGAAGGGGGTGACCAACTAATGTCGGTCCTTGCTATCGCCGAACACCGGCGCGGGGAGCTCCGACCAGTGAGCTTGGAACAGTTAGCAGCCGGTCGCGATCTCGCCGACAAACTCGACTGCGAGCTACACACCGCCGTTATCGGCGGGGATGTCGAAGCGTTCGGGGCGAAGCTGAACCGCGAGGGCGTTGACACCGTCCACACTGTCGATATCGGCGAGGAGTTCAACCACGACGTGTACACGCAGGTTGTCACTCAGTTGACCACGGAACTGGATCCAACCGTTCTCCTGATGCCGAACAGCGTTAATGGGCTTGATTACGCGCCAGCAGTCGCAAACCGGCTAGACCGGCCGCTTGTGACCGACGTGGTTGACATCGACGCTGAGAACGGCCTCACCGCTACCAGAGAGCTGTACGGCTCAAAAGCCGAGACGACAATCGACGTCCACGCTGACCAAGCGGCCGTGACTATCCGCCCAGCTGAATGGCCGACAATCGAGACAGAGGGCGACGCCGCCATCGAGGCGTTCGACGCGAGCATCGACGAGAGCGCCGTCAAGTCTACGGTAAAGGGCTTCGAGGAAGTCGGCGGTGGCGATATCGACATCACCGACGCCGACGTGCTGGTGTCTGTCGGCCGCGGGATCGAGGAAGAAGAGAATCTGGATATCATTCACGACCTCGCTGAGGCGCTGGACGCAACGGTGTCGGGTTCGCGGCCGCTCATCGACAATGGCTGGCTGGCGAAGGACCGCCAAGTCGGCCAGAGCGGGAAAGTCGTCACCCCGGACGTGTACATCGCCATCGGTATCTCCGGGGCCGTACAGCACGTCGCCGGAATGAAGGGGTCAGATACGATCGTCGCTATCAACACCGATCCGAACGCGCCGATATTCGATATCGCCGACTACGGCATCCAGGACGACCTGTTCGAGGTCGTCCCGGCACTCATCGAGCAGTTCCAGTAGTCGCTACACACCGAATCGCGGGTGACAAGGTACTTTTTATGGTAGTCCTAAGGGAGCAGTAATGGAGTATCTCGAGCGCCGGCGCGACCGGGTCGAGGAGCGCCTAGAGGCGGTTCTCGACAGCGTGGAGCCGGAGGAACTCGCAGACGAAGTGCGTCACGTGGCGCTTTCCGGGGGGAAGCGGGTGCGGCCGACGGTGACAGTGCTGGTGTGTGAGGCGCTGGGTGGGGAGCCAGCGGACGCCGTTGATTTCGCAGTCGGCATCGAACTCGTTCACAACGCCTCGCTGGTCATCGACGACATCATCGACGAGTCAGAACTCCGGCGGGGGTCCCCGGCCGCCTGGGAGGCCTTCGGCCACGGCCCAGCCATTATCGCCTCCGACGGTCTGCTCGGCGAAGCGTTCAATCTCTTTTCCACGGACGAGCGTGCCATGCAGACCGTCTCCGAGTCGATGGTCGAACTGGGCGAGGGCGAGGCGATGGAACTGGTCGCGGAGCCCTCCAACGAGAAGGAGTACATGGAGTTGGCTCGCAGGAAAACCGGGGCGCTGTTCCGCGCTGCGGCGGAACTTGGAGCCATCGCCGCCGACTCGGACCCGTACACGGTCGAGGCAGTTGGCCAGTACGCTGAACGGGTCGGTGTAGCCTTCCAGATGCGCGACGACGTGCTCGATGCAACGGCAGACGCCGAAACGCTGGGCAAGCCGGCTGGGACCGACGCGGAGATGCAGCGACCATCGCTAGTGGAAGTGACGGAGCTGACAACCGAGGAGGCAAACGACCGAGCGCGGGCCGAATCCGACGCCGCCCTCGAGTCGCTGTCGACCATCGACGCCCCGGAGTCCCAGTCGATGGAGTACCTGCGCGACCTCGCGGAGTTCGTCGTTGTCCGCGAACGGTGAGGACCGATCCGAACGGGAGGGCTTTTGCCCGCTGCTCGATTACGCCCGGCAATGACAGTTATCGGTATCGTCGGGCTGCCGGGCAGCGGGAAAAGCGAGGCAGCGAACGTCGCCGCTGAGATGGACGTGCCGATCGTGACGATGGGCGACGTCATCCGCGAGGAGTGCCGTGACCGCGGGCTCAACCCCGCAACGGACCACGGGACGGTCGCGAAGGCACTCCGAGAGGAGAACGGGCCCGCCGCCATCGCCGAGCGCTCGCTACCGATGATCGAGGCGGAACTCGAATCGAACGACACCGTCCTCATCGACGGTATCCGGTCGGACGTAGAGGTCGAAGCGTTCGAATCGGCGTTCGGCGACACGTTCCTGCTCGTCGAGATAGACGCTCCGTTTGAACTGCGGGCCGACCGCCTCGACATCCGTGGACGGGACACCTCGGTGGAAGACGGTGGCGAATCGCTTGAGGACCGCGACGCTCGCGAACTCGGCTTCGGGATGGGCGAGGCCATGGAGATGGCCGACCTGACTATCGAGAACACGGAGACGCTGGCCGCGTTCCAGCGGACCGTTCGCACACTGATTCGGGATGGACCGGAGGTACTCGACCAATGAGCGCCGTCTACTCCGTCGACATCCGAATCGAAGCCCCCGTCAACGACACCGAAGTAACCGACCGGGTCGCCGACGCAGTCCGGAACCTCTTCCCGAAGGCTGACCCGACCCACCAGCAGGGCGCACTCGTCGCGGAGGTACACACGATGGACGGGTTCTCCGAGCTGCTCCACCGGCGAGAAATTCTGGACACAGCCCGGTCGGTCTTCTTCGACAATCTGGAGGGTGACACTTTCGCGTTCGACGTGAAAAAGCAGGCAGCGTTCGAGGGGCGAATCAATTTCGCGGTCGGTGACCCTTCAGAACTGGGCGACATCCATGTGAACGTGACCGTCAACGAACCGACCGCCGAGGAGTACATCGACTATGTCGCGCCGCCAACCGAGGACGGACAGCCGGTCTACGACGACAACACATGACGACGACCATCTGTTTCGACCTCGACGACACGGTCGTCCACTATCCGGAGCCGTACAAGAATATCATCCAGAGAACAGTCGAGGCCCACGGTATCGAGTATACGGACGAGGTCCGGGCCGTTAGCAAGGAGGCGTTCTACACGGCCTTCGAGGCGCTGGAGCCAAACCCGTACCGCCAGTCGATGGCCGCCGTCGTGGAGGCGGTCGGGGCGGACGTGGACCTCGACACGCTGGTCGAGACGCTCAGGGAGACCGAGTTCGCGTCGACGACCGTCCCCGAGGCGGCCCGGGACAGCCTGACCGCACTTGCCGCCGACAATCAGCTCGCAATTGTCACCAACGGTATCCGGGAATGGCAGGTCGCCAAGCTCGACCACCACGGGCTGACCGACCTGTTCGACCTCTTTGTTGCCTCCTACGAGGTCGGCGCGCACAAGCCCGACAGCGCTCCGTTCGACCGGGTCCGGGAGGAGCTTCCGGCCGACGAGTACGTGATGGTCGGCAACGAGTACGAAACCGATGTCGAGGGCGCACGCAACGCGGGCTTCGTGCCGATTCACTACGAGTCGGGCGACGGCGGCGGGCCAGACCTCTGGGATTCTATCGACGCGCTGGTGTAGCCTGCGTAACTGCCGGGACAGAACGCCACGGGTACTGGAAGCTGCCGACCGCCGGGGCTCAGGCCAGTACAGCCGTGAGGATGATGCCGGTGTTCCACGCCGTTACCGCAACGCCTAGTAGCGCCAGGCCGAGCGGGACGCCGATAGAATATGGCCAAGAAACGTACTTCCAGACGGCGAAAAAGCCTACAAACACCGTGGTTTTCAGGCCGGTCAGCACCAGCACCGCGTGCTCCTCCAGCAGTAGTTTGACCACGGGGCTGAGTTCAGTCACGCCGGTAATACTGTAGCCAACGAGTGTCGTGACGAGGTCACCGACACCAAAAAAAGCGACGGCGACCGCCCACAGGGCGACGGCGGTGTTCGATGGACCGGCAAATCGAGCGGGGTGCCGCCAGTTCATGTCTCCTGCTATCGCGCATTGGTACTTCGTTAGTAGTAGCTTCAATGACAACTACAGTGGTAAGCTGCTCTTTCGAGCGCTGCTAGCGCAGTGTTGCACTGGGCCGCGAGTCGGCAAAGACTGGCAGTGCAGCGGAGTGAACCCGTCCGAAGGAGCCGTGTACTACAGGTAACCTCCACCTTCTAGGCGGAACAGCCCACAAAGAGTGACGACTGCGCTGTCGCTGAGGGACTCGGACGAACTCAAAGTCCGCTCACGAATATCGCAAGCCACTCCCCGAGTTCGCGGCGCTTGCTGACTCGCACTGACTCGACCCACTTCACCCACTGGAAACCCCGACGACCAGGCGCGACAAGTCGGAGCGGGTAGCCGTGACCGTGGGCCAGACGCTCGCCGTCGACGTGGGTAGCCAGCACGGCATCGCGTGCCTCCGACAGCGGGAGGCTCCAGCGGTAGCCGGTCACCGACCGGAACTGGACCCACGCCGCCGCGTCGTCGGGGTCGGCGGCGTCGAGCAGGTCGCCGACGCGGACGCCCTGCCACTCGTGCCCGGAGTACCAGCCGCTCGTGCAGTCAAGCACCGCCGACTCGGTTGCGTCCGGGGAGAGGTCGCCGGCAGCGTAGCTGGTTGGGCTGGCGACGCGGCCAGCGACCGACAGCGACCAGTCGGCAGCGTCGACCGGGTCCGGGTCGTCGGCGACCCAGCTGGTGACGGGGAACCGGTTGCCGTCGTCGGTCCCCTCCTCACGTGACCCGGTGTACCGGCGGTCCGCGCCGGCTGTGTCGAGTGCGTCGTTGACCGGCCTCTGAACTCGCCAGATGAGCGCTCCCGCGGTCACCAAGCCAGCGTACCGGAGAACGTCCCGGCGGCCGCCGCGGGTGGCCTCCGCCGGCGAGTAGAGCCGGGCGCGGAGATGCACCAGTAACAATGGCGGGACCAGTAGGCCGAGCGCGACGTGGAGGTGAAACAGCCCCCACGGGCCGAGGTCGAGCGTACCGCCGAAGATCCACCAGACGCCGGTACTGAGCGCGCCCAGTGTGACGGCGGCCAGACCGACCGAGAGGAGACGGGTACCGGTCAGCCGCGACGGGGCGACGCGGTGGAAGACGCGGCGAAGCTTCACCGGCAACAGAAGCGTCAGCACCACGCCGGAGAGTGCGTGGAGGTCGATTATCCACGCACTGCTGGGGATGCCTGCGAAGATGGTGGCGACACCGGTGGCAAGCAGTGTCGCCACCGCCGCAAACAGCCCCCAGTCGACCGCCCGTGGCGTTGGCATCAGCCGGCGGATGGTCATGGGTACTGTTAGCACTGGATTGGTTTATACTGTCGTGGCGGCGTGACAGCATCAGTACGACTGTCGAAGAACCGTCTCGCCGCTGGCGTTCCGAACGATAACCGTGTCGCCGTCGTTGTTCCAGACTGCCCCGTTCCGGCCCCAGTACCGCGTCGTGTCAGTGTCGGTGCCGCTGCCGGTGTAGAGGGTCACTGAGCCGTTTGAATCGAGGGTCAAGTTCGCGAACGTATACTGGTGGCCCACGTCGTCGCTGACCGTCCACCCGGAGAGATCGAGCGGCGCATCGTTGGTGTTCGTGAGTGTGATGTACTCGTCGTTCAGGTTCTCGTTGTCGTTGCCTGCCGCATCGGGGTGGATTTCGGCAAGTGCGATGCCGCTGGCGCTCTCAGTCCCACCGTCGGGGATAGCCGTTCGAGTCACCGCACTCGGGTCCGTACAGCGCCAGAGGCCGCGCCGGTCGGAGCGGGCAGCCTCCTCGGCGGCGTAGAATAGTTCGGCTCGTTCGAATTCGCTGTCGTACACGCGCGCATGACCGGTTTCGACAAGCCGGTAGTTGAACAGCGTCTCGTCGTGGACAACGTAGGCCAGCAGCCGATCGTAGTAGCCGCGCCGGTTCAGATTCTGGTCGAACGCGAGTCCAACGGTCTCGCCGAGGAGCCGCTGTTTAGCGAGCGACGACGCGTTCGTGCCGGCCCCGCGGAGGCAAGACGCCCCATCGTCAGTTTCTGGGACGCCTTCGAATTCCGCGGGGTCGTTCTCGGTATGGACTTCGGGGGTATCGACGCCGACGAGTCGGACTGTGTCACCGGTGCCGTTCTCGTAGGCGACCTGTATTGTGTCACCGTCGACGACAGCAGTGACCGTCACGGTGACAGTTGCTTGTGGCACGTTGACACCAGACTGGTCGTCGACGGCGGTCCCCGCCGACTGCGATGGTGAGCCGGCGAAACCGCTACAGCCGGCAGCAACCACGAGAACGACGACGACAAAACCGAACACAGGCCATCGCATCAGATAGACGTTGGCGGCCGGCGACACAAGCATGCCGGTGTCGCTGGGCGGACTGTTATAGGTCTGCCATGTCTGGGTTTCGGTACAATGCTTGTCCCGCTGCCAGTCAGAGATATCATGCGGACACCGGTCAAAACCATCAGTCCCGACGCTCCGGTCATCGAAGCTGCCCGACGCCTCCGCGACGAGGACATCGGCTCACTCGTCGTCGAGGACGACGGCGGCTGCGTCGGTATCATCACGGAGAGCGATATCGTTGCTGTCACCGCGGCCGAAGGGGATACTAGAGCACTGACCGTCGGCGACGTGATGGCCGAGACACTGGTGACGGTCGCTCCCGACGCGGACATGCAAGCGGCCGTCGACCGACTGCGAACGAACAATATCAAGAAGCTGCCCGTCGTCGAGGAAGGGTCACTCGTCGGCATCGTCACGACGACTGACCTCTCGGACTACATCCCGCACCTCTCTCGGGCGATAGGGATGTCCAGCGACCAGCCCCAGCGAAAGCGGTTCACCCGGCCGGACACACTGTACGAGAACGAGGACTGGACGTTCGAGAGTTACGGGACTGCCGACGGTATCGACGTGGGTGACCACGTCGAGTTCAGCAAGACGATATCCAAGGCTGACGTGGAGGCCTTCGCCGAAGCGAGTGGCGACACGAACAGACTCCACCTCGATGCGACGTTCGCGGACGGCACGCGGTTCGGCCGCCGAATTGTTCACGGAACGCTCGTTTCCGGCATCATCAGTTCGGCTCTGGCGCGGCTCCCCGGGCTGACAATCTACCTCTCACAGGAGCTGAGCTATCAGGGGCCCGTCGATATCGACGAGGAGGTCACGGCCCGCTGTGAGGTCGTCGAACGCATTCAGGACAACCGGTTTCGGCTGGCCACGGCCGTCGATGATTCTGAGGGGAACTGCGTCATCGAGGGCGACGCCGTTGTCATCTCCGATCCGATTCCGGACACGGCATAGACCGACAGTCAGGCGCACCCTATCACATTCGACTATGGCTAGTCCGGGAGAACTCCAACCACGTTTCCTGTTTCGTGTTATCAAATAACAATTGTTAATAATCTGCTAGTAGATACATTCGGTATGGACGCTGTCGAACGGCCGACATTCGAAACGAGCGCGGCGATGGAGGTGTACCAGTACGTCGAACGACACGGGACGGCGGCACGGCATAGGGTCCGTGAGACGGTAGACCTCTCCCCCGAAGCGTTCGAGAAGGCCCTGACGCACCTTCTGTCGAAGGGGTACATCAAGGACGACGGTGGGACACTGACGCTAGCGCTCGATGTCGGCTCAGTCGAGGAACACACCACGGACGGGCTGACGTACACGATTCGACCGGCTCATAATGACGATTTCGAGGGGCTCGTCCAGACCATTCGGAACGTCTCAAGCGACGGGACGTACGTCGTCGCCGAGAGCGTCGCCGAGCAGTTGCTGTACGAAGATGCCGTTACACGGCACAACACAGTTGAATCAAGAGTTTTCTTCGTCGCGACAGTTGACGAGGCGGTCATCGGCTGGTGCCACCTCGACATCCCGCAGCTGGACAAGCTTCGCGAGACGGCCCAGCTCACTGTCGGTGTCAGAGAGGAACAGCGTGGCCAAGGCATCGGCAGCCAGCTCATGCAACGCGGGCTGGACTGGGCGAAAGCCAACGGCTACCGGAAGCTGTACAACAGCGTGCCAGCGATCACGGAGAACGCGATGGTGTTCCTCGAAGACCACGGCTGGCACACCGAGGGTATCCGTCGGAACCACTACACTGTCGACGGCGAGCAGGTCGACGAAGTGATGATGGCCTACACGTTCGACTGACGCCGGGCTACCGGCGTCTCACTACAGCAGGACGACCAGCGCCAGCGCAATCCAGACGATTTTCAGCCCCGTGTTGACGACAATAACTTTCGAGCCGAACTCCCGGCCCCAGATGCCGTACTGGAAGGGGATCGAGCGCTTGAACGTCGAGACGGCAAACGAGATGATTCCACCAACGAGCATCGTCGCCACGGCGGTTCGCGCGGAGAAGGTCCCGTTTCGGATGAGCGGTGCGATGACCGTCGCCCCCGAAGTCGTATCGAGCGCGTAGGCGGCGATAACGGGGATTGCCGCCCCGGGCAGGCCGAGCAGTCCGGCGAACCCGTCGGCGGCAGTCGTCACGGACGCCCCGTCGCTTCCGATGAGTGCCAGTAGTTCATCACTGTAGGCGAGCAGGAGTGAGACAACAGCGTAGATGGCCGCTAGCCGCGGCAGGATGTCGCGGACCTTCTCTCCCGTCGCGTCGAATGCTGTCCTGACGGCCGCTCGACGACTCTCCGGACGGTCGTCGAACACGTCGGATGCGTCGCCAGCGGTCCCACCGTCGGGGGCCGGGTCCGTATTTGCGCCGGACCGGCCGACGTTGGATGCGTCCAGCAGGACCGCGCCGGCAGCGATGCCAGTCAGCGTAATCGCCAGCGCGATGAGTCCCCGCGTCGCGACGTACAACACCCCAACCCGGAAGCCCAGTATGGGGATGAGTATCGGCGCGTAGAACGTGATAATGTGCTGGGCGAAACCGAAGAACGTGTTGATGGTGACGGCGATTATCGTCGCACGGTCTGACAGCACGCCAGACTCCCGGAAGTCGGCGAGCATCCCGTAGCCGGCGGTCGTCGACGCCGTCGTCGTCAGGATCGCGGTCCCAACCTCGTCCGGGAGGTTTGCCGGCGACGTGAGATACCGCGAAACCACGGCGATTTTCTCGACCAGTCCGAACGCGACCGCCAGTTCCGCGAGAAACACGCCAAACGAGAGGAAAAAGGTGATGCGGAGGACCCTGATAGCGACCTCTCCGAGGACAGCGACTGCCGGATGGCCAAGCACTGCGGCAACGAGCGACTGCACGCTGAAACGTACGGTCCTAGCCCGCAAATGCCCATCGATAGCGTCGGTCGATTTCAGGGAACCGCGCAGCGGTAGCCGTGTGGGACAGCAGATACCGAAGTGCCGACGCCGACCTCTCACACAAGCACGCGGACAGCACCGAACAGCACCACCACACCCAGCACGTCACAGACGTTCGTGACGACGGGGATAACCACGTCGTCGGGGTCCAGTTCGAACCGGTAGGCGGCGTAGGTTGTCACCGTCGTCACGACGATGGCCAGCACCGCCAGTAGACTCCCGCTGACGAGCGCGACCAGCACGACCGTCCGGAGCGGGAGTGCAGCACCGCCGATGACGGTCTGGAGGAGCCATGCGCCAGCGCCGACGAGCGGGAACAGCGTCACCGCAAGCGCAAGGGTAGCGATAGCATTGCCGGCCAACCGGTCGTCAGTCGGCGTGAACGACAGCAGGCCGAGGTGAAACGCCGTCGAGAACCGCGCCGCGAGGATGCTACCGAGGTTGCCAGCCATCCCGATTGTCACCGGGACGAGCACCAGCAACGACGGATACTGTAGCAGTGTTCCCTCGAAGGTATCGAGAACGAGGCCGCTCCCGAGTTCAATAGCGGTCAGCACGATCAGGATGGGGAACATCGTCCGGACGATGCCTGAAACCGACCACTGGGAGGCGAATTCCGCCATTCAGCCACCCCCCAGCGCGAGGACGAGGCGGGTCGCGCCCAGCAGCGTCGCAATGCCGACCACATCGCCCGTCGTCGTCACGACCGGGCCGGCCAGCGTATCCGGATTGAGGCCGCGGCGGTAGCCGACGAACACGACCGAGACGACGGCAATGGTCAACAACAGCCCTGAGACAAAGCCCGCGATGAGCGCAATGGCAATGAGAGTCGTGAGCGGGGCCGACGGTCGTCCGATCAGCGCGAGCAACACGGCGGCCATCACCGCGGCGACACCACTGATGAGTACCCCGTTCGCCAGTGCCGCCGCGACGGCAGCGTTGATGCGGTCGTCAGCAAAGGAAAACCTCGGTTCGATAAGCCCCTGATGGAGCGCCGACCCTAGGCGCGCGCCGAGTGAGCCGTAGACGTTCCCCCGAGTGGCAAGGAGTGCTGGCACGAGCACAAGCAGTCCGGCGACATCCTGTAACTCCGCATCCATGCCGCCAAGGACGACGCCCGCGAAGAGGCCGCCGACCGCACTGAGTGCCAGCACCGGGAGCGATTCCCGGTAGGCTTCGAGTGCCACCTCGCGGACAGTCATTGCAGGGCGAAGGACGGCGAGCGAAAAAAAGCCCCCTGATAGCGCTGGCGACGCCTCAGTCGGGAGTCGACTGTACTCTACCACGCCACGGTGGCGGCCCGACCGTCGTGTTCCCGACCCCAGTAAACCGAACTGTTCTGTTGATGGTGACCGGGTCGCCGCCGTCCGTGACCGTCGTGTACTCGGTCCGGTAGTATCGGATGAGGCCTGACTGCGTGACGTGGGCGACAAGCGTTGCGTTCTCCCGGCTCGTCCACGCTGTCGAAGTCGTGTTTTCCCGCAATCGGTCGCCCCTGATGACGTAGACGGGCCCATCTGACTGCTGGGACCGCAGGGTCCGGGTGTGGAACGGGGCAACGGTCTGAGTCACGTCGGCGGCAGGACGGCCGTTCAGCGCGGCGGTATGAACCCAGTACCGCCACGTTCCGGCGTAGCTGTCCGGCGGGTCGTACTCGTTGTAGATGGTCTGGTTGTCTCGCGCGAGTCGGCGGAGATACCTATCGCCATCGGACCAGAACGACGCAGTCGCCGGCGGTCGGCCAAGGAGCACCGGGGCCGCGTGGCCACGGACAGATATGTTAGCGAGGTGTGTCCGGTTCGCGTCCAGCGCGACGTGGACTCGAAGGTGGGACCGCAATGACCCGTTTGCATATCTGACGGTCCGGTTCATCGTCACCGTGTACCCGGTTCCGTTGAGACGGTTCCCGTGTGCAGCCCCAAGCAAGGATGGGCTAGTGACACCCGTTGGGCCGACACCAGTCGGATATGTGGTCGCAGAGTCGGTCGGTACCGGAGCAGGCGTCACCGGCGTCGCCAGGTCGTTGCCGCCGCTGAACCCGAACCCGCCACAGCCCGCGGTTACGACGATGGTGAGGACGAGTAGCTGCCGACACAGATACCTCGTCATATTCTAACAAACCAATCAGGTCAGAATAAGTCTACGGATCGCCATTTATCGGGGATATGTCGTTCTATAGATGTGAAATCGTTGATTAACCTACCGAAACTATTATGATATATACAGACACCGTATGGAACATGCCAACTAATGGCAGATCGGTCAACCGACGACAGTTGCTGAAGAGTACGGGCGTCGCAGGTGTGGCAGGGCTGACGGGACTGGCCGGTTGTTCCGGTGGTGACGGTGGCGATGGTGGTGGCGACGGCGGCGACGGTGGCGATGGCGGTGGCGACGGCGGTGATGACTACCCATCGCTCGGGAACTTCCCGGTTGAGGGCGACACAGTCACGTTCGGGTTCAACGTTCCACAATCCGGACCCTACTCCTCTGAGGGGCAGGACGAACTCCGGGCGTACGAACTTGCACAGAAGCATCTCAATAACGGGGGTGGCTGGGTGGACAGCTTCGAGGACCTCAGCGGCGACGGCGTCCTCGGGTACACGGTCGACTCGGTAAACGGTGACACGGCAACCGACGCCGACACCGCCCGACAGGCCGCCTCGCGGATGATAAACCGGGACGACGTGGTGATGATCTCGGGCGGCTCTTCCAGTGCAGTGGCCATCGCCGTGCAGGGTCTCTGTCAGTCGCAGAACGTGATGTTCATGGCCTGTCTGACCCACTCGAACGACACGACTGGGAAAGACTGCGCCCGGTACGGGTTCCGGGAGATGTTCAACGCGTACATGACCGGCCAGGCGCTCGCACCAGTGCTTGAAAGCGAGTACGGCTCGGACAACTCCTTCTACCAGCTGTACGCCGACTACTCCTGGGGCCAGACCCAGCAGGACTCGATGAACCAGTTCCTCTCGGAAATCGGGTGGGAAGAAGTCGACAGCGTGCCGACGCCGCTCGGGACCAGCGACTTCTCCTCGTATCTCTCGGAGGCCGCAAACAGCGGCGCGGACGTGCTTGTCCTGAACCACTACGGGCTGGACGGCGCGAACTCCGTCTCCCAGGCCGTCGATGCCGGTATCGACGAGGACATGGAACTCGTCGTCCCGCTGTACAACCGCCCGATGGCACAGGCCGCCGGTGGGTCCATCGAAGGCATCTACGGGACGATTGCCTGGGACTCCCAGATCGACAACGAGGCGTCGAACGCGTTCACGCAGGCGTTCCAGGACGAGTACGACCGCGTTCCGTCCGGACCGGCCCAGCTCGCCTACTCACAGACGCTCCAGTACGCGGCCGCCGCCGAACGAGCGGGCACGTTCTACCCGCCGGAGGTCATCCGCCAACTGGAGGACTACGAGTACAGCAACATCGGCATGGGTGAGGAGACGATGCGCGCCTGTGACCACCAGGCCCAGCGGGACATTCCGGTTGCCCAGGGGCTGCCAGAGAGCGAACAGTCAGACGGGAACTTCATCGACATTGTCGAGATCACCTCTCGAGACGACGTCGGATACGGGTGCGATTCCGGGCCGGCCGCGGAGTGCGAACTCGGCGAGTACGGCGACGAATAGGGCAGAATCCGGACAGGGGACCGTACCCCTCATGATTTATAGTGCATGAGGTTGCCTTACTTGATACACAAAAACTAGCATGATTAGGAATACGCAGATAGTACGAGCGGAGTGCAGTGGGGGGGATCCGACGTGACGCTACTCGCGGATATCCTCACCATCCTATTGAATGGGCTACAACAGGGCGCGATTTACGTCCTGCTCGCGGTTGGACTGTCGATTATCCTCGGGACGCTAAAATTCGTCAACTTCGCCCACGGGGCGCTGTACCTCGTCGGCGCGTATCTAGGGCTGTTCATAACTGGACAGGTCCCGTTGAACGACGGTCAGTTAGCGGAATGGGGCATCCAGTCATACGGTATCGGACTGGGGTTCGTTGCTGCACTGGTCATCGTTCCGATTGTCGTGTTCATTATCGGACTGCTGATGGAGCGGTTCATCGCACAGGCCTTTTACGACCGACCCGACACTGACCAGATTCTCGTGACATTCGGGCTCGCAATTATCGTCCAGGAACTGCTCCGGGCGCTGCTTGGCGGGAACAGCCAGCCGTTCCAACAGCCTTCGTGGGCATCCGGCCCTATCGCGCTGCCCGTTGTCGGAAACTTCCCGCGCTGGCGACTCGGCGTCATCGCGATTACCGCAGTCCTTGTCCTTGGCGTGTACGCACTCGTCGAGTACACTGACTTCGGCCTCATCGTTCAGGCTGGTACCCTCGACGGCGAGATGGTTCGACTGCTTGGGATCAAACTGAGCCGACCGTACCTCGTCGTCTTCGGCATTGGTGCCGCACTCGCCGGCGTGGCCGGCGTCGTCGGTGGCCCACTTGCTAACGTCAACCCCAACATCGGGACTGAACAGTTAGTTCCGGCGTTCCTGACCGTCGTCATCGGCGGCGTCGGGAAAATAGAGGGAGCCGTGGTAGCCGGGCTGATGCTCGGCACGCTGCAGGTTTTCCTCATTCAGACCGGCTACGCCGCCTGGAGCCAGGTCGGCATCTACGCGCTCGCAGCGCTAGTCCTGCTGGTGCGTCCGCAGGGGCTGCTGGGCTCGGAGGTGGATGTCTCGTGAGCGACGAACCACGCGACGCGACTGCGACGGCAGCGGCCGACGCAGATGCAGAGGTTACCGGTGGCCTCGCCGACCGATGGGCCAGCTTCCGCGACCGGGAGATATCGACGGTCCTGTTGACGGTCGTGGGTGTGGCCGTCTTCCCGTTCCTGTTCAACAATTTCCTCGACGGCTACACGCAGCTGGCGACGCTGATGCTCATCTACGGCATCTTCGCCGTCGGGTTCGACATCCTGCTGGGATACACCGGCCTGCTGTCGTTCGGTCACGCCGTCTTCTTCGGCGGTGCAGCCTACGCCGCCGGCATCTTCAGCGCGAGTGTCAGTAGCTCGCCGCTGCTGGTGTTGCTCGCCGGCACGGCGTTTGCCGTGTTGCTGGCGTGGGTCGTCGGCTTCCTGTCACTACGCCGCGGCGGGATTTACTTCGCCATCCTGACGCTGACGTTCGGCCAGATGTCGTTCTACCTGGCGGCTTCGCCGCTGGCCTTCCTCACCAACGGTGAAAACGGCTTCACCTCCGTGGACATCGGCAGCCTGCTGGGCGTTATCGACATCCACGGTGGGGTGCCGTTCCCGCTGACGATGCTGGTCGACGACATGTTGTATGTGTTCGTCGCCGTCGTGGCGGTGCTGTCAGTCGCAATGGCGAACCGTATCCTGCACTCGCCGTACGGAACCGTGTTCCGCGCTATTCGGGAGAACGAACGGCGGGCGGAGTTCGTCGGGCTGGATGTCTGGCGGTACAAGCTGATGGCGTTCATCATCTCGGCGGCCTTCGCTGGTATCGCCGGGAGCCTGTTCACCATCGAGGGGAACTACGTGCCCCTGCAGTCGCTGTACTGGACCGAGTCCGGTCGTATCGTCATCATGACTGTGCTCGGCGGTGTCGGCTCGCTGTTCGGGCCGCTGTTCGGCGCCGGACTGTACCTGTACATCGAGAATATTGTCAGCGGGTTCGAGACACTTGGCCCGTTCTGGCACCTCATCCTCGGCGTCGTGTTCGTCGTCGCCGTCGTCCTCTTCCCCAACGGAATCTGGGGCGGTATCGACTACGTTCGTGATATGGTCGTCGGAGGTGAGGACGAATGACGGTCCTCAAAACGGAACAGCTCACCAAGCAGTTTGGCGGCCTCACTGCCGTTGATGAGGTGAATCTGGAGATAGAACAGGGCGAGGGCGTGAGCCTCATCGGCCCCAACGGCGCGGGGAAATCGACGTTCATCAACCTCGTCACCAGACGGCTCGAACCGAGCTACGGGGAAATCGCGTTCCAAGGAGATTCAATCATCGGGATGGACCCACACGAGGTCGTCCAGCGGGGGATGAGCAAGTCCTTCCAGACAGCCTCTATCTTCCCTGAACTAACCGTCAAGGAGAACGCGACCATCGCGGCGCTGGCAGCCGAGCACGGCTCGTTCCGATTCAATTTCTTCCGGAATCAGAACAGCTACCCGGCGGTCGATGAACTGGCAAACGAAGTGCTCGAGTCGGTCGGCCTGTACGACGAGCGAGAGAACCAAGCCGATAGCCTCGACTACGGGAATAAGCGCCGGCTCGAGCTTGGCATCGCGCTGGCCGCCGAACCGGACATGCTGCTGATGGACGAGCCAACGGCGGGAATGTCGCCCGACGAGACGAAATCGACCGTCGACCTCATCAAACGCGTCAAGGAAGAACTCGATCTGACGTTCCTGCTGGTCGAACACGACATGGAGATCGTCTTCGACATTTCCGACCGCATCGTCGTCCTCAACCGTGGGTCAGTTATCGCGGAGGGGACGCCGACGGAGGTACAGAACGACCCTGCTGTGCAGGAAGCGTACCTGGGAGGTGTCGAGGAATGACGTTGCTCGACGTGGACAACATCAACGGCTACTACGGCGAGAGCCACATCATTCAGGACGTGTCGATGAGCGTCGACGACGGCGAAATCACGGCCCTGCTGGGCCGTAACGGCGCGGGGAAAACCTCGACACTCCGATGTATCTCCGGAGCGACGCCGCCCGATGTCCGGAGCGGTACGATCCAGTTCGACGGGACGGACATCACCAGCGACCCGCCGGAGGACATCGCCGTCCGCGGTATCTCACTGGTTCCGGAGGAACGGCGCGTGTTCACTGACCTGACCGTTGCCGAGAACCTCCACCTCGCGGACACCGTCCGCAACAAGTCGAACACCTGGCGACGGAAGCTCGATTTCCGCGACGAAGGGATGTCGGCGGCGGAGATTTACGAGTACTTCCCGAGACTCGACGAACGGCGGTCACAGAAGGCCGGCACGCTCTCCGGAGGCGAACAGCAGATGCTCGCCATCGCCCGCGCGCTCCACCAGAGCACCGACCTGTTGATGCTCGACGAGCCATACGAGGGGCTGGCACCACAGATCATCGAGTCGGTCGAGAACGCCATCGAACGCATCAGCGAAGACGGGACGACGATACTACTGGTCGAGCAAAACGCTGTCGCGGCAATGAAAATCGCCGACCGGTGTTACGTGCTGGACCGTGGACAGGTGGTCTTCGAGGGGCCCGCCGAGGAACTGCAGAACGACCAAGAGACCCGCGACAAGTACCTAGGTGTCTGAATGTCGGAAACTCAATCTCCCGAAGCGCTACTCGACGCACTGGAGTCGGAAGGTGTCGTCGTCATCGACGAGGAAACGGACGAAGTCAGCACGACAGAAGCGTTCGAGGCCGACCGCGAGGTGTACTACGACACCTACGTGACGATGGGCGACACGGAGTTCCACGAGTCCGTCGCCGACGTGTTCGGCCTCGATTCGGCCGCCGAAGCAGCCGAGCGGGTCGACGAACTCGACGTATCGCGCGAGGAGTTCGCCACGTTCCTGACCCTGCGGTCGAACGTCGACGACGCCTACACCATCGTGGAACTGACGACGATGGCACAGATGGCGACCGAACTGGGGCCGGAGACGCCGGTACCCGAGAGAGTTGAACACCTCGACGACGACAGCTACGAGGCGTTCGTCGACACCCACGACCGGTGTGTCGTGACCGTGTGGAAGCTGTTCTGTGACCCCTGCGAAGCGATGAAAGCGGAGTTAGACGACGTTCTGGCCGCGTTCCCGGACGGCGTGCCGGTCGGCGGCGTCGCCGGCGAGCGCTCCCCGGAGTTTTGTCAGTCGGTCGGGGTCAACGCAGCGCCCGCCGTCGTGCTGTTCGAGGACGGCGAGCCCGTCGAGCGGATCACCGGGCGGACGGACCCGTCGCCGCTCGCTGACCGAGTCGAAGAAGTGTACGGCGTCTGACTGCGGCGTTACTCTTCTTCGCCGCTACAGACCAGTACGGAACGGTCCGTACCGAGAATCACACTCTGTGTGACGCTGCCGAACAGCACCTTGCCTGTCGGCGTCCGCTTGCGTCCGGCGACGACAATCATGTCGACGTCCTGCTCGTCAGCCAACCGGAGGATCGCGTCGGCCGGTTCGCCGCTTGACTCTTCCAGCGCCACCTCAACGCCAGCGTCCTCGAGGACTTCTCGTGCCCGGCGCACGGAGGCCACCTGATCGACGGACGCGCCTTCGGGGTTCTCCTCGAAGTCGTGCAGCAGCGTGACACGGACCTGGCTGGCGTCCATCGGAATTTCTGTTATCGATTCAGCGATGGCGGTCCCACGAGCCTCACTTTTGTCTATCCCAGCGACAATTTCGTACATGCTCGCTTCATCTGTAGAACGGGCCAACCCTTAGTTCTGGCCCGGATTTCGAACATAGATCATCAAAAATAGCGTCACGTATCGCGTCCCGCGGATCGGCACAGCGGCGTCAGTCGCCGAACGGCCCCATGCCGCCGCCACCCATACCGCCCATCCCGCCACCGCCGCCACCGCCCTGCTGCATCTGTTTCATCATCCGCTCCATGTCGCCGTCGCCCATTCCCTGGAACTGCTTGAGCATCTGCTCCATCTGCTTGTGCTGTTGGAGGAGTTCACGCACCCGCTCCTCGGGCTTGCCGGACCCACGGCAGATGCGCTTGGTCCGGGACTGGCCGACGACGCGGGGGTTCTCCAGTTCCTCCTCCGTCATCGAGTCCATGATGACATCGAAGTCCCGCATCCGCTCCTGGGTCACGTCCATCGCGTCATCAGGGAGCTGGTCCATCAGCCCGCCGCCCAGGCCGGGAATCATATCCATCACCTGGTCCAGCGGCCCCATGTTGTTCATCGTCTGCATCTGCTTGCGCATGTCCTTGAGGGTGAACTTCCCCTCCATCATGTCCTCAGGGTCCCAGTCCTCCTCGTCGCCTTCCTGGGTTTCCTCCATCGCGCGCTCGACGCGCTCGGTGAGCTGTTTGAGATCACCCATCCCGAGCAGTCGGGAGATGAACCCGGAGGGTTCGAACCGCTCGATGTCTTTGACCGTCTCCCCGGAGCCGAGGAAGGCGATGGTAGAGTCGGTCTCGTTGACCGCTGCGAGCGCGCCCCCACCTTTCGCCGTCCCGTCGAGCTTCGTGATGACGACGCCATCGATGCCGATGGCCGCCTCGAAGTCGGCGGCCTGGCTCTTGGCGCTCTGGCCCATCGCCGCGTCCAGCACGAGCAGGTCCCGATCGGGCTGGACCTCCTGCTCGATACGCTCAATCTGTTCGATGAGTTCCTCGTTCAGACCGTCACGGCCCGCCGTGTCCACGATACGAACGTCCGCGTTCTCCGTCGCTTCCAGCCCGTCGCGAGCAATCTTCACCGGGTCGTCCTCGTCGGGGTCGCCATAGAAGTCTACCTCGGCGCGCTCGGCCATCTCCTTGGACTGGTCGTACGCGCCGGGTCGGTCCGTGTCGGTCTGGATGATGGCCGGTCGGAGCCCTTTCGTCGAGAACCACCACGCCATCTTTGCGGCCGTCGTCGTCTTCCCCGACCCGTACAGACCGGCGAGCATGATGGTCTGCTCCTCCAGCGGGAGTTCGGTCGACTCGCCGACGAGGTCGACCAGTTCTTCGTAGACGATGCGCAGGACCCAATCCCGCGGCGTCGTCCCCGCCGGGGGCTCCTCATCTAGCGCGCGTGTTTCGATGCTATCGGAGAGGTCCTGAACGAGCCCGACATCCACGTCGGCCTGCAACAGCGACCGCTGAATCTCCTTGACGATGTCCTCGATGTCTTCTTCAGAGAGCCGGGACTTCCCCCGGAGGTCGTCAAGCGTCCCCCGAAGTGAACTCCCAAGATCGTCGAGTACCATTGTTGGCGCGAGATACGCGACGGCGCGGGTAAAGGCTTGTTGTCATGCTCTCGACTGCCGTGTAGACGTAGGGAACTGGGTTTGCTCTCGTGACGACCACCGCCGAAAGCCGGAGCGCTCCGGTCATTTCAGTCCCGCCCACGTCAACTGGCCAATCGGTTCCGAGATGGGGTTGCGTGCGTCGGCGTCGGCACCCGGTGCTGCCTACGCGGGAGACAGTGCCTACTGGATAAATGCCGTTTCTGCCCGTGACAAAAGGGTCAAAAGGTCGAAGCGACTGGGCGACAATATGGCCGTTCTCGGGCAGCTCGGTTTCATGATCGCCTTTCTTTCGGGCGGCGTCGCCGCCGGCCACTACGGGCTGTTGACCGAGCGGCGGACGGATATCCTCACCACACTCGTTTTTACTGTCGCCCTGCCGGCGCTTATATTCCGATCTACGTACGACCGCCCGTTACGGGAGATTATTTCGCCGGCGTTGCTGGGGGGCTTCTGGGTCATCGTCGCGCTGACCATAACGATGGGCTGGCTCGTCCACCGGCGGCTGGAGTCCGCCGACCGCCGCAGCGTCTCCGTCGTTCAGTCGTATCACAGCAACATGGGGTTTCTGGGTCTGCCGCTCGTGGCGGCGACGATGGGCAGCGAAGCGACGGCTGTCGCCAGCGTCATCCTCGGCATCGGCGCGGTGACCCACGTCCCGGTGACGGTGTTCCTGCTGGTCCGTATCAACGGCAGCGACGCCTCGCTGCTGAGCGAGTGCAAGAAACTCGTGACGAACCCGGTACTCATCGCGCTGGCGGCCGGCATCACAGCCTCAGTCCTGTCGCTGTCCGTTCCGGAGTTACTCATCGGTGCGCTCGGTCCACCGGCGGAGCTGGCGCTCCCGGTCGCCCTGCTGTGTATCGGTGCGACGCTTGACACGGACCTCCCGGTGTCGGACCTGCAAAAGACCGTCAGCGTCGTCGGGCTGAAGGTACTGTGGATGCCGGCGCTGGCGTGGCTGGTGTACTCCTCGCTGTCGATGGACGCGACGGCGCTGGGTGCGGCGGTCGTGATGCTCGGTACCCCAACGGCGGTGTCGACGTACGTCTACACAACAGAACTCGGCGGCGACGCCGCCTTCGCCTCGCTGAACGTCTTCACCTCGACAGTGGTCTCCATCGGAACGCTCTCGCTCCTCATCTGGCTATTCGCCTGACGCCCCGGCGTGGTCACGCTTTTGCCCGCCGGCGCCCCCACCGACCATATGGGCTATCACCAGATTGACCCCGAGTCGCTGTCGGAAACTGAGGACTACCCCTGCGACCGGCGCGGCATCTCCGATGCTGCCGAACTCCACGCACTCCACGCGGCCACCTACGAGATGGCACCTGGCGAAGACCTCTCGCGGACCTACCACTACCACGAGACGCGCGAGGAACTGTTCTACGTGCTCAAGGGCACGCTTCACGTCGAAACGCCCGACGGGGAGTACGTCGTCTCGGCCGACGAGGTGTTCGTCGCCGAACCGGACAGCCCACATCGCGCGCACAATCCCGCTGATGCTGACGAGTCGGTTACCGTGCTGGGCGTCGGCGCGCCACCGACCGACATCGCGCGCCCATACGACCCGGACACGTAGCGTGGTCCGGCAGTTCAGACACGCTTTTCAGCCACCCCGTCACAGTTGCGCCCATGACGAGCAAACAGGCGGTACAACAGGAACTGGTCGACAGCGGCGTCACGGCGGTCCTGCGGGGAATTCCCGAGGACAAGATGGTCGACGTGGCGACGGCTGTCCACGAGGGCGGCGTCACAGCACTGGAACTGACGGCGGATGCGAAGCGCTGCTCGGACATGATCGCCGCCGTCGACAAGGCACTTGACGACACCGACGCCATCATCGGAGCCGGCACAGTCATGGACGCCGCCGCCGCCCGCAATGTCATCGAGGCCGGCGCGGAGTTCGTCCTCGCGCCGAACCTCAACGAAGACGTCATCGATGTGTGTAACCGCGAGGGCGTCCTCGCTATCCCGGGCGTCATGACGCCGACGGAGGCCGCCGACGCGATGGAAGCGGGCGCTGATATCCTGAAGATGTTCCCGGCGAAAACGGTCGGGCCGGCCCACATTGGCGCGCTGCAGGGTCCACTCGGTGACGTCCCGATTATGCCAACCGGTGGTGTCTCGACCGATAATGTCGACGAGTTCTTCGATGCCGGCGCGGTCGCCGTTGGCGCGGGCTCAGCACTGGTCAATTACGAGGCCATCGAGAACGACGACATGGACGGTGTCCGCGAACAGGCCGCGGAGTTCGTCGGCGCCGTCGAGGCCGCCCGAGAGTAGCTCACCCGGCCGGTGGGAGAAAGACCTGATACAGCGTGGGCGGCTTACGCTTCGGTTTCGTTCGCGGTCGTCTCGTTGCTTGTCTCGTTCCCGGCCGTGCCGGTCTCATTGCCAGGCAGTTCGGTTTCGTTACCGGGTATCTCGGTTTCGTTACCGGGTATCTCGGTTTCGTTACCCGGAATATCTGTCTCGTTTCCAGGTATTTCAGTTTCGTTGTCCGGAGCCTCGGTCCCGTTCCCGGGCAGTTCGGTTTCGTTGCCCGATACTTCGGTCTCATTGCCGGGCAGTTCGGTTTCATTATCCGGCATCTCCGTCTCGTTTCCGAGGGCATCGGTTTCGTTCTCGCCGAGTTCCGTTTCGGAATCCATTCCGGTTTCTTCCTCGGTCTGGACCGCAGTTTCTGGCTCGGACTCTGTACTGGCTTCCGTCATCGCGTCAGTCTCTGCTGCCGTGGACGTGCCCGGCGCTTCGGCACCGCCGTCACCGCCGTCGGACTCCGTACTACCGCCAGTGTCACTACAGCCGGCAAGCGCCACGAGTGCGCCGCCTGCAATCTTGATAACGTTCCGTCGAGATGTGGGTCGTCCCATAGCATTTGTCCGAAGAGAACCTGGGCAGTTTATGAATGACCTGCTAAGCGTCTGACGGAGAGCCGACAGAACGGATTAGCCACACCCGAAGGTTGAGCCGGTTCGCAAAACAATCGGTTTCAGACCATGATTGGTTCGAACCCGGTATCTCGGCCAGTTCACGGGTGGTTCTGCGCTTTTGTCGGCTGAAATGCAACTTGCTGCGGTGTGGTTCGATACTCGGGGTATAATTATTCACACCGTTCCCGAGCAGTTATCGAGTGCATAGGTATCAACGTCCCCAAGCCGAGCTATCAGCTTGTTACCTACCATGCGCTGTGAGTAAGACAACGATTCAGCGGTCAAAACCCGCTCAGTCGCCGTTTAGCAACGTACTAACCCGTGTCCCCAGTGTCAGTACCTGTATCAGTCCACATACCTGCAGGAACCCCCGCAGCCGCAGTTATCGTCACCGTCGCCTGGAACACGGGAAATCGGCTTGCCCGTCAGTTACGAGTTGCGGCTCGTCAGCGAGGGACTACGGTCACCCGGGAACGCCCCAATGAGTTCAGGTGCGACAGCAGCCGGCGCGACATGCCGACAGTTGCGTCCGTCGCATTGCTGTCTCCCCCATTCACAGCATTGCCAGAAACGCCGTGTCGTTCGATTGTCTGTATTGGTGTCACGCTCAGTACTGCGTGAGTGGGTGATGGACAGCGATCGACCTCAACGCGCTCCTGTCGGCGAAAACAACCATCTCTCCACTGCTGTGGTGATATTTGCTGTATGGTACACGGTGCATTCTACTTAGAGGGGCGCGAACGCTCCAGGTACTGGACAATCAGGGTGGATAGTAGCTGCTCATAGTCTGGAGATTGCAGCAACAATAACCGAGAAGTCCGAGGCCTACTCGCCGATGAGGCTGTCGACGATTTCCTCTGGATCGAACGGTTCGAGGTCGTCGTAGTCCTGACCGGTCCCCAGGAAGAGGATCGGCTTCCCGGTGACGTGTGCGACGGAGATGGCCGCGCCGCCCTGCGGGTCGGCGTCAGCTTTCGTCAGAATTGCCCCATCGATTTCGGCCGCGTCGTTGAACTCGCGCGCTCGGTTGACGGCGTCTTGGCCTGCGACCGCCTCGTCCACGAACAGCGTCATGTCCGGGTCGATGTTGCGGTCGATCTTCTCCAGTTGGGCCATCAGATCATCCGAGGTGTGGAGTCGGCCGGCCGTATCACCCAGGACCACGTCGATGTCATTGGCCTTGGCATACTCGACGGCGTCGTAGACGACCGCCGTCGGGTCCGACCCCTGCTCGTGAGTGATGATCTTCTTGTTCAGGTTCTCGGCGTGTTTCTCCAGTTGCTCGTTCGCGCCGGCGCGGTAGGTGTCGCCGTTGGCGAGCACCGTCGAGAGTCCGCGATCCTCGAAGTACTGGGCGAGTTTCGCAATCGAGGTCGTCTTCCCGACGCCGTTGACCCCGGTGAACACGATGGTGACAGGCTTGTCTGCCTGCTGGACGCGCTCGTCGAAGTCGAACTGGCCGACGTTGATGACGTCGTACAGCGACTCCCGAAGCGCGTCCCGGACGAGGTTCCCCGTGCTGGAGAGCCGTCGGCGGGTCTGCCCCGTGAGGTTCTCCTTGACGCCGTCGAGGATCTCGTTGGCGACGCTCATCTCTACGTCGCTCGACAGCAGCGCCAGTTCGAGGTCATCAAGGTGGCTCTGCAGGTCTTCTTCCTCGATGACCGTCTTCCCGGTCGCCATGAGCTTCGCCTTCGCGGCGAGGCCGCGGCCACCGTCATCATCGTCTTCTGCTTCAGACTCCGAGTCGGCCTCGGACGCTGAGTCCTCGTCGGTCTCCGCGGCGTCGTCCGGCTGTGAACCTTCGTCGCGGACCGCGTCCGCGTCCGCGTCTTCGACTGCCGTAGTCGACGCTGTGGCTGACTCGTCTGTCGCCTCGGAATCTGCGGCTGGCGGTTCAGCGTCAGCCTGTGGTTGCTCGGTTTCGGCTGGCGGTTCCGCCGTGTCGCCCTCGGACGACTGTTCGTCCACCGCGGGCTCGGGTTCAGTCACCTGATCGGCAGGCGCTTCACCATCCACCTCGTCGGCGTCCGGTTCGTCCTCCCCTTCAAGTGCGTCGTCGTCGACGTCTTCCTCGACGTCACTCGTGAACCCGCTGAGTTTGTCCTTCAGTCCGTCGAACATGGCGGCCTTACTCGTCTTCCTGCTCTTGCTGTTGCATCATCTGCTGCATCTGCTGCTGTTGCATCTGCTGGGCCTGCTGTTCGAGCTCCTCCATCTCGGTCTCGACTTCGGCCTTCTCTTCCTGCAGGTCGCTGATGTGGTCGTCCAGCGTCTCCTTCTTGGTTTCCAGCGTGCTGGTGGCGCCTTCCTGTTCGCGCTCTGCGGAGTAGCCGCCACCAAGGGAGACGACGACCTCGTCGATGTCCTCGATTGTTGCGCGGATGTAGGCGTCGCCGCCGAGTGGGACCTGCACCGTGGACCCTGAATCGAGAGTCTCGATGGCCTCGATGGCCTCGTCGATATCAGTCTGCTTCTCGCGGAGGCGTTCGATCTCCTCGTCGATAGCATCGACTTCCTGCTCCATCTGCTCGATCTCCTGTGCGACCTGCTGCATCTGACCGCCGCCGCCACCGCCGCCACCGCCCATCATGCTGCCACCTCCTCAATCGTGATCTGCGTGCGCTTGAGGTTGTGCTGGGAGCCGAAGTCGCTGTAAACGCGCTCCTCAGCGACGTTCTCGTTTGGCGCGTCGACCTCCTTCTCGAACTGTTGTGGGCCGTCTCGGGCCGGGAAACTACCGCGAACAGTGTACGTGCTCATACACGCAGATGCGGGCAGGGTAGGGAAGTATCTTCCCCTTCCGCCTTTTTCGAGTATTGCAGCTCTCCGTGACAGCGCTGAGGAATACGCATCGCTATTCGGCCCGAACCGGCAGCGTCCGAACCACCCAGAAACAGATTTCTCAGCCCCTATTCGGTGGGTTCTGGTGCGTACACCATATCGCCGCCACACTCCGGACAGGACGGGCGGAGTACACCTGTCGAGTAGTCACACTTCCGGCAGACGAGGCTGTTCTGGTCTTCCGCGGATGGTGTTCGCTGGACCATGTGTGATATTTGGGAACACACTATATTATTCTTTGACACGAGCTGTCATGGTCACTGACCCCGGCGGATTTGCCGGTGCACCACGTACGTCGAGGCATGAGCGAGACGACCTACCGGTGTGGGTGCGGTGCGACGCTGCGGTTCAGGCAGGATATGGCGCTGGAGCGGGGCGGGACCAGCCGGTCTTGGGCGTGTGGGGACTGCGGGCTACCCGTTCCAAGCGTGGTGGCGGAGAAACTCAGCCACCAGCATCCGTCCTGAGCGGTGAAATAGAAGTCAGTCGATGTAGCCGAGTGCCTGGTCGATACGGCCAAGCTCTGGGCCGGAGGTGTCCGACCCACAGACGTAGCCGTGGTCGTTGGCGAGCAGGCCAGAGCCGACGAGCGGGCCACCGTAGTTGATGGTCCCAATGTCGGCCGGCACGTCGAGGATGTCCTCAAGTGCGTCGAGCTCGCCGTCCGTGGCCTTCGGATGGCAGAGCACGCCTTTGTTAGTGGCGACGGCGGCAGTCCCGACGGTCGTAACACCGGCGATGACGCCGCGTTCGACCGGGACGTCCAGCCCGTCTTTGACCGCCTGCACAGCGTCTCTGGGGAGGTCGGGGTGGACGTACGCGCCGTAGTCGTTACAGCAGACGACGTTGCCGGCGGCGTTGATCCGGCCGGGAAGCCGTGTCACGGGCACGTCGACGACGTCCTGAATCCGCTCGATTTCGGTTTCACGGACGCGTTCGGAGACGACCAGCCCGTTCTCGTTGCCGGTCGCGAGCGCGCCGACAGTCCCGGAGCGGCCGACGGTGGTCGGCACGGCCGGAACGCCGAGTTCGTCACTCAGGTCGTCGAGTAGCGATTCGTCTAAGTCTGGGCGAACCAGCACGCAGTCGTCGGTCGCACGGGCGAACACACCCACGTACGACGACCCGGAGAAAGCCGCGCGGAGCAACGTTACTCTGCGGTCTCTGCTTCGACGATGGCTTCGCCCTCTTCCTCGAAGCGGGCGGCGCGAACACGGATCTTGCTCGGCGTGTTGGCGCGACCGCGGGCCCAGGCCGCCTCGTTGATCGAGGGGTCGAGGCGGACGGCGTCCTCGTCGACAGAGAAGTGTTTGGCGAGGTGCTCGCGGATGAGGATCATCGCCTTGTCTGCGCGCTTGTGGTTCGGTTCGGCTCGCGCGTCTCGGAGCGGGACGGTGACGACACGCTCCTCGAAGTCACTGGCGCTCATTATTCGTCAGTGTCGTTGCGCCGCCAGTGGCGTCGTTTGTGGTTGCGCTGGACCTCGCGGTCCGTCTTGAGCATGACCCAGGCCGGGACTCGACTGTTCTGGTTGTCGAGTTTGGCCAGTCGCTTCTTCGTAGCCTTCGATTTCTTACCCATGGTATGGTGCTTGTTCCGCGCCGTGGTTTAAATTCCTTCCTTTTCGAGCCGGTCATGGCCCGTTATCAGCGGCTATAACTGCGGACGTAGAACTAAGTACGACGTAGACCTGATTATCAAAGGATGGAGCGCCGCAAATTCCTCCGGACAATGGGCGTCGGTGCAACAGCCGTCGGCTCTGGTTGCTTGGGTGGGGGCGGTGAAGTTGTCATCAGCGTGCAGCAGGATGTCAGAGTCAACCCACATAAAGCGTGGATAAAGGAGGAAATCCCGGACGTATCCGACCCGGGCGGTGAGCTACAGTATATTGTCAAGGCAGACATCCCGTTCAACGTGTACTTTTTCACGGACCGCGAGCAGTTCAAGCAGTACGACACGTACATCAAGGGTCGTGAGCCCGACGGGACACCGCCGGGGAACCCCAAGTTCAGCCAGACAGCGGTCCAGCCCGCGGGGTCGGATATCTACCAAGCATCGACGGACGACGGCGGCGCACGAGAGTCACTGGACGAGCCCGGTCCGTACTTCTTCGCCGTTGATCACTCGAACTACCGGATGGAAACTCGCGTCGATGACTACGACGACCCGCTGAAGGCCTTCGTCGATATCACCGTCATCCGGAACAAGCTCCCCTTCTAAACGAACGCCAGCGGAACCATCGCCAACACACCAACAGCGATGCCAGTGAGTAGTTCGCGTTTACCACCACCCGGCAAGCCGTCGCCGTACTCCAAGGCCTCGGGGACGAACTCCGTGAGAACAAGGTACACCATCGCCCCGGCAGCGAAACCGAAGCCGAACGGGAGGAACGCCTTTGCCAGCGTGACAAAGTAGTACGCGATAACGGCCCCGACCGGCTGTGGCAGCGAGGAGAACACTGCCCACCAGACCATCTTCCACTCGCTGACGCCCAGCGAACGGAGCGGGATGGCGATAGCAGTCCCTTCCGGAATGTTGTGGATAGAAATCGCGACTGTCATGAACACCGCCAACAGCGGGACAGAGATGCCGACGATACCAACGGCGGAGTCGGGCGTGGCCGCCTCCAGTCCGAGTTCTGCGAAGGAGACGCCGACAGCTACGCCCTCCGGGAAGCTATGGACAGTCAAAATGCCCAGAATCAGCAGCAGCTTGGTGAAATCGGCCTGCTCGAACTCCTCTGGGGACTGGTCAAAATCGTCTAGCAGTTCGTGTGCTACGGCGACGAGCCCGATCCCGGCCAGAATACCGGGGACCAGCAGCACTGGCGATCCGTAGGCCAGCCCTTCCCGGACGAGCCCGAACAGTGAGGCAGCGACCATGATGCCCGAGGCCAGCCCCCATAGCAGGACGTTCCATCGGTCGGAGAACTCATCGACCAGGAAGAACGGGATCGCACCGAGGCCGGTGGCGAGCGCCGTAAGCAACCCCGCGACGAACACGAAGACAACGTTCTCGACGGCGACCATATCGGTCCTACGCCGCTCGGACCGATAAAAATTGTCACTAACCTGATTGTTTTGGCTGGCCTAAACGGCTTGCCAGTACGCCGTAGATAGCTACGCGGGTGTCTAATTGACGGCCTCAACATGGATGGCGTCCATACTACGGTAGTCCTAACGTCATCGTGTAGTTCCTGACAAAATTATGGTAATAACTGCCGTCGGCACCGTTCGCATAGCACTCGCACCGTAGCAACGGTTTGGCTGTGAGGGCACACGCTCACAGCGACACCGATTCGACGGTCCGGTACGTCGGACCGTCGGGCCCGAACACACTCTCCTTCAGTCGGATTTCCGTGACCTGCAAGCAACCTACGTTGGGGTCGTCGTTCTCGACGGCGTTCTGTACTGTCTCTTTGCCACCGGCGTGGTCCATTCTGGCAATAGTCGCGTGTGGCGTGAACTCGTGGTCCGCCGGCTCGAACCCGATTGCGACGGTCCGATCTTCGACGGCTTCGTGCAGCGCGGTCAGTTCCGCGCCGCCCTGACCGTCGCGAACGCCGACCCAGACAACGCTGATGTAGGACAGCGACGGAAAAACACCGAGCCCACCAAACTCGGCTTCGAACGGCGCGACGCCGCTGTCTTCGACCGCGGTTTCGAGGGCGGCGACGACGTCAGCAACCCGGTCCGGCGCGGTGTCACCGAGGAACTTCAGCGTGACGTGGGCCTGCTCGGGGTCGGTCAATCGAAGGCCCGACACCCCGTCGAAGCGGTCCTGTACGCTATCGATAGCGTCTTCGAGCCCGTCCAGGTCGACGCTGACGAACAGGCGTTTGGCCATAGCTAGCGGTTCCAATCGTGTCCGCAAGAAAGCTACGGCGGGAATCAGTGGCCGCAATGGTCTGGGGTTGTATACCACCGCCACAGGCTATGTCCGAGACCCAGAGCAACCATTGCGACCGCGACGCCGAAGAGAGCGGGGATGGCGGTATCAGGAAGTAGACCAAGGGATAGCCGGGCGAGGATTACCGCCACAATCAGGAGGCCCATCTGCGCTCGTTCCCGAGGCGTCTCTGCCGGACTGGACACCCGGCGCCAGAGCGCCGATAGCTGCGCGTCGTAGCGTCCGACGAGAGCCGCCAGAACGACCGTTCCAGCAACGCCCGCTCCAGCGGCAGGCAGTGACAGCGAGGCCGCGTTCGAAGTGATAGCAGCCCAACCAACGACAGCAAATACACCCCCGAAGAAGACGAGCAACGCGTCTACTGCCAGTGGATCCCGCATAGCCGAGAATCCGGTCGCAGGACACCTAAATCCTGGCGAGCCGTGGACGTAGCCCTTAACCGGATTGGCCGTCAATCAGGTAGTATGACAGACAACGACGACGATCACGCCTTTTCGGAAGGGCAAGGGTTCGACGACCCCTACGAGGGGTTCGATCTTGAACCGCCGGAGTTCGAGGTCGACCCAGACAAGGTCGACCCCGTCGACTCCCGTGTCGTCACCGACCTGCTTGACCAGCGGAACATCTCCGCTGACTCTGTGGAACCGGAGAAGCTACTCGATGTCGGCCTAGAGTATATGCACATCAACCGCCACGAACAGGCCGCCGAAACCTTCGAGCGCGTTGCCCAGCACACGGAGGAGGAGCGTCTGCTCCAAGAGGCATGGACGAACAAGGGTGCGGCCCACGCGGAACTTGAGGAGTGGGACGCCGCCATCGGCGCGTACAAGGAAGCCCTCAATTTCGACGAGGAGTCCGACCACGCCGCCACGGCGGAGACGAACCTCGCATACGCGCTGTGGAAATCCGGCCGCTCCGAGCAGGCACTCGAACACGCCGAGCGCGCCGTCGAGATCGACTCCCGCTTCGGTGAAGGCTGGTACAACCGCGGCTTCTTCCTGCTCGAACGCGGGCTAGCTGACGAGGCTATCGACGCGTTCGACAACGCCGTCCGCCTCGGCTTCCGCAACGCCGACGTGCTCGAAGAGAAGGCCCGCGCCCTCGAAGAGGTCGGCGAGTTCGACCGCGCCGAGGAGTTGGCTGAGGAGGTCGACGAGATGCGCGAGGAGGCCGAACAGCAACTGCTTGAATGATACTCAACGAACGCGACACCGACGAGGGGTTGCTCGTCTCGGTCTGTGACCCTGACATTATGGGCGAAACGTTCGAGAACGGCCCCGTATCGCTCACCGTCAACGAGGAGTTCTACGGCGGCGAAACGGCTACCGAAGACGAAATTGTCGATAGTCTCGCCCGCTGTTCGGTCGCCAACATCGTCGGCGACGATGCCGTCAGCGTTGCCGTCGAGCACGGCTTCATCGATGAGGAGAACGTCCTCGATCTGGGAGAGACGCGCCACGCGCAACTGCTCTGGATGTAACTGCGGTCCCCGCCGCACGCCCGACCCCGAGAGTCTTTGCACGCGCCCGTCGAGAGTGACACGTATGTATTCTCGAGACCACGCCATCGTCTCTGCAGCCGTCGGGGCCGCCGCCGTCGCCGTTCTGCCGGTCCCGCTCCCCTGGTGGGCCGCCGTCGGCTACGCGGTCGTCGTCGGTGTCGCCATCGATTTCGATCACTTTGCCGTGGCTCGACTGGAGACCGGCGACTGGGCCGCGCTCCGGCGCTGCCTCCGCAATCCGAAGATAGCGGTACTCGAACAGGACGAAATATTCGGCCCGCAGGACCTCTGGCCGCTCCAGCGCCTCCTCAGTCACCATCTCATCGGCGGTGTAGTCGTGTTCGGCCTCTGGCTCGTCTCCGAGCCGCTGGCACTGTTTACTGCCGTCGTGCTGTACGCCCACGTTCTCGGCGATCTCGTTTGGGACAACTACCTACTGGAGACCTATCGGGAGCAGCACGCGATAGCCGCCAAGTCCGTGTCCGAGTCCGATTCTGACTCCGGATAGAGCAAAGAAACGGCCGCTACCGGACGGGAAGAGTTCTAGGTGAACCGAAGGAATGTTGCCTGTTGAGCCCCTGAATAGTATCAATGGGACACGCTGAATCTGAACTACTGGACGTGGAGCGTATCCGCGAGGACTTCCCCATCCTCCAGCGCGAGTTCGGCGGCGAGCAAGTGGTGTATCTCGACAACGCGGCCACCACGCAGACGCCCGAGCCGGTCGTCGAGACCATCGCCGACTACTACCGGACGACCAACGCCAACGTCCACCGTGGCCTCCACCAGCTCAGTCAGGAGGCCAGCGTCGCCTACGAGGACGCCCACGACCGCGTCGCCGAGTTCATCGGTGCTTCCGGCGAGCGCGAGGAAATCGTCTTCACCAAGAACACCACCGAAAGCGAGAACCTCGTCGCCTACGCCTGGGGCCTGAACGAACTCGGGCCCGAGGACGAGGTCGTCCTCACGGAGATGGAACACCACGCCTCACTCGTGACGTGGCAGCAGATCGCCAAGAAGACCGGCGCGACCTGCCGCTATATCCGCGTCGACGAGGACGGCACACTCGACATGGACCACGCCCGCGAGATCATCACTGATCACACCGCGATGGTCAGTGTCGTCCACGTCTCGAACACGCTCGGCACAGTCAACCCCGTCTCGGAACTGGCAGATATCGCCCACGACCACGGTTCGTATATCTTCGTCGACGGCGCGCAGTCGGTCCCGAACCGCCCGGTCGACGTGGAAGCCATCGATGCCGACTTCCTGGCCTTCTCGGGCCACAAGATGGCCGGTCCGACCGGCATCGGCGTCCTCTACGGCAAGAAGCACATTCTCGAGGAGATGGAGCCGTACCTCTACGGCGGTGAGATGATCAAGAAAGTCACCTTCGAGGACGCCACCTGGAACGACCTTCCGTGGAAATTCGAGGCCGGCACCCCAGTCATCGCGCAAGGCATCGCGCTGGCCGAGGCCTGTGACTACCTCGACGACATCGGCATGGAACGGATCCAGCGCCACGAGGAACAGCTCGCCCAGTACGCGCTGGAACAGCTCCGTGAAGAGGGTGACGTAGAGACGTACGGTCCCTCTGCAGGAACGGAGCGCGGTGGCCTCGTCTCGTTCAACCTCGATTCGGTTCACGCCCACGACCTCTCGTCGATCCTCAATGACTCCGCCGTCGCCATCCGCGCCGGCGACCACTGCACCCAGCCCCTCCACGACAAGATTGGCGTCCCTGCCTCTGCGCGAGCCTCCTTCTACATCTATAACACACGCGAGGAAGTGGACAAGCTCGTGTCGGCTATCGACGACGCCCGGCAGTTGTTCGCGTAATCTGACGCTCAGTCTGTCGCTAGACTTCAAGACGTTTGCTTTCAGTTGTAATCTAGTACCGGTGTTTACAGCACCTATATGACATACCAACGATAATTTTTCACAGGACGATGACTGACACCGATGAGGCGGAACCATCGCTGACGCCAGCATCACTCGATCGTACGCACCTCCCCGAGCAGACGATGTACAAGGTGTCGCTCGACGACGCCAGCCACTTCGAACAGGGCGGGAACGACATCCGGACGTATCCAGTGTGTACCACGAATGAATTCAAGCTGCTGTACTTCGAGATGGACCCCGGCGCGGTCATCGACTGGCACACGCACGCGCCCAGTTTCGACGAGGTGTGTCTGTGTCTCGATGGCGCCGCTAGATACACGCTGAAACGTGAAGACGGAAGCGAGCAGGTGCTCCGGGCTGAACCACGCGAGTTCGTCTATCTACCCGGTGGGGCCCGACACAAGATCGAGGCAGTGGGTGAGACCGGTCACGAGGGACTGGTCACAATGCCGCCGGACTCTGTCGGACGCCTCGAATTGCTCGAAGGCACAGAACCGTACCAGACAGAAGACTGGCCAATTGCGCTGTGGGTCGACCGGATCCGTGATGAAGTCGTAAAGAAAGACGAGAACGCCGTCACAGAGTAGCTCTAGAAGGCGTGGATGTGTATCATCGGTTCGCAGCGAGATAGATGACAGCTAGCTTATACAGCGCCGGATTCGGGGTCGCAATCGGTCGGGCTGCCCGGACAGCTGCCAGTGCGTCGGAAAGCGGTCGGTTCTCTTCGGCAGCGAGCGCCGTCGCAATCAGCGTCGCGCTCCGTGAGACGCCGGCCTTGCAGTGAATCAACGCCGTGCCATCCGCACGGACGAAGCGCCGAGCAGTATCGACGGCCGCCTCGAACGCCGTCCATTCGTTGCCTGCACCGTCGATAAGCGGGTGGTGGGCGGTCGTGAGGGAGTAGGCCTCGCTCGTCGCCGAAAGCACGTGTTCGAAGGAGTGGTCGTGTGCCTCGGGCCGTGCTGCGTGTTTGTTGCCGAGATACAGCGCCCGGTTGCCGATCTGGCGAATCACCGGCTCGTCACTGACGAACCCCACGGGTCGAACGGCATGGTCAGTCGGAGATGGAGCGTTGTTCTCTCCCACGGGCTGACAGAACGGGCAGGGATAGTATAAATACTACCGACTGGCAGAAGGGAGTCTGTCGGTTCCCACAGGCCGTCAAAGCGGTTCCTATCACAGGACATCGTACATGCGAATCGATACCTCGGAACGTTTTTCCGACTGACAGCCATATCATAGTTCAATTATGGGTATCGGTGGCTCGGATATGTACCGGCAGCAGATCCTCGATCACTACAAGAACCCGCGGAATTACGGGGAGATTGAGGACCCGACGTTTACCCACATCGGCGAGAATCCGATGTGCGGCGATGAAATACGGATGGATGTCGTCCTCGACGAAGACGAGGAAACCATCGAGCAGGTCGCCTTCCAGGGCGACGGCTGTGCCATCTCACAGGCCTCTGCGTCGATGCTCTCACAGGAGCTAGCTGGGATGGCGGTCGAAGACCTGAAAGCGATGGACCGCGACGATATCACAGAGATGCTCGGCGTCGACATCTCGCCGATGCGCGTCAAGTGTGCCGTTCTTGCCGAGAAGGTGGCCCAAGACGGGGCAGACATTTTCTTCGGTGAGAAAGACATCGACCGAACGGTGACCGAAGACGACGACTAACGCGGGCGGAACCACCGTCGGTATTCTTTTGACTCTATCTCGGGATAGCACAGGCCATGCCAGGCAACGACTGGGACCCCGACGACTACGACGACCGCCACGGGTTCGTCCACGAGCACGGTCAGTCGGTCGTCGACCTGCTGGACCCCCACCCCGGCGAGCGGGTACTGGATGTCGGCTGTGGCACCGGCCACCTGACGGCGGAAATCGCAGACAGCGGTGCCGAGGTGGTCGGCATCGACGCGTCGGCGGAGATGGTCGCACAGGCCAGAGACGCTTATCCGACCCTCACGTTCGAGCAGGCGGACGTGCGGTCCTACACCGCCGACAGGCCATTCGACGCGGTATTTTCGAACGCAGCGCTACACTGGATTCCCGGTGAAGACCACGACGCGGTCCTGTCGACGGTTGCCGATACACTGACTGAGAACGGGCGGTTCGTCGCGGAGTTCGGCGGGCAGGGCAACGTGGCGGCGATAGCCGACGCACTCATCGCCGAACTGGATGTGCGGGGCTACGACGCCAGTCATCCGTGGTACTTCCCGAGTATCGGCGAGTACGCACCGCGAGTCGAAGCGCACGGGCTCGAACTGCAGTTCTCACGGCTATTCGACCGACCGACGCCGCTGGACGGCGGTGAAGACGGGCTCCAGAACTGGATTGAGATGTTCGGTGATGAGTTCTTCGCTGGTGTCGACGATAGCGAGCAAGCGGCAGTGCTGTCGGCTGTCGAGGACCGGCTCCGCCCGACGCTTTTCGACGGTGACACCTGGATCGCAGACTACCGACGGCTACGGCTCGTCGCCGGTCGATAGCGAATAGGTTGCCTGCGATTCAGGCCAGGAAAACGTGCCGCGGTCGGTCGGCCAGCACGTCCCGACCCCAGTCGACCGTCTCCGAGAAGTCGTCGGAGCGGAAGAAGGCCATCGCGTCCTCCTGTGAGTCCCACTGGCTCGCGATGAACATGTCGTTCTCGTCGTCGTGATTGAACAGCAGCGAGGTCTCGCGGTGGCCGTCCATCTCTTTGAGTAGACCACCGACAGTGTCGAACTTCTCGACGAAGTCCTCGTGGTATTCTGGCTTGACCGTGTAGAACATCCCCATCGTCCCGAACCCGTCGCCCTCGCCGTGGCGGCCGACGACGCCGGGGAGGTCAGTGAGGTAGTCGCTGGCAGTCTGGGCGGCGTCCTCGGTGTCCCACAGCGACGCGACGGCCGAGAGATCGCCGTCGGTATCGCCGTACACCGTCGTCTGGACGTGCGTGTCGTAGCGCTCGAACGCGCTCCGGAGGTCCGCGACTTCCGCGTCGAGTGTTTCGGCGTCAGCCTCGGAGTACACTACGAGGGCGTACACGTCCTCGCCGTGCGGTTGCCCGGCGTAGACGCCCGCCGATTCGAGCGTCTCGCGGATCGACTGGGACGATTCAGCGGTCTGGGCGTCGCTATTGTCCACGGTCTCGTCGCTCTCGGCATCCTCACCGAGGGAGCCGCCGAACTGTTCGTCGACACCATCGATATCCTTCAGGAAGCCGGCTGCCGTCTCAGCGGCGTCTTTCGCCGTCCAGATGCTGACGAGGTGCGTCTGACCGCTGTCGGCGCGCACGGCCGTCTGGACGTGGCGGTCGTAGTGGTCGAAGTTGCTTTCGAGGTCGGACACATCGTCGACGATGTCCTCCGCATCGGCCGAGGAGTGGAACACCAGCGCGTAGTCACCAGCGTCGTACGCGTCGCCTTCGTGCAGTCCAAGCCGACCGAGCCGCTGTGCGGCGTCGTCTATCTCCTCGAAGTCAGCTGAAACGTCCGGCCGGCCGCCTGAGCTACTCGACGACCCCGAGTCGTCCTCGTCGGACGACTCCTCGGAATGTGGATGGTCGCCCTCGCTGGCGCTCCCGGGGTGGGTACCGCCGTGGTTGTCGGTGTCTCCGCCGGCGTGTGCCCCCGTCTGTGCGCCGCCCGTCGTCGGCTCTCCGTCGTGGCTGTGACTCGTGCTGGCATCAGCCGGCGCGTGCTCGTGTTCCGCGACGTCCGCCGGCGTCTCCGGAACCGACTCGTCGTCGGTCGGGACTCGCTGGCCGGCCATCACAGCCGGTAATTCGGCGGGATCGAACTTCCGGCCGACGTAAAAGGGGCCAAACTCGGCGAACTGGGAGGTCGAGGGGTCAAAGCGCATCTCGGTCAGCAGCTCCTTGATGTGGCGCATATCGTCGCTCCAGAGTGTGATGCCCCACTCCCAGTCGTCGAAGCCGATAGAGCCGGCGATCATCTGGTTCACGTCGCCGCCGTAGGTACGGCCGATGTCGCCGTGCCGCTTGATGTGGGCTGCCCGTTCCTCGAAGGATGTGTCGTACCAGTTCTGGTCGGGCTGGCGGCGCTTGCTCATCGGGTAGAAGCAGACGAACTCCTCGTCCGGCACGTCGGGGTGGAGCCGGGCCTGAATGTACTGGGCCAGTCCGGAGTCGTCGTCTACTTCGCCCTCGAAGTACTCGCGGGACTTCTCGGTGTAGCCCGACGCCTCCGTCACGGAGACGTAGGAGAACTCCTGCTCGGTGAAGGCGGCGAACTCCGTCTGCTCGAAATGGCGCTCGGCCGCATCGAGGTCGCCCATCGTCGGCCGCAGATGGAGGATCATGATGTCGGCCTTGTGGCCCATGACGGTGTACACCGCCGTCTGCCCCTCCTCGGCGTCTTCGACGGCTTCGTACGCGTCGAGGAAGCCGATCCCCTCCGAGAGTGCACGATCGCGGACTCGCTGGGGGGCCTCGCGCCAGGCGTCCCAGTCGATACTCCGGCAATCGTGCAGCGCGTACCAGCCCTCTTCCGTGGCTGGCGGCTTGCGTTGGTCCATAGATCCCGATTGCAGGTCGACAGTAAGGAAACTTCTCATGTCGTCCCGGGACGGCGACTTCTGAGCCAGCAGTTCAGGCTATCCTTTTATTAGCCTAACGTGACAGCGAATCGATGTTGTCGCATGACTAACCCAATCGATAGACGGGTCGCAACTGCCCTCCAGTCGTACACGGTACTTGCGGTTATTGCCATTCTCATTGGTGCCGCCGTCGTGCCGTATGCGGCGTCGGTCGCCGAGGGTGACGAACAGTACGTCGCTGTAGTGAATGTCGACGAAACAATTTCCAGTTCTAGCGCACAGGACACGGTACAGGAGCTCCGTGAACTCCGCAGCAACGAGTCGGTGGAAGCGGTCGTTCTCCGGGTATCGAGTCCCGGCGGTAGTGCCGCCGCCAGTGAGTCGATGTATCTGGCCGTCAAGCGGCTCTCAGCGGAGAAACCGGTGTACACGAGCGTTGACCAGTACGCCGCCTCCGGCGCGTACTACACCGCGGTCCCGAGCGACCGCATCTACGTGACGCCGGCCAGCCTCGTTGGCCACGTCGGCGTCATCGGCACCGCGCCGAGCGACGGCCTGAGTGCATCTGCAACCACTGGGCCCGACAAGGCCCATCGAGGGATGACGCGTGACCAGTACTACGCGAGCCTCGAATCGATGAAGCGAGCATTCGTCGGTGCGGTCATGACTGAACGCGGTGACAGGCTCAACGTCTCCCGCGAGACTGTCGCTGAAGCGTCAGCCTATCAGGGCGGCCGCGCGGTCCAGACCGGCTATGCGGATGAAGTCGGTGGACTCGAAGCCGCGATAGCCGGCGCGGCCGAAGAGGCTGGTCTCTCAGAGTATCAGGTCGTATACCACAACCCCGCGGATCCACGAGGGCTGTTCCTCCTCACTGGCGGGAGTGGAGCCAGTGGGAACGCCACCATCGCCGCCGAAGGCGCCCCGTACACGTTCCAGGGCGTCGACACGGTCCACTTCCTCATGATATACGGCACGCCGGAGAATCAACAGGTCGTCTACAACAGCACCGCACAGGGAGGTGCCTGAAATGGCAGCCGATAGCTCACGTTCGAGTCCGGTCATCCGAGCAGGGTTTTTCATCGGGATACTCGTCCTCTCGGTGATTGTCGGCACCGTCGCGATTGGTGGCGGTGTGCAATCGGCCCCCGATGTAAGTCAGGTGAATGCCCCGTCGTTCAACAGCGGCGAGGGCGTCGCAACTCCGGCGGACGAGAGCGGTGACCTCTCGATGTCGGCCGACGCATCCGGGAAGGTTGTCGTTATCGACGTCGCTCACGCCGGCGATATCGACCGCGAAGCACTCACGCCGCTCGTCTCGACCCTGACCGAGAACGGAGCGACAGTGCGATACCACGTCGGTGAGCGACAGAGCGGGAGCGCGCTCAACGAGTCACTCCGTTCGGCTGACGCCCTCGTCGTTCTCGGCGCGGAACAGCGCTACACCGAGAGCGAACTGAACGGCCTCTCCGCGTTCAGTGACGCAGGCGGTCGCGTGCTCTTGCTGAACGAGCCGTCGCAGGCGAGCCCCGCAGGGCTGGGACTGTTCGGCCCGATTCGATCGGACAGCGTGACCATGCCGATGGCGCCGCTGGCAAGCCAGTACGGTCTCTCGTACGGGAACGGCTACCTGTACAATATGCACGAGTACGACACCAACTACCAGAACGTCTACGCCACGCCAACGGGAGATACGGAACTCACAGCGGGCGTCGACCGAACGGTCTTCTACGCCGCAATCCCCGTTCATGGCGGCAACACCGCGCTCACGACGACGGAACAGACAACGCTCTCGAAGACCCGGCGACAGGACACGTACGGCGTCGTTGCCCGCTCGGGGAATGTCGTCACCGTCGGTGACACGAACGTTTTCACGCAGGAGTTCCTCTACCGGGCCGACAACGAGCAACTGGTCGGGAACCTGCTTGATTTCCTCGTCACGGGCGAGAAATCACCCGCAGACGCGCCACAGACCGCAGAGTCTGGTGAGTCCGGACCTGGCGGATCGCTCCCCGGTACGGGAATCGGTGGCAGCACGTTGCCGTCCGAACCGGATTCAACCCCAGCCCCCGAGCCGAATGAGACCATGACGTCCGACGAATAGGGCGTCACCGGGCGTTTGCGTTGGTATACTAGCAGAACAGAACCGTAGCAATCGTTCGCGGCGAGTACAGTCAGTCGTCGAGATTGAACACGCGGCGCAGTTCGTGCTCGATTTCATCAATATATTCGGAAAGCACGGTGTCGAGTTTCTCGTCGTCGACGATGACCGCTGAAAGCCGTTCTGTCGGGTTCTCGGGTAATTCGACACTGAACTCGCCGTCCTCGTAGAACGGCTCTGACTCATTGAGGATCTGCTGGTCGATCGCGTGGACCAGTTCGGAGTCGTACGTGTCGTTCATCCGCTCGAAGGCGTTCTTGTAGGCCTTCTGCAGTTCCGGGAAGTAGTTCGCGTACTTGTCCTCAAACTTCTCGGGATCGAACTCTGTCATTGCCAGAACGGTATGGGGCTGGGGATAAAGATGGCCCGATGTTCAGCGTTGTATCGTGCGTGCGTCCTTCTGCGGGAGATACATCGTGAGGTACGCGACGAAACAGATGCCGAAGATGCCACCTAGGACGAGAAAGACGCGGATGTCCAGCCCGGCAATAGCTGCGATAATCTCCTGTAGCGTCGTCCGTGGGTTCGCGAAGCCGAACGTCTCAGTGTAGGCTAGCAGGCCGGCGACGACGACGAGTGCAATATCGAACAGGCCCCGAGAGTCCATCGTGGGGTGTTCGGAGAAGCGGACGTATAGCTTTTATTGCTGATACTGGCGGTGGAAGTCGTACGTTGCGCCGTCGCGCGTTCCGGGCTGTCGTCGCTACGACAGTTGGTCGCTGATAATTTCGTCAGCCGCTTGGATAAACGCCGACTCCTCTCCAGACGGGATAGTCGCACCCGCTGCGATATCGTGACCGCCACCGTCGCCGCCGACGGACTGGGCGGCGTCACGCATCACGACCGACAGGTCGACGCCCCGGCCGACCAGCGGGCCGGTCGCCCGTGAGGACACTTTGGTCTCGTCCTCGTCGGTGCTGGCGAAGGCGATGATAGGCTTGTCCGAATCAACACCATTGGTCCCCAGCGCCATCCCGGCAACGATGCCGACGATGGTCTCGCGGATGGCATCGCCTGCGTCGAACCACTGGACGGTCCCCGCCGGCGTGACGCCGCGCTCCTTGACGAGCGTGAGGCCCTCCGAGAGGTTCCGGCGGTGGTTCGACAGCAGCGTCCGCGCCCGCTCAAGCGGCGCGTCACGCTCGCCGAGACAGACGGCCAGTCCCACGTCCGCCCGCTCGTAGCGAGCGGTGGCGTTCAAAAGCGTCGAGAACTCGCTTGCGTCCCGGAGTTCCGTCCCGCGTGGTTCCGCGGTCAGCGTGTAGGTCGTGCCGATGAGCGTCTCTATCTTGTCCGCTGGGACGCCGCGCTCGACAGCTCGCTGGACCAGCCCACTGGCGACAGTCTGGCGCTCGTCATCGGAGAGGTCGGCCCACGTGCGCCAGTCATCATCGGATTTGAGATCCAGTCCGAGGCCTTCGAGGAACCGCGTCGCGCCGGCCTGATCGTTCGAGATGCCCGGTATCGGGACTTCCGTGGCGTACTCGAGCAGTTTCGGCAGCGGCCGGGTCTGTTTGCCATACAGCGAGAGATCGGTCCCTTCCTCAAGCACATCGGCGGCGATTCCATCCTCGACGAGCCCGGCGTTGGCCCCGACGAGTTCACCGCCGACGGCCTGCATGTCCCCGACCGCGCCGACGACCGCCAGCGCGGCGAGGTCTCGGTTGTCCGTCTCTCCGGTCGAGAGCGCACGGGCGAGGACGTATGCCGCGCCTGCACCCGAAAGCTCCGACGCGCCATTGATGCCTTCCAGCAGCGGATTGAGATGCGTCTCGAAGTCGGCGTAGCCGTCGGTGTCGACAACCGCGTCCGGGTGGCAGTCGCCCGGGTCCGACGGCTGGTGGTGGTCGGCGACGATTGCCTCAAAATCGCCTGCGGCGACATGCTCGGAGATCACGTCTAGCTGGCCCGAGCCGAAGTCGGTGAATAAGACGGTGTCGTACTCACGGGCCGCGATACTCTCAATTTCGGCGGCGTCGAGTTGCTTCTTGAAGACGGTCTCGACAGGGATCCCGGCCCGCGATAGCGCCGCGGTGGCGATGGCGGCGCTGGTCAGCCCGTCGGCGTCGATGTGGGAGGCCAGCAACACGCGGTCGGCCGCCCGGAGTCGGTCAGCGCAGGCGGCCGCGCGGTCGGCGAGCGCTGGAACAGGGCCGGTCGTAGTCATCGTACCGGGGATAGGTGCGCTCCGGCATAAAAACGTTCAGACGCACGGTTGTTCACGCCAGTGCGGCGTGCCCCATCAGATGACATCCCGCTGGTCGCTGATGGTGACGGTCTGGTCGGCTGTCTCGACGGTCGTTCGGATAGTTATCCAGCCATCCGCCTGTTCGATAGCGTAGGCGTCACTGAACGCCAGATCGACGCGCCGGGTCGTGGTGTAGGATCCGTCTGCTTCGAGTGTGCCAACGTCCTCGGAGCCCTGCCAGACTACGTCACCGTCGGTAGTGTTCCCGGCGTAAATCCGTGTGTAAACGGTGATATCATCCGCCGTGCTGTTCTGCTGGTTTGTCAGCGTGGAAGTCACATCACGACAGGTCCGGCCGCACTCCTCGATGGAGTCGACGGTGAACGCGAACGGCGGGGTGCTTGCTGCGCCGCCGTCAGAATCACCAGTATCGGTAATTGCGGTGTCGCTCTCAGTGGCTTCAGTTGTTTCCGTCGGGAACTCCGAGAGGTCCTCGCCGCTGCTTTCCGCCTGGAACGGGCCGAGATTGGTGACGAACGCCCCGCCAACACCCGCGAGCAGGAGTACGACGATGCCGATGACGGCGAGTAGCTTACCATCCATCTTAGCCACCGTTCTCGCCAGCCACGCCACTCACGGCCCCTTCAGGGCTGGCGCCGCTCTCATCGGTGAGGAACACCTGAATCGCTTCGATGATCGCCGTCACGAAGTCAGGGACCTGATCCGGGAAGCTGCCGGGCGGGCCGACGGCGTTCGTCGTATCGCCCCCACCAGCTGTGGGTACGGCCGCAGCCACGCCGATGAGGTGTGTCAGTGCGAGTGCCAGCGTCCCGGCCGTACGCAATAAGGATCGTGTCATCTTCACGTATTCGTTGCTCCCAGCACCCCTCAAGTAGCCAGACAGTAAGATCAGATAGTCACGGATCTCAGTTATGTTAGCGGATTAAACTCGGCTTAAACGGAGTGGTACCCTGTTATTATAATGCGTTCATTCATACTAGATAACATGAGTGCTGTCACGTCCGAGCCACAGTCGGAACCGAATCGAGTTATCTGTCTGCCGGAGCGGTCCCGATGAGCTTCCTCCAGCGGTTCGCGTTCGCTATCCGTGCCAAGCTCAACGCCCTCTTAAACCGAACCTCGGACCCAGCGGCGGAACTGGACTACTCATATGAACAGATGCGGGGCGAACTACAGGACGTGACGCGCGGTATCGCCGACGTGACGACCCAGAAGAAACGGCTGGAGATATACCGAACCCGGTTGCGGTCGAACGTCGAGAAACACGACACGCAGGCCCGGGCCGCCCTGCAGGAGGGCCGTGACGACCTCGCGCGCCGGGCGCTGGAAAAGAAGCAGGTGAACGTCAGCCAGATAACGGAGCTAACAGGGCAGATAGACGGCTTACAAGAGACACAGGACCGGCTGGTCGGCAAGCGGGCCGAACTCAGCAGCCAGATAGAACAGTTCCGGACGAAAAAAGAGACGATGAAAGCTCGCTATCAGGCCGCCGAAGCGTCGGCGCGGGTCTCGGAGGCGTTTACCGGCGCTGGCGATACGATGGCCGATGTACACCGCTCCATCGAACGCGCCACGGAGCGCACGGAACAGATGGAGGCACGTGCGGCCGCGCTGGAGGAACTCGAAGCGAGCGGCCAGCTCGAATCCGTACTCGACGAGGGCGATTCAATCGACCAGGAACTCGACCGCCTCTCCGGCGAACGGGCCGTCGAGAACGAACTGGCGGCGCTGCGGGCCGAGATGGACGAGCGCGAAGCCGTCGAAGAAGCCGCAGAATAGCTCGGGGGAAACGCCGAAACCGTATCGGAGCCGTTACTCGTGGTGGGTCGGCGCGGCCGCCTCAACGGCGTCGCAAGCCAGCGCCTCGAAGTCGGCTTGGTCGGGAACGACGTCGACCGAGATACCGGCGGCCTCGGCCGTTTCTCGCGTCGGCTGGCCGATTGCGCCGACGGTCGCCTCGTTCAGCCCGTGGATCGCAGCCTCGCGGACACCGAGGTCCGCAGCCGCATCAAGGAAGTGTTCGACGGTGAGCGAGGACGTGAACAGCGCCGCGTCGAGGTCACCACTTGCTGCCAGCTCCGCGGACTCGCCTGATTCCGGGGGCTGGATAAGCCGGTACAGCACGGTTTCGTGGACGTACGCGCCAGCGTTCTCCAGTCCGTCAGTCAGCACTGCGGAGCCGTGGTCCGACCGGGCGACTTCAACTCTCGTGCCGGCCACCGCTCCGGACAGCGTTTCGACGAGTCCCGTCGAAGAGTACTCCGCGGGAATTATGTCGACGCCATAACCGGCCTCGTGAAGCGCCTCGGCGGTCGACTCGCCGATGGCACACACCGTCGCCTCGCCGGGGTCCCAGCCGGCTTCGGCGGCGAGTTCGACACCGGTCTTGCTTGTCAGGACGACGTAGTCGGCGTCGGTACGGGGCGTTACTTGGCTGTCGGTGGCCTCGGAATCATCGGCCGTCGCCGGTTCGATCGCAAGCATCGGGTCCGGAACCGGGTCGGCACCGAGCGATTCGATGAGCTCGACTGCGTCGTTCAGGCGCTCATCATCGGGCCGGAAGGCGGCCACGCGTAGACGCGGTTCTTCGCGCATCAGTACCCCTCCAGGAACTCCACCACTTGCTCTCGCTCGCCGGCTACCTCGCCGATGACGGTGATAGCGGGCGGTTCGATGCCGGCCTCGTCACGAGCGGAGACGATGGTGTCAAGCGTCCCGGTGGCGACCTGCTGGTCCGGCCAGGTCGCGCGCTCAACGAGTGCAACCGGCGTGTCGGGGTCCATCCCTGCCTCACGCAGGGCTTCGGTGTACTGCGGGAGCTTGCCGACGCCCATCAGGACGACGAGCGTGCCGCCGGTCGCGGCCAGCGCCTCCCAGTCGACAGCCGATTCGTCCTTGGTGGGGTCCTCGTGGCCGGTGACGAAGGAGACCGAGGACGTGTAATCGCGGTGCGTGACCGGAATCCCGGCGGCTTCGGGGCCGGCGATAGCGCTCGTGATTCCCGGAACGATCTCCACGGGGATTCCGTGCTCCGCGAGATGGGCCAGTTCCTCGCCGCCGCGACCAAACACCATCGAATCGCCGCCTTTCAGCCGGACGACGGTGTTTCCTTCTTCGGCCAGTTCGACCAGTCGGGCGTTGGTATACTCTTGGGGCGTCCACTCGCCGCCGGCGCGTTTGCCCACGTCCTCACGTTTCTCCTCGGGGATCATCCCGATGATTTCCGGGCCAGGGAGCTTGTCGTGCAACACCACGTCGGCCTCCTCCAGCAGGCGCTTTGCCTTGACCGTCAGCAGGTCCGGGTCGCCGGGCCCGGAGCCGACCAGATACACTTTGCCGGGTGCAGCGTCCGTCATTCCTCGTTTTCCTCCCGCGCTGCCGAGGCGTCATCGGCGTCCGTCGAGTCCCGCTTGGCCTCGGCAATGAGGTCGTCAGCGCCCTGCTCGGCGAGTTCCGCCGCAAGGTCCTGTGCCGCGTCGATATGGTATTCAGCCGGGATGTCGCGACCGACCGAGACTTCCTCAGTGCCGTCCTGTGAGAGGACGCGAACTCGCGTATGGACAACGCCACCCTCTAGCTGGGCGTGGACGCCGATTGGAGCGACACAGCCACCGCCCAGTTCTTCGAGAATCGTTCGCTCGACGGTCGTCTCGACACGTGTCTGGGGGTCATCTAGCCGGTCTTTGATATCCAGCGCGAGGTCGCCATCGACGGCGGTCACCGCTAGTGCGCCCTGCCCCGGGGCCGGCACAAACCGGTCGGGGTCGAGATCAGACAGCCCGACGTAGCGCGTGAGCCCGGCGCGGTGGAGCCCCGCCTTCGCCAGCACGATAGCGTCGTATTCGGTGTCTGGGTCCCGCTCCATCGCCCGCCGTTCGAATTCGGTGAGGTCGTCGAACCACTCCTCGACCGTTCGGTCGTAGGGGTGTTTCTCGTCCCCTTCGTCGGAGTCCTCGGCGTCGTCCGTCTGCTCCTGTTCGGCCTCGTGGCGCTCCTGATGTTCCTGCTGGAGCGACGGAGCCAACAGCTTCGCAAGACGCGTGTCGACGTTGCCCCGGAGCGGTTCGACAGTGAGGTCGTCGCGCTCAGCGAGCAACTGCGCCTTGCGGCGCAGGCTCGACGTGCCGACGGTCGCGCCCTCGGGCAGTTCTTCGAGCGAGCGGCCGTCGGGCGTCACCAGCACGTCCTCGGCGGCGGCCCGCTCGGGGACCGCCGCGACAACGAGGCGCTCGGGCCGTTCGGTCGGCATGTCCTTCATCGAGTGAACCGCCGCGTCGAGTTCGCCGTCAAGCACCTTCTCGTCAAGGCTGCGCACGAACGCGCCGGTTTTCCCCAGTCGGTGAATGAGTTCGTCCCGTATCTGGTCGCCCGTCGTCTCCACCTCGACGAGTTCGACCGCCAGTCGGCGACTGCTCAGTGAATCCCGAACCGTCGCCGCCTGGCGCAACGCGAGGTCCGAGCCCCGCGTCGCCAGTTGCAGTGTCTCCCCGCGTGTTGTCATACCCGACATTCCTCGGTCAGCGCGTAAAAACGCACTTCTTCGTCGATTCGATGTCGTTACGCAGTCGTCTCAGCGAACACAGTTCCGAGCACGCACTGCGAAACGAAGCCCGCTATGAACGTTGTCGCGCCCCCGGCGACGAGGGCAAAGTCGATCAGTCTGTTGAGCGTGTCGACGGGACCGACACTTACTGTGAGCACTACGAACGCGTGCAGGAGCACGTACATGGCTGGCAGAAAGACCGCCGTACAGAGCACGCCGGCAGCCGTCGCGCGCCGAATGACCGGCGGGACACCGACCGGGAGGGAACTGGTCAGGGCCATCGAGTACGGCTTTGTGGTGGGTACACGTATTTCTGTGGTGCAGTCCGTGAGTCCATGCAGCGCGTTACCACGGCTCGTTTTTCAGGCCGAGCAGGTAGGCGATGCCGTTGGTCACGACATGTAGCACCGGCGTCGCGATGACGACCACGACTAGCACCGGGAGGGTGAACGTCTCGGTGAACCACGACGGCGCGGCCACGAGCGCACAGAGCAACGCTCCGACGACGAAGTCCAGCTGGTCCAGCCCGGGGAACGCGGCCCCGCGCTCACGGCCCGTCCGGCGTTTGAGGAAGGACGCGCCGATGTCCCCGAGCATCGCACCGAAGGCGAGTCCGAGTCCCGCACGGAGGGAAAACGTCGGGAGGTCGGTTCCCAGTGCAGTGCTCACGCTGGGCGCGACCTGCGTCAGTCCGAGCGCGAGTAGCGTCCCGGCGGCGGTGCCGATGAGCGTCCCACGCCAGGTCTTGCCGTCACCCAGCACTCGCCGCCCGCCCCACGTTCGGCCACCGTCTATCGGTCTGCCGCCACCGGCGAGTACCGCGGCGTTGTTCGGGATGTACGCCGGCAACATCGCCCACAGCGCCCAGACAACCGTGTCGACCGTCTCCATATCCCCGCCGTCTGCCCCCGTCGTCTTAATGTGTGTGACTCGCCGCTGTGGGGTTAGCGAGAGTGGCCACAGACTCCGGGACTTACACGGGCACGCCTATACGCGTTGCTGGTCAACGAGTCTAAAAAAGATCGAGAACTGGCCTCAGAACGGCGCTTCGGGGCCTTCGTCTTCGTCGCCGCCAACGTCGCCGCCGCGAGACTCACCGGGGAAGGACGGACTCATGCCGCCGCTTCCGCCGGACATGCCTTCCTGCTGTTCCATCCCAGTTCGGGCGGTGACCTCGTTGATCTCCGGGATCTCCTTGGTCATGCGCGTCTTGATGGCCTGAATGGTCATCGGCGAAATGCCACAGCCGGAACAGGCACCGCCGAGGCGGATCGTGACGCTGCCTTCCTCGCGGTCAATTTCCTCGATGGCCGCGCTTCCGCCGTGCATCTGGATCTGGGGGAAGTTGCGGCGCAGGAAGTTCGTGATTCGCTCGCGCAGGTCGTTGGCGTCCTCTGTCTCAGTGCTCATAGTGAATTGTATTCCGTCCCGGGAGGGCTTAGACCTTTGGACTAACATCTATATCACGAGGGAGAAACCGCGGCCCGCGGGCACCTGTCCGTAGTTACCCTGAACATACCTGAACCTTCTACGAGCGGGGCGAGTAGCCCGTGGTATGACACCCTCCGCTGATGAAGCGCAGATGTTCGAGTGCGCGACCTGTGGCGGCGTCGGCATCGGCGACAACCGGCCGGCGTGCTGCGGCGAGCCGATGGCGGCGACCGAGACAGGGGAGACGGCAGTCAGCGAGCCGTCGCTCGAAACCCTGCTGCAGACCGTCTTCGATATGTCCGGGACCGAGCTGGACATCTGTCTCTGCGTGATGGAGGGCGGTGAGTTGACCGTTGCAGCACTGGCCGAGCAGATCGGCTACGACCGGAGCGTGGTCGCACGGCATCTCAACCATCTCGCGGAGTTCGGCGTCGTCGAGAAGCGCCGGCGAATCAGGCCGGAGGGTGGGCACGTGTACGTCTACACGCCACAGCCGCCAGAAGTAGTGCGTGAGCGGCTCCGCGGGGCGTTCCTGTCGTGGGTCCGGCTGGCGACCGCGCAGTTGGACGACCTACAGCGTGAGAAGGTCGAGGCGATAGCCGACGCCGAAACCGACGAGCGGCAGTGGACCGTGTTTCAGGAGCGGTAGTGGCGACCGCGACAACTCAGGAACAGTCCGCTCTCAGATGCGGTCGGCAGTCACAGCGTAGACGACCGCGAGGACAGCACCGTAGACGACATGCCACAGCAGCGACGGCGGCGCGAAGTTCGGGAACGGGGGCGAGGCCGGTGAGCCGACCGCGCCGAGCCAGACTGGCATCAGAAGCGCGGCGAAGAGTACCCAGGTGGCGACGCCCCAGCCGACACCGAGTCCAAACAGTTTGCCGGACGATTCTAGACTGAGGACCCTCGCTAGCCCGGCGAACATTACGCCCATCACAGCCCCGTGTGAGAGGTGGACGACGAGGCCGGCCCCCGGACTCGGCGGCGGTGCGAGCCCGTACAGGGACGGGATTGCGACGGCGAGCGTCGCAGTGTTCATGACGAGAATCAGCGCGCCCATGACGGCGCTGCCGGCGATACCGCCGAGAACGCCGGCTTTCCAGTTGCCGGTACTGACATCGTACGTCTGTGTCGTTTCTGTCGTCGTTGACATGCAGGCGAACGGTCACGCCGTCTAGCAAAAGAGCCGGCGTGGCTGTTCGGCCTCGTGCCACGTCCCCGGAAGAACTATACGCTGGCTCCCGCCGGCCATGGCCAGACAGGCAACCAACTTTCAAGCCGGGGCCGGACGGACAGGTGGTATGGCAGACTCCGACACAGTGATGGCTCGGTTCGATACCCCAGACATCGACGACCTCCCCGAGGACCTGCAAGAGCGTATCGCGGAGGAAACCGACCGCGCCGGCTTCACGCCGAACATTTTCTCGGCGATGGCGTATCGCCCCTCGCATTTCCGGGCGTTCTTCGCGTACCACGACGCCTTAGTAGAGGAGACGGCGCTCGAACGCGAAGAAGTCGAGATGATAATCGTCGCTGTCAGCGGCGTCAACGACTGCCTTTATTGCATCGTCGCCCACGGTGCGCTCCTGCGGATCTACGCCGACGCGCCCAAGCTCGCTGAGCAGGTCGCCGCGAACCACCGGACGGCCGAGATTAACGAGACGCACAAGGCGATGCTCGATTTCGCCGTCAAACTGACCGAATCGCCCGCCCGTATCGAGGACGCGGACCTCGAACGGCTGGAGGAACACGGCTACAGCCGCCGTGCTATCTGGGACATCGGCAGCGTCGCCGCCTTCTTCAACCTCTCGAACCGCCTCGCACAGCTCGCCGACATCCGCCCGAACGACGAGTTCTACAACCTGGGCCGCTGATACGGTCGGCGTGCTGGACGCCCGCTCTCACGCCGCCTCGGCCGGCCGTACCGTTTCAGCGCCACACTCCGGACAGGTCAGGTCTTCGACTGTCGCCGCGCGCTGTGCGAACTCGGTCCCGCAGTCATCACAGCGGAACCTGTAGGGCCGTTCTCCGGAGCCGAACAGCTCGGAGACCGTGTCAAGCACACCCATACTAGTGTACTCAACGTCGAGCCCCCAAAATCTTCCGGCTGAAGTACATTTCCGGTGTGGTTTGATACATATAGCATGCATCACAGCGCGTATCTATACACCTAGTAGTTCTGGTCTTGCCTATCAGGGGCATCCACAGGTGTATGAACAAAACACTCTATCTGATGCAGAAGGACAGCGAAACGCGGATCGAAGTTGACGACGATGGCTACGACCGAATCATCGAGAACGGCAACGTTGTCGGCCACCACATGAGCAACCCCATCGTCAAGCTGACGTAAGCGCAACGCAGTCCCGAAGCATCGCTGCTGACGCACAACATCCGGGAGTTTTTGCCGCTGGCTGTTGAATCGGTGTCCAATGAGTGACGCCGACGGCGGTCCGAAACAGGTCTCGGACCCGGCCTACCACAGCGAGAACCACACGGCCGCCCAGACCTGCGGCTGGACAAAAAACGCCCTCCGCGGCGAGGGGAAGTGTTACAAGTACATTTTCTACGGTATCGAATCACACCGCTGCATCCAGATGACGCCGGTCGTGAAATGTAACGAGCGGTGCGTGTTCTGCTGGCGCGACCACGCTGGCCACGCTTACGAACTCGGTGACGTGGAGTGGGACGACCCGGCGGCAGTCGCCGACGCTTCCGTGGAACTCCAGCGAAAACTGCTGTCGGGCTTCGGTGGCAACGATGAGGTCCCGCGCGAGGTGTTCGATCAGGCGATGGAACCGCGCCACGTCGCCATTTCGCTGGACGGCGAACCCACGCTCTATCCGCACCTGCCGGAACTCATCGAAGAGTTCCACGACCGCGACATCACCACGTTCCTCGTTTCCAACGGGACCAACACGGAGATGCTAGAGCGGTGTGACCCGACCCAGCTGTACATCTCCGTCGACGCCGCCGACCGGCAGACGTTCGACTCGACGGTGCAGGCGATGGAGGACGACGCCTGGGACTCGCTCATCGACACGCTAGACGTGCTGGCCGAGAAAGACGACACCCGCACCGTCATCCGGACGACGCTGGTCAAGGGCCACAACATGCACCACCCCGAGTGGTACGCGGCGATGTGTGACCGGGCCGACGCGGATTTCGTCGAGATGAAGGCGTACATGCACGTCGGCCACTCGCGTGGTCGTCTCGACCGAGACTCGATGCCCGACCACAGCGAAGTCAGGGAGTTCACACGGGAGATGGGCGAGTACCTCCCCGACCATGACGTGCTGAAGGAGGTCGAAGACTCCCGCGTGGCGATGCTCGCCGAGGACGAGAACACCTGGGTCCCGAAACTGGAGAAGTCGAGCGATTTTTGGGAGCAGGACGCGCTTGTGGAGTACTGACTGCATCGTACAGCAGGGGACGCCCAATCACAGCAGTGTGATGGGCTGAACGTGTTAGGCAGCGGTTTAAATTGTATCCAGCAGGAACAGTAAGACGCGCTTCTGCTACCAACCCCGTACCAGTTTTCTACTGTTCCAAAAGTGGAATGCATTCCACCTTCGGTATGCTTATCCGGCGGGAATCCCTACTGCAGTGCATGGCTGAATCAATGGGACAGGGCGTCGGTCGGGACGAGTTGGCGACGCTAAAACTGCTCGCCCTCGACGGTGCGCTCGACGAGTCGACGAAGGTGTCTTGTGCCGATCTCGCCGAACGACTGGACGCCTCGAACCAGACCGCCTCGCGGCGGCTCCAGCGGCTCGAAGACGCCGGGCTGCTGGCCCGTGATATCGTCAGTGACGGGCAAGAGGTTGAACTGACCGGAGACGGTGAACGACGCCTCCAGTCCGAATACGCCGACTACCGACGGATCTTCGAATCCGACGCCAGCGTCGATCTGACCGGCGTCGTCACCTCGGGGATGGGCGAGGGTCGCCACTACATTACGCTCCCGGGCTACATGGAGCAGTTCATCGAACGGCTGGGGTACGAGCCGTTCGCGGGCACGCTCAATCTCGAACTCACAGCCGAGAGCGTCCGCAAGCGAGCGCGGATGAGCGCTATCGAGCCGGTCACCATTGAGGGCTGGGAGGACGACGAGCGGACGTACGGCCCCGCGTACTGCTACCCTGCCTCGATAGAGGGGAGCGACGGCGAGTACGAGCCGGCCCACGTCATCGCCCCCGAGCGGACCCACCACGGCGAGGAACAACTCGAAGTGATCGCGCCCGAGAAGCTCCGTGGCGTGCTAGAACTGGCCGACGGTGACGAGGTGATCGTGCATGTCTCGGAGTGAAGAAACCGCTGCCGACGCCGACAGCGTGGCCGACGCCGTCGCCGCATTCGCTCGGGGCGAGCCGGTGCTGATCCACGACGCCGCCGACCGCGAGGGCGAGACGGACCTCGTCTATCCGGCCGGTGCCGTCACGCCCGAAGCCGTCGCTCGGATGCGAAACGACGCCGGGGGCCTCGTCTGCGTCGCGCTCTCGGACCACGTTGCCGAGGCGCTGGAACTCCCCTTCATGCAGGAGGTCCTCGACCATCCGACAGCGGCCGACCACGACCTCGCGTACGACGAGCGCTCCTCGTTCTCGCTGACGGTGAACCATCGCGATACCTTTACCGGCATCACCGACGAGGACCGCTCGCTGACCATCCGGGAACTGGCCGCCGTCGCGGCGGACCCGGACCCGGACGCGTTCAGCGATGCCTTCCGGTCACCGGGCCATGTCCATCTCCTCCGCGCGGCTCCGGACGGGCTTTCCGACCGCGAAGGTCACACCGAACTCGCGCTCGCGCTCGCGACCGCGGCCGACCAACCCGAGGCCGCCGTGGTCTGTGAGATGTTGGACGACGAGACGGGTGCAGCGCTACCCCCGGCAGCAGCACGGACCTACGCCGACCGCGAGGGACTCGTGTACGTCGAAGGTGCCAGCCTGCTAGAGCGCTTCGACTGATACTGGCGGCTGTAGCTGAGACATAGTTAGTCGTCACTCCGTAGCGTCGGGATTATTGAGGGACGTACGTCCGACACCATGAGAAGCGGGCAGCCAGTGTTTATGTCCGACAATCATGGGGCTGGACCGGGTCGCGGGTCAAAAGGGGGTATCCGCGGCCGCGGCAAGTTGTCTGAGACCGCTGGCGACGAGGTACAGCGTCGCTCCAGTGAACAACGCGATACCCACCGAGAGAGCCCGGGGACCGGTGATTCGACGACACCGGAGAGATTGCGCGTGATGACCTCGGCCTGAATCAGGAGCAGGCCCAGCGGAAGCAACAGAACAGCGACGCTACGGTGGAGCGACCGCTTCAGGGAGGACATATGCGGTGCAGACGACCAGATTTCACTAAAGCGTTTGCGCTCACGGGAACAGTGATCCGTACTGGATGTGTCAGGCAGCGCGACCCTGACCCGCGGGGGTATCGTCAACACTCTTAACCAAGGGAATCAATGGGGTAGATATGACACACGACGAGACAGCAGGAGGCACCACCCGCGGACATCGCGACTGGCAACTCACTGGAGGGGTCGTGCGATGAGCGACCGTCCGGAGATGTTCGAGGGAACCGACCGTATCTGGATGGACGGCGAGTTCGTCGACTTCGAGGACGCACAGACCCACGTTCTCACGCACGCGCTGCACTACGGGACCGGCGTTTTCGAGGGTGTTCGCTGTTACGACACTGAACAGGGACCGGCAATCTTCCGCTGGGAGGAACACTTAGACCGCCTGTACAAGTCCGCGAAACCCTACGACCTCGACATCGAGTTCAGCAAAGACGAACTCACCGAGGCGACGACAGAACTCATCGAGACGGAAGGGTTCGAGTCGTGTTATATCCGCCCCATCGTCTACTACGGCTTCGACTCGCTCGGCGTGAGTCCGAAAGACTGCCCGACGAAGACCACCATCGCAGCGTGGCCGTGGGGCGCGTATCTGGGCGAGGAAGCGCTGGAGGAGGGCGTCGACGTGATGGTGTCGTCCTGGCGCAAGCACGCCTCCAGCCAGATTCCGACCAACATCAAGACGACCGGCCTGTACGTCAACAGTATGCTCGCCGGCGAGGAGGCTCGCCGCAACGGCTACACCGAGGCCATCGTCCTGAACAAGGAGGGCAACGTCGCCGAAGGGCCGGGCGAGAACATCTTCATGGTCCGGGACGGCGAAATCTACACACCCGGGCTGGCCGAGAGCATCCTCGAAGGCATCACCCGCAACACCGCAATCACGCTCGCCGAAGAGATGGGCTACACCGTCCACGAAGAAGCGACCATCTCCCGTGGCGAACTGTACACCGCTGACGAACTGTTCTTCACCGGGACGGCAGCGGAGGTCACCCCCATCCGGAGCGTTGACGACAACGAAATCGGCAAGGGGACGAAGGGGCCGGTCACTGACGAGCTTCAGTCGGCTTTCTTCGACGTGATTGAGAGCGGTGACCGCGAAGAGTGGTTCCACTACGTCTGAGCGGGAACTGAACTCCGCGGTTAATTGTCTGCGAGGTCGTCCTCGTCGGCGACCGGAATCGGCGTCGCGTTACTACGGTCCGTGTCGCCGAAGCCGGCGCTGAGGATGCGCGTCAGCGCTTCTTCGACGCGCTCATCAATTTCCTCGTAGCGGTGCGGTTCAACCTCGACGACGTAGCCGGTCGTGATGTTCGGCGCCGTCGGCAGGAAGAGCACCTCGCGGCCGTCGTCGGTCGTCTGTCCAGTTTTGAACGCCGTCATCCGCATCCCGTCCCACACTTCGAGTTTTACCGGCGCCTGGAGGTCTTCGGTTCCCCCGACGGCCGTCTCGACCGCCATCTTCGAGGCGTTGTACACCACCCGGAGGCCCGGCACGTGGTTCATTGCGTCATCGATTGCGCGTTCGACGATATCGCCGAAGGCCGTCCGCATCAGATAGCCGATAGAGAATACGATGAGGATAAAGATAATCAGCGTCGTGAACACCCGAGCGAGTTCAACAGACGGCTCTCCCGAAGGGAGTCCCAGCGTTGACAGCAACTGGCTGTCAATGGCGTCGATAACCGCTGCGGACGCGAGAATAGAGTAGAGATAGAGAATGACGTATGCTGTCACGAGAAGCGGCAGCAGGATAATAAGGCCGCTCGCGAAATCGCGCTTCCACGACGTTGAGGAGGCCATACAGGTACGTATCGGGCGCGGGATATGAGCCCTTTCCTTTGGTGCGTTCAATCACCAACGCGGTCGCTGACGGGGGGCGACAGAGGGAATCGCTGCCGGACTACCACTCGGCAACGCTGCCGTCGTCGTGTCGCCAGACGGGGTTGTGCCAGTCGACCTCCTGCTGGGACTGCTCCCGGAGGAACGCCTCGTCAATCTCGATTCCGAGACCGGGGTCGGTGGGTACGGTGACGAACCCGTCCTCGTAGTCGAACACGGACGGGTCGGCGAGGTAGTCCAGCACGTCGGTGGTCTCGTTGTAGTGGATGTCGATGCTCTGTTCCTGAATGAGCGCGTTGGGCGAGCAGGCGTCGACCTGAACACACGACGCCAAGGCGACCGGGCCGAGCGGGCAGTGAGGGGCCATCGCCACGTCGTAGGCCTCGGCCATCGACGCGATCTTGTACACCTCGGTGATGCCGCCGGCGTGGGAGAGGTCCGGCTGAATCACGTCGACAGCACCGTCCTCGAACACCTCCTTGTAGTCCCAGCGCGAGTACATCCGTTCGCCGGTCGCGATCGGAATCTCTGTATGGGCCGCAAGCGCCGGCAGCGCGTCGTTGTGTTCTGGCAGGACTGGCTCTTCGATGAACATCGGTTCGTAGGGCTCCAGCGCGGACGCCAGCCGCTTGACCATCGGCTTCGTGACGCGACCGTGGAAGTCGACGCCGATGTCCACCTCGGGACCGACGGCTTCCCTGACTTCCCGGAGCCGGGTGGCGGCGGCCTCGACCGTGGCCGGGGTGTCGACGCGCTCGATTTCGGGCGTTGCGTTCATCTTCAGCGCCGTGAACCCAGCGTCGACCTGCTCCCGAGCGGCGCTGGCTACGTCCGAGGGCTCGTCGCCACCGATCCACTGGTACACTCGAATCCGGTCCCGGGCCTGCCCGCCCAATAGCTGGTGGATTGGCGCGCCGAGTTGCTTCCCCTTGATGTCCCACAGCGCCTGATCGATGCCGGCGATAGCGGACATCAGGACCGGGCCGCCGCGGTAGAAGCCACCGCGATACATCGCCTGCCAGTGGTCCTGAATGTTCTCGGGGTTCTCCCCGATAAGATAGCTGTCGAGCAGTTCCTCGACGGCCGCACGCACGGTGCGGGCCCGTCCCTCGACGACGGGTTCGCCCCAGCCGACGGTGCCATCGGCCGTCTCCAGTCGAAGGAAGAGCCATCGTGGTGGCACCTCAAACAGTTCGTAGTCGACGATGCGGTTCCCGCTCGCGCCGGCCGCTGTCATTCCAGTGTCCTCCGCGCTGTGCCATGCACATCAGTCCCGTGGAGAGCAGTACGCGATGTTTCGAACCGTGCTTCGTCGGCGTGTGGAGTCATGTGAGACACACATAGGAGACGTGTATATAGTCATTGTGTGATTCCAGAGCGGCCGTCAGCGCCGATATCCCGGTGTTTGTGATAACGCAAACCCCCGCTATCGCGTCGGTAGCGGTCAGTTGCAGCTAGTTACTGCTCGCGGTGGCGCTCCCATGTGCGGACCAGACCGGCAAGCGTTTCATTCACGGGGACCGGCACCGTCGCAGTCTCGGCGACGTAGCCGTTGATGGCGTCTATTTCTGTCCGACGGCCGGCCGAGATGTCCTGATACATCGACGAGTGGTTGGCGGCAGTGTCACGGACGACACGCTCGACGAGCGACACCGCGCGCTCGTCGGGGAGGTCGATGCCCTGCTTGCGGGCAACGGCGGCCGTCTCACGGGCGGCGTCAGCGGCGATATCGTCGGCCGGTGAGTCGGCCAGCGCACCGTTCGGCACACGGGCGAGCGCTGTCACCGCGTTGATGCCGGCGTTGACTGCGAGTTTCTCCCAGAGCCGGGTTGGCATGTCCGCCGCGACGGTCGTCTCAATGTCGGCCGCACGGAACGCCGCCCCGATGTCGTCGGCAACTGCGGACCGGCCGCCGTTGCGGTTCCCCAGCACGATCTCGCCGCGGCCGGTGAACGCGACGGTACCCGGCTCTTGGAGTCGCGCGCCGTATGAACACGTCCCTGCCAGCACCGGACAGTCGAGTTCGGCAGCCAACTGCGATTCGTTGCCCATCCCGTTCTGGAGTGAGAGACACGCATCGAGCGTACAGTCGGCAAGGTCCGCTGCCGTTGCAGCGGTGTCGTATGCCTTGACTGTCACCAGCGCGAGGTCGGCACGCTGCGGAATCGGCGTCTGTGCGTTCGGGTGGACCCGGAACTGCTCGGCTCCGACCACCGAGAGACCGTTCTCGCTGACGCTGCCCACGTGTGGCTCTCGGCCCACGAGCGTCACGTCGTGTTCGCGAGCGAGCAGGCCACCGACGAGGCTGCCGAGGCTCCCAGCCCCGACGACGACGATATCCATACCGCCTCGCACGGACGGCCCAGACAAAAACCTACCACCGGCGTACCGGAATCAGCACGCACTTGCCCACGAGTGGCGAACGAGTGAGCATGGGCGACTCCGACGACGCCGAGGCAGTAGTTCGGGCCATCGACGAGATCGGTATCGACCGGTTGACCGAGACAATCGTCACGGCGTGGGAGGGCATCGGTGGCGACGGCGAACCGGGGCCGACCTGGCCGGAAGACGAAACCAGGCGTCGGTTCGAACTGGCCGACCCCGACGAGGCGGTCGGGCTGGACGTGCTCGCAGCGGTGCTGGACGCGTCACCTCGGTCTCCCGCAAAAGCGTTCGTCCACCTCGGTGCCGGACGGCGAGACACCCCCCAGCACGAACGGTTTGCTGTCGAGACACTCGCGGGCCACACCGACGTTTCGGCTACGGACACTCACACGACCGGAACGGTGCCGCTGACGACAGAAACGTTCGACGCGCTGGCGCGAGTCTACGGGGGGACACTAGTGTACGTCGTCATCGGTGACGAGGACGGGCACGCAATTCTCGAACTCGACTGGACGACGCTTCGGTTCTCGCTCCCGCCGTCGGCCGGCGAGACAGTGCAGGAAGCAGTCGGACCGGGCGTCGCCGAGCGATTCGAGCAAGCGTAACCACCGTCGCGGATGCAGTCGGTGATTCCAGACAGCCACCGAGCCGTCTCAATCCTCCTGCCAATAGTAGATATCCTCTTTTGGCGCGTTACAGGACGGGCATTCGTCGGGGATATCCTCTATTTGGCCCATTTCGCCGCATTCCCAGCAGCGCCACATCAGTTCGGCCTCGCCCGCGGCCCCAGCGCTGAGATGCTCGCTTGACATCGCTTCGATGCCGTCCTCAACCGTGACGTAGAACCCGTGTTCGTCGAACCCGCGGATGGTCCCGAGTTCGTTGCCGTCTTCGTCGTACACCGTCTGTCCGAACGAATACTCCTCGCTTTCGATGTTCGTGGTCATGTCAGCCATACATAGAGCTAGTCGGTCCGAGATGTGTTAAATGCTAGCGTGAGCCGAGAATTGCATGATCGACGAGCCGACCGAGGAGAGAAGATCGCCCAGTCAGCCCCTGAGATGCCTGCGTCGCTACCGCGAGAACAGGCTGTTGTGGACGGGTGCGAAGTCGCTCTCCTGACTGTCCTCGACCACCGAATCGGTGACGGCGTTACCGTCGACGCCCGCGTCGAGGAAGTCCGCGAGCGGCGGCCCGACGTTGTCCGGTTCGACGAGGAACGCGTCGTGGCCGTGGTCGGAGTCGATGACGTGGTGGGCGACGTTCGCGTCGGCCTCCCGGAGCGAGTCGGCTAGCGCCTCCGCCTGCTGGGTGGTGAAGTGCCAGTCGGCGGTAAAGGACATCACCAGCGCGTCGCCGTCGAACGCCGCCAGCGCGTCCGTGTCGGACTCGAACCCGGCGGCGAGGTCGTAGTTGTCCATCGCCCGCGTCAGATAGAGGTAGCTGTTGGCGTCGAATCGCTCGGTGAACTTCTCGGCGTTGTAATCGAGATACGACTCCACGTCGCGGTACGGAAAGAACGCGCCCGCGGCGTCAGTGGGGAACGTGCGGACGGCGTCCCGGCCGGCGGCGCGGCGGCCGAAGCGCCGCTCCATCGACGCCTTCGAGAGGTACATCACGTGGCCCAGTTGGCGGGCCAGCGCCAGCCCGTCGCTCGGCGGGTCTTGATCCTCGCCGTAGTAGTGGCCCTGATTCCAGTTCGGGTCGGTCGTGATGGCCCGGCGGGCGATAGCGTCGAGCGAGAGGCACTGCGTGTCCAGTCGCGCAGCCGCGGCGATGGGAACGATGCGGTCGACGTGGTCCGGGTGGCGCTTGGCCCACTCGATGACGTTCATGCCACCGACGCTGCCGCCGACGACAGCATGGAGGTGCGGAATCCCGAGTTCGTCAAGCAGCGCGCGCTGGGCTTCGGTCCAGTCTGTGACGGTGACCGGCGGGAAGTCGGTGCCGTAGGGCTCACCCGTCTCCGGGTTCTCGCTTTTCGGTCCCGTCGAGCCGTAGCAGGAACCGGGCACGTTCGCACAGACGACGTAGTACTCCGTGGTGTCGATGGCCTTGCCCGGCCCGACTATGTCGTCCCACCAAGCGCGGGCCTGATCGGCACTGTCGACCCGGTCGCGGCCGGCGACGTGGGCGCTACCAGTCAGGGCGTGACAGACCAGCACCGCGTTGTCGCCGTCGAACTCCCCGTAGGCCTCGTAGGTGATTTCCAGATCCGGAATCGTCTCCCCGCAGTCGAACTCGAACTCGCCGAGCGAGACGGTGTTGTGTTCGACGTTCATGTGACTCGTTCGATTGTGGCGTCGATGTCTGCGATGATGTCCTCTGGGTCTTCGATGCCGACGCTGAACCGGAGGAGGTCCGGCGTGACGCCGCTGGCACGCTGTTCCGCCTCACTGAGCTGGGCGTGGGTAGTCGAGGCCGGGTGGATGACCAGCGTCTTGGCGTCGCCGATGTTCGCGAGGAACTGGGCTAGATCCGTCTCCTCGCAGAACCGTCGGCCGGCGTCGTAGCCGGCTTCCAGCCCGAACGTGACGATACCGCCGAACCCGCCGGAGAGGTACTGCTGTGCTAGGTCGTGGGTCTCGTGGCTCTCCAGCCCAGGATAGGTGACCCAGGCGACCTCGGAGTGGTTTTCGAGGTGCTGGGCGACAGCCATCGCGTTCTCGCAGTGGCGTTCCATCCGCAGAGAGAGGGTTTCCGCGCCTTGGAGGGTCGCCCAGGCGTCGAACGGCTTCTGGCCGTCGCCAAGCGACCGGAGCGCGCGCTGGCGGGCGGCGACGGAGAAGGCGCGGTCGCCGAAGGCCTCGGAGAAGTTCTTGCCGAAGGCCTCATTTTCGCCGCCGAGTTCCGGGAACTTCTCGGGGTACTCGTCCCAGGGGAACGAACCGCCGTCGACGAGGACACCGCCGACGGTTGTCCCGGAGCCGTGGATCCACTTCGTCGTCGATTCCCAGAGGAGGTCCACGCCGTGGTCTAGCGGGTTACACAGGGCCGGCGTCCCGAACGTGTTGTCGACGAAGACAGGCACGCCGTGGTCGTGGGCCACCCCGGCGATTTCCTCCATGGGCGGGACGACCAGCGACGGGTTCCCGATGGTCTCGAAGTGGACGTAGGCCGTGTCTTCGTCGATGGCTTCGGCGTAGGCGTCCGGGTCGAGCGTGTCGACGAACCGCGTCTCGATACCCCGGCGGCTGGCGGTGTTGGAATAGTAGGAGTGGGTGCCGCCGTAGATAGAAGAGGCCGTCACGATGTTGTCACCGTTGGCCGCGAGGACGAACGTCCCGGCGTCGAGTGCGGCCATCCCCGACCCCGTCGCGACGGCGTCGACGGCGTTTTCGAGCGACGCGATACGGCTTTCGAGCATCCGGACAGTGGGGTTGTCGAACCGCGAGTAGACGTTGCCGTCGTCATTCAGGGCGTACCGGTCGGCCGCGGTGTCGGCGTCCTCGAAGACGTACGACGAGGTCTGATAGATGGGCGGCGCGCGTGCCCCTGTGGCCGGGTCCGGCTCCTCCTGGCCGGCGTGGACACAGCGCGTCCCGAATCCGTAGTCGTCGGTCATGTGCAGTATGCATATATCTCTAGCTATCTATAACTCAGAGTTACGGCAATTCTCTCTTATTGTGATAGGATACCACGGTATCGGTTCGCCGACCGGCGAAACCGAGGGAGAGGGTATTTGTCGGTGGCTATCTACACGCCGGTATGGACCACGACACTGCCGGACGAACCAGCCGACAGATTCTCGACGCCGTCGGCAGTGCCGTCATCGCTGACGACCACTTCCTCGAAACCGTCATGACCGGGATTCTCGCCCGGGGGCACGTCCTGCTCGAAGACGTGCCGGGCACGGGGAAGACGCTCACTGCCCAGTCGTTCGCGACGGCGCTTGACCTCTCCTTCAAACGGGTGCAGTTCACGCCGGACCTGCTCCCGTCCGACATCACCGGCTCGAACGTGTTCAACGAAGCCACCGGCGAGTTCGACTTCCAGCCCGGCCCCGTCTTCGCCAACGTCGTGCTGGCCGACGAAATCAACCGCGCACCGCCCAAGACGCAGGCCGCGCTGCTCGAAGCGATGGGCGAGAAGCAGGTCACTGTCGACGGTGTGACTCACGACCTGCCCGAGCCGTTCTTCGTCATCGCCACGCAGAACCCCGTCGAACAGGAGGGGACCTTCGGCCTCCCCGAGGCCCAGCGGGACCGCTTCATCGTCAAAACATCGATGGGGTATCCCGACTTCGGCGGCGAACGCGAACTCATCGACCGGCGGGCCGACCGCACAGCACAGGCCCCAAGCGTCACCAGCGTCATCGATGGCGAGCGGCTGCCGGCACTCCAGCGAGCAGTCGAGTCGGTCACTGTCGACGGCACGCTCCGGGACTACGTCGTCGAACTCGGCCGCGCTACTCGCGAGGACGACCGCGTGGACGTCGGCGTCTCCCCGCGTGGTATTCAGCGACTGTTCGAGGCGACTCGCGCCGCCGCGGTCCTCGACGGCCGCGACTACGCCGTCCCGGACGACGTGAAGGCCGTCGTCGAGGAGGCGTTCGCCCACCGACTCGTTCTGACCGCCGACGCAGGCGTCCGTGGCGTCAACCCGGCGACTGTCGTCGACGACGTGCTGGACCGCGTCGAGGTGCCGGCGGTCAGTCCCTAACCGTTCAGGTTCGCTCGGTCTCGCGCTGTCGCTCCCGCTCCTGCCCCCGGACCGCCGCGCCGTCCTCGATGTCTTCCAGCGTCTCCGTTTCCAGCAGTCGTTCCAGTTTCCGTTCGAACTGTTCGTCGGTCAGCTTCCCCTCGGCGTACCGACGGCGCAAGCGCTCCAGCGGTGTTTCGTCACCAGCACCGCTCGGCGGGGCTGAATCCGCTCTCCCGATATCGTCCTCCTCGTCTGTATCGCCATACAGCAGCTCCGTCAGCGGAACGACCACCACGTAGCCGACGAGGAGCGCCGCGAGCCACCACTCCTGTCCGGTGAAGAGGGCAACGAGCCAGAACCCGGTGACCGCCAGCGAGGCGAGTTCCGTCGCGTTGTCTCTGGCCCGTCGCAGCGGGGACCGGTCGGTCATACTACTGACTTGTCACCACGACACAATGGATTGTTCGGTGTGATCCTACCGTATCGCAGCCACTAGCGCCAACACGGCGACGAGACAGACCACGAGGCCGGCCACGGCGACCGATGGCTCAACAGCAATAGAACCGCGAGCAACGCCTGACAGCCCCAGCGTCGCCGCCGCGCCGACGCCGCCGACCGCGACGGTCCCGCCGGTGTGGACGAGTTCAGTGCGGCGCGTCGCGGCCCCGCTGCCGGCCTCGTGTCCCAGCGTCGTCCCGAAGGAGCCGGCGTCCCAGACGACGACGGCACCGACCAGACCCGCAAGCACCAGCCACGTCGGCGTCGAAAGCGTCGCGGCGAAGGCGCTCGCACCGAACAGGCCGGCCGCGGCAAGCGTGACGCCGGCCGTCCGCGCACGCAGATAGCTCATCGCCAGCGCCACCCACAGCTGACCGGCGACACCGATAAGCGAAAACAGCGCAACGACTGCCAGCGCCAGCGTGAGGGTCTCGGGGCCGTAAACGTCCAGTATCGGAACAAAGAACTGTTCAACGGCTGCCGCGGCCGGCGTCGCCCGGAGCGCTGCTTCGATGGCATCAATTGCCGGTCCCGCGACCGCCACCGCGCCGAGCGTGATAACGCCGCCGCCGACGTACGGCGCGAGGACGGTCCCCACGCGGTCGGCCGAACTCTGGACCGTCCGCCGGAGGAACCAGACAGCCACCGAGACGACTGTCCCACTGAGGAACAGCCACCAGAGGAGGCCGCGGAGACCCGGCGCGGCCGTGACTGCGACGATGAGGTCGTACAGCCCGGCCGGGAGTAGTCCAGCCAGTGATTTCTGACCGAGACCCAGTTCGAACAGACCGGCGACCGGCGCGACCAGCATGGCCAGCCGGCCAGTCCACCGGAAGGTTCGTTCAACGGCGGCGACGGCTCTGTCGATATTGGGCGCGTCGCTCGTTTCCGGGACGAGTTCGGAAAGCGGCAAGGCGTCGAGTCCGCGGGCCAGCGCCGTGGCGGCGAGAGCGAGCAACAGGCTGAAGATAGCGATATGCGTTCGTCCGGGCACCGGGTCGAAAATCGGTTCCAGCACCCGAGTGAGGACCTCGCCGGTCAGTTGCTGGATGCCCGGCGTCCCGGCGTTAGATTGCAAGAAGTCGATGGCCCCCCGCGTGAACAGTACGAGGGCAACAGCGAACGGAACGACGGTCGTCCGCACGACGGTGCCACCGTAGGTCCCCACCCGTTCGGTATCGACGACGCCGCGGGTGGCCGCGGTCGCACCGAAGACAGCGGTCAGACAGCCGAGAACGACGATTACTTGCGATAGCAGCGTGACGACTGCTGGTCGGACGCCAGCTTGGGAAGTGACGGGGAACAGTTCGGCACCGAGCGAGACGACCGCACCACCGGTGGCGATCGAGAGCCCGACGGCGACCGGCAGCGCGAGGGTGCTGGCCAGAACAGTGCCGACCGCCTGCCAGCGGTCCCAGCCGCTCAGCCACAGCGACAGTGCCAGCAGCACACCGGTGGCCACACCGACGAGCGCGGCCCGGTCGGCGGAAACGGTCCCCAGCAGTCCTGCGACCAACAGCGCCGTCACGCCGACGACGGTGGCGAGGCTGGTCCAGGGCATCCGCGTCGGGAGTGTGGTGTGGTCATCCATTGTTACACGCTGAACAGGTCGGCAAGTGAGGCACGAAGGGCCACGTCGATTGGGCTGTCGAGGTCCCAGTCGATGACGGTCGCGCCGGACAGTTCGGCCCGCTGGAGGCGGGCGGTGCGTTCGGTACCCGCGACAGCCGCGCCGAGCGAGTCTCCGCGGGCCAGCGACGGGCTGACAAGCGTCGTCGGGTACTCACGGACCGCAAGCGACGACACCAGCGAGACGGGCCAGTCGTCGGCGGCCGGCGAGAACACGACCACCTGCGCGGTCGGTGGGAGCCGAGCGAGCACCGCGAGCAGGGCCGGGTCCTCGATGGTGCCGCCGTCGGCCGTCGTCACCCTCGTAGCTCCACTCTGGGACGGCTGTGGTTGATCGTTCTCGGACACGTCGTCGTCGGCCGTATCGGCGTCCGACTGCCGGGCTGCGGCGCGGCCCACGCTGTCGAATATCTGTCTCGCGTGGGCGTCCGCGTGACCGCCAGAGGCGTCGACCCACGCCAAGCCGTCTGGACCGAGCCCGCCGGGGACATCCGCTTCGGCCAATCCGACGGCACAGACGCTTGCGACGACGCTGGTCCGGGAGAGTGCGTCGAACAGACGCTCGGCGGCGTAGGCCGACAGTTCGGCTCCGGTCGGGAACCCCGGCTCTGGTGTCACGCGGGCCGGCGGCCGGGCGTCAACGACCAGCACCGTCCTGACGGCCTGTTCCTCCCGGTAGTCGATGGTGGTCAGCTCATCGGTCTTTGCGTAGCGCCGCCAGTCAATGCGGTTGACCGGATCGCCGGGCTGGTAGCTCCGTGTCGAGTGGAACTCAAGCCCGCTTCCGCCGGTGTCGGTCGGGAGCGTTCCCGCCCGCGGGAGCGTGGCGTCGGCCATCGGCACCTCTGAGACGGTGTTCGAGCACGTCAGCGTCCCATCGCCGGCCACGGGCAGGTCGACAGTCACCTCGTCGCTGGCCGACAGCGTCCGAACCCGCACTGCGGCGGCGTCGAACGTGTAGGTCCCGCGCTTTGCCATCACGGCGTAGGACAGCGTCACGCTCTCGTTGGGCCGCAGCGACGTACAGAGCCGCGGCGACCCCTCAACGACTGCCAGTTCCTCGGGCACGCCGTCGATGACCCGCACATCGGTCAGCGAACTGCTGCCGGTGTTCGTGAGTGTGAGTTCGACCGCGACCGGCTCGCCCGGCGTTGGCTGTGCGTCGGAGACGGACCGTGCTGCTTGCAAGTCAGTTCCCGCCGGCACCCTCGAGAGCGCGCCGTAGGCGACGTAGATGAGCGGAATTGCGGTCGCCGCGAGTAACAGCGGCTCGGCAGTGAGCAGCGAGACGCTGACGAGAAACAGCGCGGCCGCGAGGCCGCCACTCCAGCGCCGCATGCGGCGGTGCATCGTCAGCGCTCACCTCCCGACACTTGTGCGATAGCGTCGACCGTCCGGCGGATTCGGCGGCGGCGCTCGCTCTCCGGGTCGAGCCATAGACGGAGTCGAGCCAGCAGCGACTGGGGCTCCGTCGGGGACAGCATCGCTGCCGCGACGGCGTCGTCGGTCCACGTCCCCGCGCGGACTGCCTGATGGGCGGACGCCTGCGAGACGCCGGCTCCAATGGCATAGGCCGTGGTCGCTGCCGCGGTGAGTCGCTCGGTAACCGTGTCCATCGCCGCGTCGTCGCCAGCGACGGCGTCGTCGATGGCCGCGTCGATGTCGGCGGCGAACAGCCGGCTCTCCGTCGCTGTCACGTCTTCCGGGGGGCTGTCGACGGCAACGTCGAAGGCGGTCGGTGAGCCACCGCTGAGAAGTCCACCGAGCCAGCCGGCAAGGACCGCACAGAGTCCAACGGTCAGACTGCCAGCGAGGAGGATGGTTGTCGGAGCAACACTACCGAACACAGCGACCAGCGAATCCCCGGCGGCCGTCGGCGCGAAAACGAGGGAGGCCGCGACGGCGGTCGCCAGCAGCCCCACGGTTCCGAAAACGACCGTTCGCAGACGCATCAGGGCCGCCCCTCCGTCGCGTCGTCAGTGTCGTCTGTCGGGCTGGACTGCTGCCCGGCGGCCGCCTCGATGGTTCGGATCGCGTCCTCAACAGCCGCGACGTGCTCCTGTGCGTCCCGCTGGCCGTACTCGACCGCACGGAACGCGTCCCGGACCGTCCGCACCGCGGCCGGCGGGAGGCCGTCCCGTTCGATGGCGTGGGTCGCGATTTCGCCGGGCGTCCGCGTCCAGTACCGCCGGAGCGAGACGTGGGTCAGGAAGCGCGTCCACGCTTCGCGGATGGTGACGCGAGCCGCAGGCGTTCCGTCGTCTCCGTTGGATTTGGTCGTGGAAACAGCCGCCACCGCATCGCCGGCTGCGTCTTCGGCCGCTGCAAGGCGTTCACTGACCCACGCTCGAAGCGCGTCAAACAGCGCCGCCGGCGACCGGTGGCCGGTAAGCAGGTCACGGAGCGCCGTGACAGTGAGTTCGAGTCGCGCTCGGAAACGGCCCAGCAGGTCATCAGCCACCACCGCAACGCCGACGAGCGCCCTGACGGCGAGTTCGCGTGCGGCCCGGACCCAGCCCCATATCGTCCCTGGCGTGACGTTCCGCCGACGAGCGCCGACAACCGCCCCGGCGATGAGGATGCCGAGAGCAACCACGACGCCCGCGGCGTTGACGAACAGGCCATTGACGGTCGTCGTGGCCGTCTGTCCGTACTTCGAAACGGAAATTTCGGCACTCGCCGTGAGCGGGAGACCGACCATCGCCTGACCAGTCGCGCCGGTCCGTGCTGTCGGCTCCCCGCCGACGGTAACTGTGGCGTTCGTGACCGGCTCCCCGCCCATCGTCGCGTTCACCGTCTGGCCAGCAACGGGCAGAGCCAGCGGGAGCGTCGGCGACGTTGCCACGGAAAGCCGTTCAAGAACCACAGTCGTGTTACCGCTGACAGCGTCCCGCTCGACGGCAATCGAGACGTTACCGGGCTCGCTTGGCAGAGTGACTGTTGCCCGCCCCTGCCGGTCCGTTGTCCCCATTGGTTCGCCATCAAGCAGGACATCGCCGTCCCGAACCGGGACGCCGTCGACAGTCGCAGTGACGGTCACCTCGCCGCCAGTGACCTGTTCGCCAGTGATACTCACCGACGCGGTTGTGTTCAGTTCGTAGCTCGCGTTCGTCAACTGCTGGGTCTGCGGGCCGATAACGGCGAAGGCACGAGTACTGTCATGCGGGACCGACGGGGCGATGAGTGAGTCCGCGTCGCCGACTGCATCGATGGTAATCGTCAGTTCGTCTTCGTAGGGAACCGTCCCGGAAACGGTGCCAGCCGGGCCCGTCGTTCCAACCGGCTCACCGTTGAACGAGACCGTCACGCCCTCCACCGGTGCGCCGTCACGGGTCACTGTCGCAGCCACCGCCGCGCCCGGCGTCGCCGTCCGGTTGAGTTCGATGACGAACTCGCCTGGCTGCGAGACTGTCTGTCCGTCGCCCGAATTACCGGTTCCGTCGCTCTCACCGGTCCCGTCTGCGCCCGTTTCAGTGCCCTCGGTTTCGTCGCTCTCTGACTCCTGTCCAGTCCCGTTTGGGACTTCGGTCCGTGGCTCGTCCGTCGGCGTCCCGACGGCGAACTCCTCATCGGGGCTTCCGGACTCCGCGGCGCTGTAATCCTGACTACTGTTTTGCATCGCCTGCTGTTCAGACGCAAGGCGCTCTTGCCCGGGCGTGGGGTCGAACTGCACCCAGCCGACGCCCTCGAAATACACCTCGACCCACGCGTGGGCATTCATTCCGCGAACAGTGTACTGGTTCTGGCCGGTCTGCTCGCCGGTCGAGTAGCCGACGACGTAGCGGGCCGGGATGTCCTGACTCCGGAGCATGACCACCATCGACGTGGCGAAGTACTCGCAGTACCCCTTGTCCATCTCGAATATGAACTCCGAGGCCACGTCGTCCTCGGGTGGCTGGCTGACGTTCAGCGAGTAGTTCTTGTTCGCCTCCAGCCACTGCTCGATGGTTGTCGCCGTATCGTAGGGCGAATCGCTGTCCTCAGTCAGTCGGTCGGTGAACGGGCCCACCTGCGCTGATGTCGACGCCGGCACGCCCGTGTAGCGTGATTCGATGGCCTCAGGGTAGTCGCGGCCACTCGTCCGCAGCACCGCCGGATCGTCGGGGGGTGTCACGCTGGTCGCGCTGTAGGTCGTTCCGGCGGGCAGCGGTCGCTCGGACGTGACCGCGCCGTACTCGGTGACCATTACGTCGTCACGGGACACCGATTTCGGCCGCCAGACGGTCGGCAGCGACGTGGCAGACTTTGCCAGTCGCACCTTGTAGTCAACCGTCGAGTCGGCCATCCCGTCAACCGCAATTGGCCCCTCATAGGCCTGTGGGTCCGCTTGCCCGTCCCAGCCCGTACCAGTGTAGGTTTCATATGCGCCAGTCCGCCAGTACGCCGGTTCCGAACTCGTGACAGTAAAATGCGGGTCCGTGTCCTGTGACTGGTACGGGCTGTCGCCGCTGTCGCCACTATCGAGCGAGCCCCCGACACTGGTCTGGCTTCCCGGGTTCAGCGCGCCGAGTTGGCCGCCGCTGCCGCCGGTCGAGGTGCCCCCCGCCGAGCCGAGCGGGTTCTCCTGCGGGAGCGGAATAAGAGACTCCATCGGGCTCTGTGTTCCACCGGGTGCCAGAATCGGGAGCGTCGCCGTCGCCAGCACCACGGCGACGACACACACGGCAGTGAGGAGGACACGGAGGTAGTCCCGGTCTGCCGACACATCGTCGAACGGCGAGTCGTCGGAGCCCACGTCGGATTACCGTATCGTCCTGTCGCTGTCGGCATAAATCTGCTGTCAGCGGCGGAGAAGTGAGCCCTGGCGTCGCGTTCCACAGATCGGAATCCCATGGTGCCACCAACAACGTGCTTCTGGAGACTCACTGGTCGGGGTCGGTTGGGGCTGATAATTCAGGTATGAACGAGTACGTACGGGTCAGACCGCTATTATAATCGATTATTGCGAGTGGCCGGGCAGCTGTACGTGGATGACTGTTGACACAAACGGAGCTGGTACCGGGTCACGACAGTCGGGCTGGCAGGCGTCACGTCGGTCCGTGCTGTCGAGTATCGGTGCGGCAGCGGGTATCGGGCTATTCAGTGGCACCGGACAGGCACAGACGGGAGCTGGACCACCGGGGACAGGAGCAGTCTACCTTGTCACGACAGGAGCCGGCCAGCCAAACAGCAACGGTAACGACAACGGGACAGAGTATCTGGTACTTGATGGCGGCGGCAGCGTCGCGTTCTCGACCGGCGGTACTGCCGATGAGGCATTCCAATATGCCTTCGATAACGTACCGGACAGCGGCGGGGCCGTTGTCGCTAGTGCCGACACCTTCCGCTTTGGCGGGCCGGCGACGATGGGCGACAAGACCGCGTTGACCGGACAGCAGGGGACCCGTTTCGTCGTCTCGCAGACGGGGACGGCTGAAGATCCCGCGCCGGCTGAATCACAGTCGAACCCACTGCCGGCCGGCCACGACCTCATTCGCGTGCGCGGTGACGCTACTTCGGTCACCAATATCGAGTTCGACGCCGACGGGACGCAACTGAACAACCAAGCTATTCAGGCCGATCAGTGCGACGGCGTCTACATCGCCCGCAACCGTACGGTAAACGGCTTCCAGATGGCGCTGTCGTTCACGCGGTGTACCGGCGTGACGGTCAAGCACAACGAGGTCGTCAATCCGAACTGGTACGGTATCACCAGCCGAGCCGCACCGACCGGCAGCGACCGGGACCTCCGGCAGTCCAGCGACGTGGTCATCACCGGTAACCGCGTTGTCGGCGTGAAGTTCAACAACATCGCCCCGTACAACGTCGCGAACTTCGCCGTCATCGGTAACGTCGCCGTCGACGGCGGCCACAGCCTCATCGCCTGCTCGCCGGCCCAGCGCGGAACCATCGTCGGGAACGTCTGTCGGGACCTGACTGAGTTCGCGCCCGACCCCGGCGGCGAGGCAGGCATCGAAATCGAGTACAAGGAGACCCACCTTCGGGACGAGGTAGCCGAGACCCCCGCAGCCCGGTCGTCCGATATCACCATCTCGGGCAATCAGGTCGACAACTGTCCGGTCGGGATACTCGCGCGAACAGTCCCAGCAGATGCAGACAACACCGACACACGGACAGAAGAGCGACCGTACAGTTTCACTATCACGGGCAACACGGTCAGCGACGCCTCGGCGGCCGGTATCCGACTCCGGTCGGGCGACGCGGGCGTGGTCGCGACGAATACGGTCCGGAACGCCGGGACTGCGATCGACATCGACGAGGAGTTCACCGCGGGCATCCAGCAAGGGCTGAACGTGACCCGGTAACGGCGGTTCGAGAGGGGTTGTAAGATATAAACCGCCGGCACGCAAACGGCATAGCAATGACTGACGACGAGGAGACGGTCCAGTGCTGGCTGGTCGAACGCTCCAGTTACGGCGACGAGCGCATGGTGACGCTCATCTACGCGCCCCCGGACGGCGACCGCCATCTGACCAAGCAGCTCTCGCCGAACCTGCTCAGGCGCAAGCGGATTACAGCGGCCATCGACGTCGAACCCGACCGACTCGAACCCGTCACCGACGAGGACACACAGGAGCGGTACGCGACGGAGGCCAAGCGGATGGCCGAGCGCCACGACCCCGACGCCGAAGTATAAGCGAGCGTTTCGGCAGCTACGACCCGTCTATCGAGTTTTTTGATTGATAACTGGAACACGAAAGACTATACACGCGGCCGTCACAAACGCGCCGTATGGCAGCGATAGAACTGGATGGCGTCACCAAGCAGTTCGGGAGTGTCACCGCACTGCAAGGGGTCGACCTCACCGTCGAGGAGGGCGAAATCTTCGGCTTCCTCGGCCCGAACGGGGCCGGGAAGTCGACGACAATCAACATCCTCCTTGATTTCGTCCGCGCGACCGACGGGTCGGCGACGGTGCTCGGCCACGACATCCACGAAGAACCGAAGCGAATCCGTGCCCGCACTGGAGTCCTCCCCGAAGGCTACGACGTGTACGACCGGCTCACCGGTCGCCAGCACCTCTCCTTTGTCATCGAGTCGAAAGACGCCGACGAAGACCCCGACAAACTAGCCGAACGGGTCGGCATCACCGACGCTATCGACCGCAAGGCCGGCGGCTACTCCAAAGGGATGCAGCAGCGCCTCGTGCTGGCGATGGCGCTTGTCGGCGAGCCCGACCTCCTCATCCTCGACGAGCCGACGACCGGGCTCGACCCGAACGGCGCCCGCCTGATGCGGGAACTAATCCGCGAAGAGAACGAACGCGGCGCAACCGTCTTCTTCTCCAGCCATATCCTCGGCCAGGTCGAGGCCGTCTGTGACACGGTTGGGATCCTCCAGAACGGCCGTCTTATCGCCAAAGACAGCGTCGCCGGGCTGCGCGAGGCCGCCGCCGGTGACACCGTCCTCCGCGTGACGCTTGCGGACGGCGACGGCACCGACGCCGCAGTCGCGGCTATTGAGGGGCTCGACGAGGTCTCGACAGTGACTGCGGATGGAACAACGCTCACCGTCGGCTGTGATAGCGACGCAAAGATGGGCGTCCTCAACGCTGTCGAGGAAAGCGGAAGCGCGGTCGCCAACTTCGAGACTGAAGAGGCCTCGCTCGATGAAGTGTTCGCCACCTACACCGAACAGCAAGAACAGGACCGCCCGGAGGCCGACGCATGAGCGCCGAGCAGAACCCCCTCAAGCGATTCCTCGGGGACATCGATACGAGCATCAAGAACTCCGAGTTCGCCGACTGGTACCCGATCTCAAAAAAGGAGTTCCGCGATACGGTCCGCTCACCGTGGATCTGGGTCCTCTCGTTCATTTTCATCGTCCTCTTCGCGTTACCGGCACTGCTTGGCCTGTATTTCAACATCGGCCAGCAGTTCGCTGAGGCTGGCGCGTCGCTGACAACGGACGCCTACGTCCGGTTCGCACTGCCGATCGCAGCGCCGCTGCTTCCCGCGGTCGCCATCGTCATCGGCTACGCTGCAATTGCCCGGGAAAGCGAGCGCGGCTCCCTGAAGATACTGCTCTCGCTCCCGTACACACGCGGTGAACTGCTCGCCGGCAAGTTCGTCGGCCGGAGTGCGATCACACTCATTCCGGTCACAGTCGGACTCCTGACGACGCTACTAGTGATACTCCCGTCGGAAATCGAAATTGCGTGGGAGTCGTTCCTGCTGTTCGCGCTCGCCACGATGGCGTACGGCGTCGTGTTCACGGCGTTCGCGATCGGTCTCTCGGCGGCGCTGAAAACTGCACGCCGGGCGATGGCAACGTCACTCGGGATTTATGTCTACCTGCAGGTGTTCTGGTCGAACCTCGGAGCAGGCCTCGGAAACCTGCTGTCGGACCACGCAAACATTGGGCAGGTGACCCAACTCCACGTCGAACTGTTCGTTTCACTCCTGAGCCCTATCGCGGCGTACCGCACGCTCGTTCAGGAGGTCTTGCAGGGAACGCCGATCCGCTCCCGGCTTCTCCTGACGTCGAACCCGCAGGTGACGTGTGAGGAAATGCTGGGTGGGACACTCGAGATAACACAGACTGGTGCGGAGTGTGCCAACGCCGCTTTGCCGCCCCAGTACAGCACTGTCGCGGTTATCGGCTACCTCTTGCTGTGGCTGGTCGTCCCGCTGGTGGCCGGCTACTACGTCTTCGAGAACAAGGACCTGTAACGGTCGTCGCTGTCGGCAGTCTCGTTCCGGCAACTTTGCAGCCACAACGAACGGCGATGGCAGTAGTCGAACGGGTACCAAGCCGGTCGCCTACCGTCGGCGACCGGACGAGTGTTGGTCCACAACGGCTCCAACAGGGAGTGCTACAGCGTTACAACGGATTCTTCACTCGGGAAACTCGACACCAGTGATTTCGAACCGAGCGCCCCCATCCTCGCTGTCGGTGACACGGATCTCCCAGCCGTGGACCTCGGCGATCTGTCTAGCGATCCGGAGCCCGAATCCGGTCCCGTCCTCGGCGGTCGAGTAGCCCGCCTCGAACACCTGCTCACGCTCATCGGCGGGGATACCCGGGCCATCGTCGGAAACGTAGAACCCTGTTCCGTCGTTGAGGAGCCCGACCGAAACGGTTACCCCCGGGCCGCCGTGTTCGATCGCATTCCCGAAGAGGTTCTCGAACAGGCCCGACAGTCGGTCGCTGTCGGCCTCAGCGATCCACTTCCGGTTCTCGTCGGTCGCATACCGTAGCTCGGCGGCTTCGTCGCCGTCCGCGACGATCGTCCATGCGGCGTCGATCGTCTCCCGGAGATCGACGGGCTCTGTCACCCCGATATCGACTCCCTCACGGGCCAGCCTGAGGACATTGTCGGCGATGTCGTTCATTCGCTGGAGCGCGTTATCGAGCGGGTCCAGATGCACACTGTCACACTCCTCGCGAGCGAGCATGAGTCGGCTGCGAGCCACCTGTAACGGGTTTTGAAGATCATGAGAGACAGCACCAGCAAACTCTTCGAGGCGCTCGTTTTGCCGAGCCAACTCCCGTTTTTGCTCCGTCAGGTCCGTGATGTCTCGAAAGGTCCACAGCCGGCCGAACCGCGTCCCGTCCTCGGCGACAACAGGTGCCGTATAGCGGTCGAATACGCGACCGTCGGCGAGTTCGAGTTCGTCTCTAGCAGACATTTGGGGGTGCTCATACAGTGCCTCGACATCCACGCGAAACGCCTCCGGTTCGGCGACTTGCTCCATTGCCCACTCCAAGGCGACTTCCTCGTCGCCACGTTCGACAATATCCCGCGGGATGCCCCACATATCGACGAACCGCTCGTTGTAAGAAACGATGGTCTCGTCTTCGTCGACGACGAGTATCCCGTCGATCACCGCCTCTTGCTGTGCTTTGAGAACCGACCGCTGTCTGGCTATTTTCATCTCGTGTTCCCGCTGCTCGGTCACTTCGCGGGTGACACTGACCACGCCCTCGACCGTCCCGTCGATTACAAGCGGCGTGAGCCGATACTCCAGCACCTCGTACCCGTGCCCGGGGAACTCGCCGCTCACCTCCCCGCGGAGTTCGTCGCGTTCACCGTCGATTAGGTCCTGGTACGGGTCCCCCTCGTACTCGCTCCGGATCTTCGGCAGGAGGCTACTCGGTTTCCCTTCCAGTTCGTCTCTGGTTGTTCCGTAGAACGAGGCTAGATACTGATTGACGAGTTCGAACCGCCCCGCCGTGTCGTAGATGCAGGCCGATTCCGGCATCGTGTTTACCATCCGCTTGTATCGCTCCAGTTTGCGCTCTCGCTCCCGGAGGTCGGTGATGTCCATGACGAACCCCTCCAGTGCGTCCGGTTTGTCCGCTGCCCCCGGAACTTGGTGTCCATGTTCCCACATCCACTTCTCGATGCCGTCGGCAGTGATAATCCGATAAGTCACCTCGAACTCACCCTGCGCCGCGAGCGCGTCCTGTACCGTCTCCCAGACCCGGTCGCGGTCCTCCGGATGGAGCACGTCGTCGCCCCAGACTACCTCCCCAGTTTCGAAGTCCGCAGCCGTGTAGCCGGTGAGTGATTCGATCTCGCCCTCGACGGTTTCCATCGGCCAGCCCGGTGCGTTGAGACGGCGATAGACCATTCCCGGAAGGCTGCTGATGAGCGACTCCAATCGCCGGGTTCGCTCGTCAAGCTCTTGCCGGGACCTGCTTGCGTCGACGGCGTTGCAGATCCGGTTCGCAAGCAGTTTGTACTGCTCGGTGCCTGACCCCTTCTGGAGGTAGTCGGTCACGCCAGCAGAGATCGCGTCGCTCGCGATCTCCTCGGAGCCTTTCCCGGTATAGAGAATGAATGGGAGGTCACCCTGGTCCTCACGAACGGCTTCGAGGAACTCGATTCCGTTCTGGTCCGGCATGTCGTAGTCCGAGACGATACAGTCGAAGCGCTCCACGGAGAGTCGCTCCATCGCCGCATCGGCACTCTTTGCGGTCTCGACACGCAATCGGTCGTCCTCGTGTTCGAGCACCGACGCCGTCACGTCTACGAGGTCCGAGTTGTCGTCGACGTGAAGAACGCGGACTGTCTCACCGGCGAAGTCCATAGTCTTCCAAGTATCACAGGAATACGCGAATAAAATAGATAGGGTCAAGACGGACCCAGACACGAGACGGATGGTAGCGTGACTGGTCGGTTCAAGCGTGTCCAAACGCTACCGCTACGGCCGACAGCGGCTCACTCGGGACCGTTCGACCCGCCTCTCACAGCACACCAGCGTCGTCCAGCAGTTCTTCCAACTCTGTTTCGGTGAGCGTCGTCACGTCGTTTTTTTCGGCGTCGTCCTGTTTTCGCTGGCCGGGGTTGTCACCGAGCACCAGATAGTCCGTGTTACCGGAAACGCTGCTGGTCGCTGACCCGCCGTTACGCTCAACCAGTTCCTGCGCGTCGCTGCGGGTGTAGCCGTCGAGTGACCCAGTGAAGACGAACGTCTGCCCGTCCAAGGCGTCACCGCCCGTCTCCTCGGCGGCCTGCGGGTCGACGTGATCGAGCAGGCGGTCAATGACGGCGCGGTTCCCCTCGCCCTCGAAGAACTCCACGATGGAGCGGGCGACTGTCTGCCCCACGTCCGGGACGGCCTCGAACGCGTCGGTGTTGCCCTCATCAGCAGCGTCGAGGATCGCCTCGAACGTGCCGAACTCCTGAGCGAGGTTCCGCGCCGTGACAGTCCCGACTTCGGGGATACCCAGCGCGACGAGGAAGTCCGCGAGCGGTGGCTCCCGAGCGCCGTCCATCCCTTCGACGAGGTTCCGGGCGCTGGTCTCGCCCCAGCCCTCCAAGTCGGTGAGATCCTCGACGGTGAGGTCGTACAGGTCCGCGGGGTCCGAGACGAGACCGGCGTCCAGCAACTGCTGGACGGCCTTCTCGCCGACACCCTCGATATCCAGCGCGTCGCGGCTGGCGTAGTGCTCGACGCTGCGCTCGCGCTGGGCAGGGCAGGTCAGCCCGCCGGTGCAGAACGCCATCGGACCGTCGCGCTCAACTGGGCTGTCACAGGCCGGGCAGGTCTCCGGGAACTCGAAGTGACCGTCGCCGTCGTCGTCAAGCACTTCGACGACATCTGGGATGACATCACCGGCTCGTTTGATTCGGACGCGGTCACCCACGTCGACGCCGAGGTCGGCGATGAGCGACGGGTTATGTAGCGAGGCACGCGAGACGGTGACGCCACCGACCTCAACGGGGTCCATGAGCGCGACTGGGGTGAGCCGACCGGTCCGACCGACCTGCACCACGATGTCCCGCACCGTCGTCTCCTCTTTCCGGGCCGGGAACTTGTAGGCGAACGCCCAGCGCGGGGCGCGTGCGGTCGAGCCGAGTTCATCGCAGGCGTCCATGTCGTCAACCTTGATCACGACGCCATCGATTTCGTAATCGAGGTCGTCGCGGGCCTGCTGCTGGTCGTTCCGGTAGTCGATGGCTCCGTCGATATTGTCAACGACAGTGGTCCGGTCACAGACCCGGAGCCCCCACTCGGGGAACCGCTCGTGCAGCTCACTGTGGCTCTCGAAACCGACCGAGGCGTCAAGGACGCCGAAGAAGAATATCGACAGTGGGCGCTCGGCGGTCACCGACGGGTCGAGCTGGCGAAGCGTCCCGGCGGCGGCGTTGCGGGGGTTCGCAAAGGGGTCCTCACCGCGCTCGACACGCTCGCGGTTGAACGCCGTGAAGGCGTCCCGCGGGATGTACACCTCGCCCCGGACGGCCAGGAAGTCGGGGTAGTCACCGCGGAGTCGCTGGGGGACGCTGGAGATGGTACGGACGTTCTCGGTCACGTCCTCACCGACCTCGCCGTCGCCCCGGGTCGCGGCCCGCTGGTAGACGCCGTCCTCGTAGACAATCTCGACAGAGAGGCCGTCGAACTTCGGCTCACAGAAGTACTGGACGTCATCATCGAGGCCACTGCGGACTCGTTTGTCGAACTCCCGCACATCGGCTTCCTCTCCGCCCTGGTCGATAGAGCCCATTCGGGCGACGTGTTCGACATCGGGGAGTTCGTTCAGTGGCTCACCGCCGACACGCTGGGTCGGACTGCCGTCAGTGTCGAGGTCGAACGCCGATTCAAGTCTCTGAAGCCGGGAGAACAATGCGTCGTAGGCCCGGTCGCCGATGACCGGGTCGTCCTCGACGTAGTACCGGTGGTCGTGGTAGCGGAGCGCCTCGCGCAACTGGTCGGCTTGCTCGCGGGCCGTCGCCTCGTCGACATCTTCGACCGGCTCGAACTCAGTCCGCGGGTCGGAAATATAGGGGTTCCCAGCGACATCCTCGGCAGTGGTCATACTGACGGGGTGTTACATCTCGCGTACAAAAACGGCTCTGCTCCACGTCTCAGAGTCGACAAAAAGCGCGTATCACATGAATTGTGGCAGACCCGACAGACCGGCCAGAACCATCGAAACAGCGACGCAGAGACAAACTTGACAGTTGATTACCCGGAGAGGCTAGAAAAACCGGCAGACAAGAGTGTAACAGCCATAGAAACTGCAGTTATCGGCCGATACTGGAACTGGGGGCCTTGATCACGAGTTCCCCGTCGCTTCGGACAGTGACGGAGTGGCCGGCATATTCAAACGAGATACTGACAGGTGTCGATCGGCCTGACGAATCAACGAGTGAATCGAGTGCCTCAGGGTCGATAGTCTCGTACAGCGGTGCGAAGTCAGTCTGTTCCCGGCCGGTCATGGCGGAGATGTACTCAGTCACTGCCGCGCTCGGCCGTGTCTCGCTCCAGTCGAACTGTTTTCTGGTCACGTTCATCTGTGTTGCGGTGTCGCTGTCCCTACTCCGCCTGTTGCTTTTACTCATATGGTTCGTCTATCTATAGCAAAGTAGCAAACAGTAATATAGTCTTCCCAGCATTATCAAACTGTGAAAATACCGAGTTGTGGCACCGAATCTCGACAAATCGATACATAACCCCGTTCTTCGTCGATTCTCACGTGAGCTACAGGTCGGCCACGTCTTCGATTGCGTCGGTTAGCTCTTTGATACTCTCGACGGTGTGTTCGCCCATGTGTCCGATACGGAAACTATCCTCGCTGATGTCGCCGTAGCCGCTGGAGAACACCATGTCGTACTCCTCGGAGACGGCTTCGACCGTCTCGGCAACGTTGATGTCCCGCGTGTTCTCGATGCAGGTCACCGTCTGGGACTCGTAGCCTTCCTCGGGATAGAGGTCGAAGTGCTCGCGGGCCCACTCGCGCGTGTACTCGGCCATCTCCTGATGGCGCTGGTCACGGGCGTCGTGGGTCTCATCAAGCATATGCTTCATCTGCTTGCGGTAGGCAAGCATGAGCGGAGTCGCCGGCGTGGAGTGGGTCTGGCCCTTCCGGTCGTAGTAGTCCAGACAGCGCTGGAAGCCGCCGTACCACGACGCAGAGTCCTTCTCCAGTTCCCGCTCGTAGGCGGCATCGCTGACGGCACAGACGGCCAGCCCGGGCGGCATGGCGAAGGCCTTCTGTGTAGACGTGAAGATGGCGTCGATGCCGTGGGCTTCGATGTCGATCTGGTCACCGCCAAGACAGGAAATGGCATCGACGATGAAGTAGGTGTCCGGGTACTCTGCGACCACGTCACCGATTTCCTCGATGGGGTTCCGGACGCCGGTCGAGGTCTCGTTCATCACGGCCCCGACAGCGTCGTAGTCACCGGATTCCAGCGCGTCTCGGATATCGTCTGGCTTGACCGCCGTACCCCAGTCGTACTCGATGCGGTCGACGTTCTTGCCGAGGCGCTCGGCGACGTTGGCCTGGCGCTCGCTGAACGCGCCGGAGGTCGGCACGAGCATACTGTCTTCGACCAGATTGAGCGTCGTCGACTCCCAGAACTCCGTCCCAGATGCCGTGAGCACGATGACGTCGTTGTCGGTGCCGAGGAACTCCTTGGTGTCCTCGACGATGGTGGTGTAGAGGTCGGTCATCCGGTCCATTCGGTGGCCGAACATCGGCTCGGCCATCGCCTCGATAACGTCCTCGCGCACCTCTGTCGGCCCCGGGAGATACAGCGTCTTGTCCTGATACTCGTCTTTGTATTCGCGTTTTTCGGTCACAGAACCACCTGTAGTAGGTAGCCTCTCGAATCCGGGAGGCATGGTAGTTTTGATACCGGACGGAGCGAACCGGTGCGCGCCCTGAAGCGGGCGGACCGCTCACGGGGAGGATACTCAGATAGCGGTTGTACCCTCCACGAAGTATTTATCAATTGAACAACCACCTTCGACCATGGGTTGCCACACCCCGCTCACAGACGCCCAGCGAGCGGCCGTCGCCGATAGAGCGGTCGAGCAAGTCGCCGACACGCTAGTCGAGATGCACGACGGCTCGCAATCGCACCGGCACAAACCCCTCAGCGTCGACGATACCAGCGGATACCGTACATGACCAGCCCGGCATAAATCGCAGGACCGAACAAGGCCGTGGGGTCGGTCGCTACCATTCCACTGAACAGGTAGCTGAGGAACACGTCGATAAACACCAGCACGAAGGGGGCGAGAGCGAGGGCCTTCCCGCCGGTTCTGAGCGCCGCGTCGAACGTCGACTGTGTCGCAGCAATTGCCCCGACGCCAGCGACGACGAGGAGATACAGCGCGGCACCCGGAGGCGAAACGAGTGGGAGCGTGAACAGTGCGATACCGGCGAGTACGACACCGACGATTGTCGGCCCGTTGTCACTCTGTGCGAGCGCGTTCTGGATACCGTCGAGGTCACCGGCGTTGAGGGCCGCTTCGAGGTCCGACGTGGTTTGACTGCCGCCAGCGTCGAGGACCGTTGTCCCGGTTCCAGCGTCGACCGGGCTCTCGAAGTCCCGGCCACAGTGCATACACCACGTCGCGGTCGCACTGACTTTCTCCGAGCAGTGAGGGCAGCGGGGATCGGCGGTCATACTGTCATGTTCGAGGGCGCACAGTTAGCGGTTACGGGGGGAGAATATACACGTCTCCGGGGTAAACGGGGTGTATGGATTGGGTCGCACGGGCCGAGAGCCTCCTGTACGACGGTGAGGTGATCGAAGCGGACGTTCGGCTGGACCGTGGCGGTGTCGTCGTGACGAGCCACCGTGTCCTCGTGTTCACGCCCGACCGCGAGGGGTCGAACTACCGGCAGGTCGACCGCCCCAACGTCGAGGGCGTCGACGTTACCACGAGCGGCGACTGGTCGTTCCTCGAACTCGGCGTGAAGGCGCTGGTCGTCGGTATTGTGCTGGTAGCCGCCGGGATGACCGTGAGCCTCGATAGCCTCGTCGGCAACGTCTCACTGGACAGCGGGGGGGCTGCGAGCGCCGTCGGCATCGGCGGGATGCTGGGGATGCTCCAGACGATGCTGACGCTGATGGCGCAGCTAGATGACCTGATGCGCCTGTTCGGTGGCCTCGCACTGGCCTTTGCCGCCGTCGTCCTCGGGGTCTATCTCTGGAGCCGCGACCGACTGCTCGTCGTGCGTGTCGCCGGCGACGACGATATCGAGTTGACTGCACCAGAGGACGAGAGCGTCGTCGATCGGATCGAAGCTGCCATCGTTCCGGAGGCCCCTCCTTCCGAGACCGAAGGGACGGCACAGCCACCGCCCGACGACCCGCTCCCGTGACGTTCAACCCCGCCGAGCGCTAACCCCAGAGTAATGGACGCCGACGAGGTTCGAGAGCGCGCGGGGTCGTTGCCACGGGAGCCCGGCGTGTACCTGTTCGAACAGGGCCGGGACGACACACGCCGGGTCCTCTACGTCGGGAAGGCCGTCGACCTCCGCGACCGCGTGCGCTCCTACGCCGACCCGCGGAGCGAGCGCATCGCCAAGATGGTCGAGCGAGCCGAGACCATCGACTTTGCCGTCACCGATACCGAGACACAGGCACTGTTGCTCGAAGCGAACCTCATCAAGCGCCACCGGCCGCCGTACAACGTCCGGCTGAAAGACGACAAGTCCTACCCGCTGGTCCAGTTGACCGACCATCCTGTCCCGCGAATCGAGGTGACGCGTGATCCCGCGGACGGCGCGACCGTCTACGGACCGTTCACCGAAAAGGGTCGGGTGGAGACAGTGGTGAAGGCACTGCGGGAGGCGTACGGCCTGCGGGGCTGTTCCGACCACAAGTACAGCAACCGGGACCGGCCCTGTCTGGACTACGAGATGGGCATCTGTACCGCGCCCTGTACCGGCGAAATCGGCGAAGCCGACTACGCCGAGGACGTCGAAGCGGTCACGCGATACTTCGAGGGTGAAACGGGCGTTCTTGCGGACCCGCTACGCCGCGAGATGGAAGCCGCCGCACAGAACCAGGAGTTCGAACGCGCAGCGAACCTCCGTGACAAGCTCGGGGCTGTCGAGGCGCTCCACGGCGAAGGCGACACCGCCGTCAGTGACTCCAGGGGATACCAAACAACAGACGTGCTCGGGGCCGCCGTCGAGGGCGAGCGGGCCATCGTCGCTCGGCTCCACGCCGAGGGCGGCAAGCTCGTCGAGCGGGACCGACATACACTCGAAGCACCGGACGGCGAAGGGACCGCCGGCGTGTATCGGGCGTTCATCCCCCAGTACTACGCCGAGCGGGAGCTACCCGACCGGATTCTCTGTGCCGAGGACCCCGCTAACCAAGATATCGAAGCATGGCTTGAGAGCGAGGGCGTCACGCTCGGTGTGCCCGGGGCCGGCCGAGAGGCGACGCTGGTCGACCTTGCACTGAAAAACGCCCGCCAGCGCGGTGGGACCGACGACGAGAGCGGTCGTCTGGCCGACGCGCTAGGCATCGACCGGCCGAGCCGTATCGAGGGCTTCGACGTGAGCCATGCGCAGGGCCGGTCGGCCGTCGGCTCGAACGTCACGTTCGTCGACGAGACGCCAGAGAAGAGCGACTATCGGCGGAAGAAGCTCACTGAACAGAACGACGACTACGCGAACATGCGCGAACTCCTCCGCTGGCGGGCCGCACGCTCCGTCGAGGGCCGGGACGACCGGCCAGACCCAGACCTGCTACTCATCGACGGCGGCGACGGCCAGCTCGGGGCGGCTCGCGACGCGCTCGCCGAGACCGGCTGGGACGTGCCAGCCATCGCGCTCGCGAAAGACGAGGAACTGGTCATCACGCCCGACCGCGTGTACGACTGGGATGACGACGCCCCGCAACTCCACCTGCTCCAGCGGGTTCGTGACGAAGCGCACCGCTTTGCCGTCCAGTACCACCAAACACTACGTGACGAGGTGTCGACAACGCTTGACGACGTGCCCGGCATCGGCCCCGAGACGCGGAAGCGGCTGCTCCGACGCTTCGGTAGCGTAGACAGCGTCAGAGCGGCCTCCGACGAAGAGCTGACGGCTATCGACGGTATTGGCGAGCAAACTGCGGAGACGATTCGGACCCGGCTACAGTAATTTCGTATAGCAGATGGTCGTTTATCAATACCGAGTGGTCAGATCTACTACTCTGCCGTATAGGTGTCGCAAAAAGCCGCTACACTACGATTTCAACGGTCGAATAACGTTACGGTTCGGCAACCGAGTTGCGGAGCGTCCCGACGCCCTCATAGGTTATCTCGATTGTGTCGCCGGGCGCGACCGTGCCTGGGTTGGCCGGGCTGCCGAACGCGACGACGTCGCCGGGCCGGAACGTGAACCGCTCCGAGAGGTACGCGACAACTTCGTGGGGACCGAACAGCATCTCGCTGGTGTTGGCAGACTGCCGGCGCTCATCGTTGATGTCCGTGTACATATCGATGCTGGTTGGATCAACGTCAGTCTCGATCCACGGCCCCAGCGGCCCGGAACCATCGAAGGCCTTTCGGGCGGTTCGACCCTGCTGGTCCAGCGCATCGACATCGTTCAGGATCGTGTATCCCCTGACCGCGTCGGGAACGTCAGCCGGATCGATATCGTGACACCGCTTGCCGATGACTGCAGCTAATTCACCGGCATAGGTCAGCTCATCGGTGAACGGCGGGTAGGAGATCTCCTGCTCGTGGGCGAGTAGCGCCGTCGGAGGCTTGATGAAGAAGTCCGGCTCCTCGGGGGGGTCGTAATCCATCTGATCATTGGTGGCGGCGTAGTTCCGGCCGACGCAGTACAGCGCGGTTGGTTCACACGGCGGGAGCAGTCGTCCATCGCGGCCGACCGTGTACTGGCCATCGTCAGCGTGGACGACACCGTCGGCGTATTCGCCGGTGACCGGTCCATCCTCGGTCAGAAGTCGTGCGAGTCGCATACTGAGTAGTCTGTGTGGCGGTGGAAAAAGGCGTGTCGGCTACCGTGTGCGCCACCGACTCCAATCACCATTTCAAGCCCTGAGACGCTGTTTTATCGCCGATACAGCAAAGTAGCGACCTGTTTTCCGTAGATGAGGTAAATCTAATGTCGCTATATCAAATAGCCCGATGATTGCGAAGCTGGCATCGAAGCATTCGAAGGACCGATCGGTGGTGGCACCACCGAAGCGGTTTTTTCCCACAACGGCGTACCGGCGAACATGGCTGTGACCCGACGGCTACTCATGGCCGTCGTCGGACTGTTTTCGCTGCTGGTCTATCTCGTGGCGGCATACGTCGGGTATCTGCTGCTTCTGCCAGTGTGGGACAGCCGTCCATCACCACTGATAGCCGCTCTAGTCGCTCTCGGGACGGCGATTGCGCTCGGCGTTGTGAACTACTGGGCTGCAACGGCGCGGCTCAAGCGCTCCCTCGATGCGGTCGAACTCTCGCGAACGCGTGCGTCAGAGATCTACCGCCGGCTTGACACGCTTGTCGATCAGATGGATGTCGAGACACCGACGCTACTGCTGGCAGAGCTGCCGGTCCCGAACGCGTTCGCCATCGGCGGCGGCACTGGCACTATCGTTGTCGACAGGCGGCTGTTCCGGCTGTTGTCCACAGAAGAATTCGAGGGACTTCTCGCACACGAACTCGCGCATCTTGAGACCCGCGATGCGCTCGTTCAGACTGTCGGATATAGTCTCGTCCAGACGCTTATCGGACTCATCGGCCTCATGTTGTTCCCCATCGTGGTGCTAACCGGTGGTATCGCCCGTTCATTCGCATTACTGCGCGGCGACCCGTCGTCGTGGTCGCGATCCTGGCTTGGCCGGGCACAACGGTACTCGCTGCAGGTCGTTTCCGGTCTCGGATTCGCCGTAACGCTGCTGATACTCGGCTACTCCAGACGTCGCGAGTTGGCAGCCGACGGCCGCGCGGTCGAGATAACAGGGAATCCTGTTGGACTTGCCCGGGCCCTCGCAAAAATCGAGCAGGCGTCGAAGCCGGAACCCGGTCTCTTGCGACAGTTATACGTTCACAGTGAAGCGGATAGCAAGCTTTCGCGCCTCCTATCGACGCATCCACCGACAGACGAACGAATACGACGATTACGGGAGCGAGCGCAGCATGGTAATGTTACGAGGGCGAGCGAACTATCGAGCAGCCGTTGGTAGCCGCGCCGTTGAGCGACATCCGAGAGGGCGTATATATTCAAACTAGACTATTCAGCCATATATATTCCATTCGGCGAACATATAATGGGAATATAGCTAAGAATGCAGTCATTTTCGCAGCAGGTACTGCTCACAGTACGTTGGCTTCGGTGGGCTGTATGACTAGCGGAAGTCCCGTTCGGTGCGCAAGAGAGGTGCACGGACTGTGAGACTTGTCGCGGCGCTGGACCAGAGGTGAGGTGTGTTACCGGATAGTGTTGGTTCCGATGGAGTTCTTAGAGAAGGACTCTATATACACAATGAGAGTGACATAGCGGTCCTAGAAACTGCTATGTTCAGCACGGAACAACACCCGCGTATGCAAGCTAGCATCCCGGAGCGAGCGACCGAGGCGGCAAAGAGCCACACATACGGATGCCCGTTGTGTAACTGTGGCGCGGACAGTGAAGACGATATTTACTGCCATCTGCTGGTCTCACACCGGAAGAGCGAACTTGTTGGTGCGCTTCTCGAAAGGGTGGACAACGAGCAGGCCCGTGTTTAATTCCGGGAAGATATCCGGGCCGACATACAGTACCAAAATATCCAGGTGTATGTGTTTTTACGTGATTTTGATACCGTATGCGCCATTTTGGTATTATATTTTCGAAATCTAAAATAGGATAGTCAAATGGTGTCGTTAGAGTAGTCTGTTTAGCCGAGTTCGGGAGAAATGGCCGGATTATAGCGCGTTGACTGAGGTTCACTGAACGGTGTGTTTTGCCGGTATAAACCCAATATCGCTATATCAAATTATAGAGAGTTTCTCACGACGACCACTCCAGCGGTACGACTGTCAACAGCAGACCGATAACACGCATACACATGTTATACTATGAAATAGATTTATATACTAGGAGAAGTCAGATAATCGATCAACGATAGTATCACAGCAACAGAATTCGAGCATCACAGAGAGAACAGTATTTCCAGTGTCACAGGAATCACAAAGCAGCCACTACCCATGTGACAGATCTGCCAACACACAGATCCTGTGTTGTTTGCTGTTTTGACAGCGATAGCTATTTCTGGGCGTTTGCGGTTCCGCTGTAAATCAGTCATCGGGTCCGGGATTGGACCGGCGACGCCGGTTATACTGGCTACGGTGCTTGTCATGCATATTACCACAGTGACACACCGGCATCAGCTGTCGTTCCATACCGTCGAACGACGCGGCACAGCGAAGGATGGGAAACGCGTAAGTATTGGGAATGAGATGAATCAAACGTATGACGCAGACGTACGAGAACTATATCGGCGGTGAGTGGACCGGAAGCGGAGAGACACAGGAGGTCACGAATCCAGCAGACGAGACTGACGTCGTCAGCACGGTTCCGGTGGCCTCGGCGGCGGACGCGGACGAAGCGGTTGCGGCCGCGGCAGCAGCAACAGACGAGTGGGACGGGATGCCCGGCCCAGAGCGCGGTGCGATCCTGCGTGAGACCGGTGAAATCCTGAAGTCCCGGAAAGACAAACTTGCGGAGACGCTGACCCGCGAAGAGGGGAAACCGCTCGGCGAAGCCGAAGGCGAGGTACAGCGTGCGATTGATATCTTCTATTACTATGCGGAGAAGGCTCGCGACTTCGGGGGCACCGTCAAACAGCCCAGCGGCGGTCGCGCCGGGCTGCAGACGAAGAAAGAGCCGATGGGCGTCGCGGCGCTCATCACGCCATGGAACTACCCCATCGCAATCCCGGCCTGGAAGATCGCGCCGGCACTTGCGGTCGGCAACACTGTCGTCATCAAGCCCGCGATGCAGGCACCGACCGTCGGCGCGATGATCGTTGAGGCGTTAGACGAGGCCGGGATTCCGGACGGCGCTATCAATCTGGTGTGTGGCCCCGGGAGCGAGGTCGGCGAGCGGTTGACTACCCACGACGATGTCGACGTGGTGTCGTTCACGGGCAGTGCTTCGGTCGGCGAGCACGTCTATGAACAGGCAACGAGCCACGGAAAGCGCGCACAGGCGGAGATGGGCGGGAAGAACCCGACGGTCGTCATGCCGAGCGCCGACGTGGACAAAGCGGCTGACATCGTCGGAGCCGGCGCCTTCGGCGGAACAGGCCAGGCCTGTACGGCGACCTCCCGGGCTATCGTCCATGAGGACGTGTACAACGAGTTCCTTGACGCCATCGTCGATTACGCCGAGTCCCTCGAAATCGGGGATGGCCTCGACCGGGCCGGCATGGGTCCCCACGTCAGCGAAGACGAGCTCGCGGGGAGCCTAGAGTACATCGACATCGCACAGTCGGAAGGGGCGACCCTCGAAACGGGCGGCGAGGAACTCACCGGTGGCGAGTACGACGCCGGGAACTTCATCTCGCCAGCCGTCTTCTCCGACGTCGAGCCCGATATGCGCATCGCACAGGAAGAGGTGTTCGGGCCAGTGCTCGCCGTCATGTCTGTCTCCGACTTCGACGAAGGTGTTGAGGTCGCCAACGACATCGACTACGGCCTCTCGGCCAGCATCGTAACCGACCGAATTGAGGAGGAAAACGAATTCATCGAGCAGTCCGAGTCCGGCGTGGTCAAGGTCAACGAGAAGACGACCGGGCTGGAACTGCACGTTCCCTTCGGCGGTCTCAAGCGCTCCTCGACGAACACCTACCGCGAGCAGGGTGATGCCGGACTGGAGTTCTTCAGCTACATCAAGACGGTGTACCGCAACAGCTAATCGAGGCGGCCACCACCGCTAACTGCGAAGTGGTATTTTTGTCACATAGTTTTTATATGGTACTAATCGCTATTTTCCATTGCTCTTGTCAACCACAAGAGCGTGCAAAGTCATGGTCGTAGCCCAACCGACCAGCGGTGGTGGACCGGTCCCAGCATCGGCGCTGTCTGTCCCATACAGACGCTCCACTCTCGGTAGTAGCGCGCCGGCAGCCAGGGAGGTTCGCTGCCGTTAATGCCACTGGCTGGACCCACCTGAGTATGGCGAGAAACGAGACCAGTATTCGGTTGGGCACAGCGCCACTTCGTCGTCGGCTATAGCATTTGTTCTGTCCACAGAGAACGCGTCGAATGAGATGGAGTTTCAAACAGCCCCTATCAAACGAACCGTGGTGCTCCGCTCACGGTCGTCCATTCATAATGGTGGAACGGCTTCCATAACGGTTGTACTGTCGTTATTCTCGATACCGAAACCGGAAAGCGGGGACGAAGACAGGCCACAGACAGCCAGTGAAACAGCATTTTCCCCGCGAATTATCGACCGGTTGGTGTCGAAGTTCTGCGGCTGAGAATAGTAGCTTGTTCCACTATAGCAAACGACTATATCTTCTTTCGGGATATCTTTACGTCTGATATGAACTATCATTCGCTACACTGGGACAGTGCAGGCTGACACGGGCGTGCCAACACAAAAGATAATATCCAGCCAATTGACCACAATGGTATGAACGTTGACGCGCTCACGGGAGGATTCGACCGTCGAGACTGGCAAGAACAGACAGCGACCGACGACCCAGTTCGGTTCGCGATGATCGGCGTCGGCTGGTGGACCACCGAACAGGCGATGCCCGCCGTCGACGCGGCGGAGCTCTGTGAAACGACTGTGCTGGTCAGCAGCGACCGCGAGAAAGCGGCGGACGTGGCAGCTAATTCGGAGACAGTCGAACACGCGATTACGTACGAGGAGTTCCACGACGGGGCCGCAAGCGACGCGTACGACGCCGTCTACATCGTCACCCCGAACGCGCTCCACCTCCCGTACGTCGAGACGGCAGCAGAACTGGACAAGGCGATCCTCTGTGAGAAACCGATGGAGGCCACCATCGAGCGCGCCGAGCGAATGGTCGAGGTCTGTGAGGAACACGACGCGACATTGATGATCGCCTATCGGATGCACACCGAGCCAGCCGTCCGGCGGGCGAAGGACCTCATCGACGAGGGCTACATCGGCGAGCCGCTGTTCGTCCACGGCAACATGACCGAACCCATTCTCGAACTCGTCCCCGACCCCGACCAGTGGCGGCTGGACGGGGAGCTGTCCGGTGGGTGTGCCGTCATGGATATCGGCATCTATCCGCTGAACACGAGCCGATTCCTGCTGGATGCCGACCCCGTGGCCGTCCGGGGAACCGTCGCATCGGTGCAAGAGGAGTTTGCGGACGTGCCCGACGAACACGGGGCGTTCCAGCTAGATTTCCCCGGCCACGTGTACGCGGTGTGTACCGCCAGCCAGAACGCCCATCTCGACAGCCACATCTCCGTACTCGGAACCGAAGGCAAGGTCCGCGTCGAACCGGCCTTCTACCCCTGGGACGACCGTGCGCTCCAGCTTTCCCACGAGGGAACGACAGTCGACATCGACTTCGAACAGATCGACCAGATGGAAGAGGAGTTCGAGTACTTCTCTCACTGTCTGCTGACCGACACTGAGCCCTACGCCGACGGGGAACACGGCCTCGTCGACATCAACACGATCAAGGCCGTCTACGAGGCCTCGGAAACGGAGTCGACGGTCACGCTCGATTGAACGCGGTGCGAGATTTTTTGACCCGGCCAAGTGTAGTTCAGCGCATGGTTCAGTCAACGTGGGACGACTGGTTTGTCCGCGACGAAATAGAAGCGACAGACCCCGGTGACGGCGTCGTGATCTGGTATCTCGGCTGTAACGGTTTCGTACTCCGCTCGCAGTCGACGACGCTGTACATCGACCCCTACTTCGGGACTGGCGACCCACCGAACCTCATCCGCATGATTCCGGTGCCGATGGACCCCGACGACGCGACACAGTGTGATGCCACACTCGTCACACACGAACACATCGACCACATGCACCCGCCGTCGTACGGCCCACTGGTCGAGGATCTCGGCGCGGACCTGTATGCGCCGTCGGCATCGTATGACTCTCCGGACTATGACGGTGAGCTGCAGGTGCCCGACGAGCAGCGCAACGAAATCGCCGTCAGTGATGAGTTTGCTGTCGGTGATTTCACCGTGCACGTTACTGGGACGAACGATCCTGACGCCATCGAACCGGTGGGGTACGTCATCGAGCACGACGCCGGGACGTTCTTCCACGCCGGTGATAGCCGACCCGCAGAGGAGTTTTCCGACGTGGGCGAGCAGTTCGATATCGATGTGGGCGCGCTGGCGTTTGGCACTGTGGGCTCCATCTACGAGCCCGAGCCCGACTCCGGTGTCAGAACGAAGTGGTATATGGACGAAAACGAGATTATCGAGGCCGCAAATCAGCTCCAGCTATCCCGGTTGCTCCCCTCACATCACGATATGTGGCAGGGCGAAGCCGGCGACCCGAAGGTACTCCACGAACACGCGGTGTCGTTCGACTATCCCCGAGTCATCGAACCGCTGTATATCGGCTGTTCGGTTCGGCTGGGTGAGCCCGGTATTCGTCGTATTGACGCGCTGGACTGAGTGAGACCGTAGGTCCGGTCGCTGCTGTGTCGGTCACTCAAACAGGGCCTCGGGTTTGTCGCGGGGTAGCTTTAATACCCCCACCACAGTATGTCCGGCAAATGTCGCCAACGATAACGAAGATCGAAAGTCGAGAGTTCGAGTACCCCCTCGAAGACGTGGGGACCGACAAGCACGGCTTCAATCTGGTCTATGCGCCGGGCGAAACAACCACACGGAAACTATTCGGCATCCAGATTCATACTGACGAGGGAATCACCGGCGAGTACGTCGGCGGTAACTCGCCGGCAGCCGCCCAGTACAACATCACCGCCCAGTACCTCATCGGCAAGGACCCGCTGAAACGCGAGAAACACTGGTCCGAATGCAAGCGCGCGCTCCGAAAATACGATCGGATGGGCATCGGCCCGATGGATATCGCGCTGTGGGACTTCGCCGGGAAGTACTACGACGCCCCGATTCACGAACTGCTGGGGACCTACCGTGAGCGTATTCCCACCTACGCGTCGACGTACCACGGCGACGACGCGGGCGGGCTGGACTCACCGGAAGCCTTCGCCGACTTCGCCGAGGAGTGCCGCGAGGAAGGCTTCGGCGGCTTCAAGATTCACGGCTGGGGTGGCGGCGACGACGCCCGAAGTCTCGACCGCGAAGTCGAGGCGGTCCACGCCGTCGGCGAAGCCGTCGGCGACGAGATGGACCTGATGCACGACCCGGCCTGCGAACTGGAGACGTTCGCCGACGCGCTGGAACTTGGCCGGGCGCTCGATGAACAGGACTTCTTCTGGTACGAGGACCCGTTCCGCGACGGCGGTATCTCACAGCACGCCCACAAGAAGCTGGCACAGAAACTCGACACCCCGATTCTCCAGACGGAACACATCCGCGGACTGGAGATCAAATCCGACTTCGCCGCCAGCGAGGCGACTGACTTCCTCCGGGCCGACCCCGAATACGACGCGGGCATCACCGGCGCGATCAAGGTGGCCCGCATGGCCGAAGCGTTCGGACTGGACGTGGAGTTCCATGCGCCTGGTCCCGCCCAGCGCCATTGCATCGCCGCCTGCCGCAACTCCAACTACTACGAGATGGCGCTTGTCCACCCGGACTGCCAGAACACTCAGCCGCCGGTGTACGAGGGCGGCTACTCCGACCTAATGGATGCTGTCGACGACGACGGAACGGTCAGTGTCCCTGACGGCCCCGGTCTGGGTGTGGAGTACGACTGGGACTACATCGAGAACAACACGACCGGAAGCGTCCACGTCTACGAATAGCGGCACATAACGCATCCCGTCTGTTTGCATCGCTCAGTAGCGGAAGCGCCTCGTCGCCAGCGAGGACAGGCCGCCAAACGTCGTCCTGTTGGATGTCAGGCAAATATTTATGCCGAACTCGTCCGAACGGACAGTAGTTGATGACGGACGGAGACAGGACCCTGACCCGCCGGGAAGCGCTCCGCGCAGCCGTCGCGGTCGGAGGGTCGGCAGGGCTCGCAGCCTGCCTCAATCTAGAGAGCCAGCCAACGGAGACGGGGGAGGCCAACCGTAATACCGACCGGCCAGACGGCACCGAATCGGCGGCTGAACTACCGAATCGACAGCACGCATGGAACGAGTTCTCTCGAACCGATGAGCATGGGAACCCGGTGCTCGCTCGGCATCACGTGTTGCTACTGGCTAACTATGTTGGCGATGGACCGGTCGACGACGTAGACCGGAAGCAGGCTGCGAACGCGTTTGGCGAGCTAGAGGAGACGTATCGGTGGGCCTCCGACGGGCTGCTGTTTACTGTCGGCTACTCTCCAGCATACTTCGACCGATACGACGAACCGCTTTCGGAGTCGGTTGACCTGCCCCGGCCGGCGGCACTAGCCCCTTTCGAGGACCCGTCGTTCGATACTCCGGATCTCCTCGTGCATCTAGCAAGCGACCGTGCTTCGGCGGTGCTCGAGGCCAAGCAAGCGCTATTCGGTGAGTTGGAAACGGCAAACGGGAGCGAAGTCACCGAAACCATAGATGGGATAGTCGAGTTGGTCGACCGGCGGACGGGATTTATCGGTCCGGGGCTCCCGGCGGAACACGACGACGTGGACGGCGTTCCGGACGGAGCGGTCCCCGAAGATGCACCGCTGTTCATGGGTTTCAAATCGGGGTTTGTAGAGAATCAGGCAACAGAAGACAGCGTAACGATCACCGAGGGTCCGTTCGCGGGCGGCACCACGCAACACCTCTCACTGCTACGCACAGAACTGGACCAGTGGTACAACCAGGACTCCCGGAAACAGCGCGTCACAAAGATGTTCTCGGCGACGCACGCGGCGGAGGATCTGGTCGAGGGTGTCGGCGACAACCTCGGTGATTCGTCGCTCGTCTCGGAGACTGGCGTCGGTGACCGAGTCAGTGACGACGCATTTGAGGAAGGCGTGGTCGGGCACGCCCAGAAGCTCGCACGTGCGCGAGACGAGGACGGCGACCCACGGCTCCTCCGACGCGACTTCGCGACGGTAGACGATGGCCGGACCGGTGTCCACTTCCTCAGTCTCCAGGAGAGCATCGCGGACTTTATTCAGACCCGGACCGCCATGAACGGCACCGATGTTGCGAATGTCGGCGGCGTCGGGACGAAAAACAACAACGGGATACTGCAGTACATTACCACAGTTCGACGCGGGAACTACTTGCTCCCGCCCCGCTCGAAGCGCTCGTTCCCCCGTCCGTCGTGACCCGACCGGACCCCACAGTTCTCCCGAGCGACGGCGATAGTGTGTCCCTGACAAGGTTTTATATCCTTTCCGAGAGAGTAATCACCATACAACCATGTGGCCCGGGAGAGACCCTACGCGCCGTGAGTTCATCGCTACGAGCGGGGTAGCACTTGGGATGAGTGTCGCCGGCTGTGCAACGGGGGATGACGCCACGAGCGAGACTGAGACTCCATCCGGGGCTGCACCTGGCGGGGCCGAAGCAACGCCCGAGGGAACCGACGCGGGGCGGGAGAATGAACTCCCGACAGCTACTGCGCAGGAACGTCCATTGGTACACATCCCGGCACATCAGGACGGAATGCGGATGGTCGGTATGACCGAGGTAGGGCCGTACATGGTGGCGATGTCCTATACACTGCTTCACGACTTCTGGGTATTAGCTGGCCAAGAGAAGAGTTACGTACGGATCAACAATGGGCAGGGTCTGCATCTTATGGCAACCGTGTGGGACCCGGAGTACAACCAGCGTATCCCACTGGGTAGCCCGCCAGTCGAGGTTCGAGACGCCGCGAGCGGCGACAGTGTGGCCGAGAAGTCGCTGTGGCCGATGCTGTCCCAGCAGATGGGCCCACACTTTGGAGACAACATCGCGTTTCCGGACGAGGGTGAGTACACGGTGCAACTCTCGTTTGACCCGGTTTCGGCGCGGCAGCTAGGCGAGTATCGCGGGCGGTTCACCGACTCGGTGGACGCCGAGTTCGACCTGCTGTTCAGAACCGACATCACGAACAACATTCGCGAGCGGTTCGTCGACGAGGCGGGACAGGCGGGGGCGCTCGAACCGATGGAAACGAACATGAAACCCAACGGATCGCTGCCGGATGCGAGGGCGCTACCAGGAGAACACGGCGGTATCGTTGAGAGTGGGGCCGCGAAATTTGTGGTCCAAGTTCTTCGAAATGCTCCGGCAGGAATTGACAGCTCTGGCCCGTATCTCGCGGTGTCCGCTCGAACACCGTACAACCAGTATCCACTCCCGTTCATGGGCCTCCGAGCAACTGTTTCCAGCGCCGGTGAAGAGGTCCGCAAGCCACTGAAGGCAGCCATTCACCCCGAACTGGGGTACCATTACGGTGCCCCGTTCCCTGCTATCGCGATGGGTGACGAGGTGACGCTGGAAGTCGGAGCCCCGCCGCAGATCGCGCGGCACCGCGGCTACCAGACTGCGTTTCTGGAGTTCGACCACATGACACTCACATTCGGAGAACAGTAGTCAGGGGCCGTTCGGAGACACAGCGAAGAGACAATATTTCTCACGTGAGGTGTGGCTTGGCCGTGTCCCGCCAGCTACGAGCGAGATGAAACACCGAGACGGAGCGTCAGACCAGAAAAGCGTCTGCTAGCGCCGAGACAGTACCGGTTGGCCCGAGTGAGTCCATATCTGTCTGTTACGCTGTCGTGATGCGGCCTTCGACCGACGGCGAAATCGTCCCGTCCTCCTTGATTGCGTCCTCAAGAATGACCGACAGCAGCTCGCCCTCGTTTGCGTCGATAATGCGTGGAGCGTCCTGGAACATCGTGTAGCCGTCGCCGCCGGTGGCGGTGAAGCCGTTTGTTGCGACGGTGTAGGTTGCTTCGGTGTCGAGTGGCTCGCCGCCGACCGTTACCTCAGTGACGCGGTCGCCCTGCGATTTGTCCGGGTCGTAGGTGTATCGCATACCGCTCACTTGCAGGAATCCGCCCCCGCCGGTCGAACTGAGTTCCAGCGCCTCGACCAGCGTGTCACCGGTAACCTCGATGGTCACCTGGTTGTTTCCGAACGGGAGAACGCTGTAGACCATCCGTCTCGTGATGTCTCCTTCGGGGTAGAGTTCGTCAGTCCGGATGCCGCCACCGTTCTGGATTGCGATGTCCGCATTGCCGTGGCTGCGGAGCGCATCGGCAATGTAATTCCCGAAGTTCGATTCCTCGGAACGGACAGTGTCCTCGCGGGCATCGAGCGGAACGGTTGTCTCCCCGATGACGACATCGAGTTCGTCACTGAGCTGGCTTTCGTAGTTCTGGGCGACTTCGAGCACGTCTGGATGCGGTTCGACACGGTCCTCCTCAACCGCAGCAGCGGTGTCGTACACCGTCAGGCTGTGGTCGGTCCGCTCCCCGTCTTCGACAGTGAGCGTCAGTTCGCCAAGATAGTCGTACTCGTCGCCAACGAACGAAAGCACCGTGTTGTTCACGACTTGGGGCTCCTCTGAGAACGTCGCGGCGTGATCGCCGACGATAGCGTCGATCCCGTCGACAGACTCTGCAAGCTCGACAGCGGCCGGGCTCGCCACGTGGGACAGCACGACGACGAGGTCGGCACCGTCGTCCCGCATTTCGGTCACGACCTCGTCGACGGGTTCCTCAAGGCCCGGGACCTCAGTAGTCTCGCCCATGGTGGTGATCGTCGGCGCTTCGACGTTGATGATTCCCGTGATACCGACGGTCACGTCGCCGGCCTCGACGAGTTCGTACTGGCTCGCCCCCTGTTCAGCACCGAACACGTCGCCAGTCTGTGTGTTGCGGGCGTTCGCGCTTACCCACTGGAACTCGCTGTCGATAATACGGTCCCGCAAAACAGCCGGCCCTCTGTCAAAGTCGTGGTTTCCGAACGTGTCGAATTCCAGCCCACCCTCGTTGAACGCGTCGACAATGTGTTTCCCGTCGAACTGTGCGGAGAGAATGGAGGTGGCCAGGTCGTCCCCGGATCCAACCTTTATCGAGTGTTCGTTATTGTCCGCAATCTGATTCATCAGATCGAAGTAGGTGGCGATGTTCGCCGCCTCTTCGAGGTCGCCGTAGCTACCGTGTACGTGGGTGTCGTGGACGAGCGTCACCTCGCCCGTTGCAGGTTCAGATTCGGTCTCGGCAGTTCCAGATGAAGTCGCGGTCTCCTGAGCGTCTTCGGATTCTTCGTCGGTCTGCTCGGTCCCGTCCTCGGTACTGGAAGAACAACCAGCGAGACCCACAGCGCCGAGTGCAGCAGTAGCCGAGAGGAACTTCCGCCGGTCGACGGGTCTGTTCTTCGTATCGTTCTCCGTTCGGTCCGCTGAAGGTGTTTCTACGTCGTCTTTGTTGCTTCGTGCCACAGTATCCATTAGATTGAACTTTTATATAAAATGTTTGCCGGGATCGATCTCGATAAGAGTCCGACAATCGATCGACACAGACGCTGGTGCGGGACTCTGGCGCAAAATAAGCCACAGAAGTTGTGCCATATTTCGCCCAGTCGGCAACGGCACAGTAGAGGGCCGAATACGCGTGATGCAACGGGTCAGTCGCCTGTGTTTCTGTGGTCTGGTTTCGATGTAGTCTTGTATCGCTCTAAGAGGAATTTATACCAGCAAAACCGACACAGAAAGCGGCTGTTACTGCGTTGCGTAGGCCTGAATCCCCGTTTCGAAAACCTCGCGATAACGGTCCACAGCGATGTCAACAGCGACACGACTGTTAGGGTCGTTGTCGGTCGTGCCGTGCTCGTCGCAGATGACGGCTCCGTGGCAGGGTCCGCCGGTCGTGTCCACCTCAAGGTAGTACTCCTCGAAGGTGAGCACCGAGTTGTCGATGATGTCGGCGACGACAGCGGCGTCGTGGATGGCCGGCGCATCGGCCAGCGGGTAGGTTCCGGAGTCGGGCCGGTAGTCGAGCCACTCGGCGATGGTCCCGCGAACGCCACCGGCCGTACGGAATTCCTCAATGAACTCGGGGGCGACGGTGGCGCGGTTGGTCACATCCAAGCCAACCATCCGCGTGTTGGCGTCCTGCAGGACGCGGCTGGCCGCCGCAGGGTCGTTGTGGAAGTTGGCCTCGGCCATCGGCGTGACGTTCCCTGTCGTCATCGCCGCCCCACCCATGAGATAGATATCCTCGACGAGATCGGGTAACTGGGGTTCCTTTGCCAGTGCGAGTGCCAGATTCGGAAGCGGACCGACGGCCGCAATCGTCAGTTCGTCCCCGTACTCGTGGGCGGCTTCGACGATTGCGTCGGCCCCGTGAATGTCCCGTGTGTCGCCGTCGGAGTCGGGGATATCGCCGTGGAGCCCGTTCTCACCGTGAATCCACTCTGCGGTCGTGAGTTCGTCGACGAGCGGGCGGCCACAGCCACGGGATACCGGAACGTCGTAGCCCCCGATATCCAGTATCGCGTGGGCGTTTCGCGTCGTGTTCTCGATAGTCGTGTTCCCACAGACAGTCGAAAGACCGACAACATCGATTGCATCGTGACCGAGCGCCATCGCCAGCATGACCGCGTCGTCGCAACCAGGGTCCGTATCGAAGAAGACTTTGCGTGACATACCTCCGAAATTCCGCCGGTCGGGTCTTAAAGGCTGGTACGTGCCGGTCGTGACACGGAAGCACCGCTATAGACAGACCGCAGTATTCTGTGGGAATCTGTTGGGCTGTCGTCGCTACCACAATCGGTGTGTCGGAATGTGTGGCCGACAGATCAGGTGTGTCAGTCAACGCCGTCTTATACTGGCCAAGCGGTGTGATAGCAGGGGACAGTTAAGAGTAGGTTCTTCTCAGTGTCGAAGTCCGGGCGACGGTTTGCAGAGCCGAGATGAAATCGGTCGTTCGTTACAGAGAACGGTCAGTATCCGGAAACAGTGCGTCTATCATAAATTTTAACTATATAGTCACAATACCGTATAGGAAGTGATGGACAGAAATCACATACGGCCAGTACTACTCAGCGTACTACTCGTTTTGTCGGTTGTCAGCACCGGCTTCATCGGAAGTGCCGCTGCTGCACCGAGCGAACAAAACGAGTTGGTAACGGCGAATAGCCAGACAGCAACACAGACGGCCGCAGCCGGTGGGGCGACCTGTCAGCTTGACAGTAGTTGTCCAGTTCCTGATAATTCAGTCGATCTCAACAACAGCGGTGCCGGGGTCGATGTGTTGATCGACGGGAGTCATCAAGGCTCGACGTTCACGAAGTTCGCAAACCGACTCAGCGAACGCGGATACGACGTCGACACGAAACGGTCGACGTCAGGCGGGCTAACTTCGTGGAACAGTTCGGCCGCGAACGGGCTGTCGGACTACGACGTAGTCATCATTCCCGTCCCCCAGACGGCCTATAGCGAGGCCGAACAGGAGGCAATCGACGAATACGTCAGAAACGGCGGCAGCCTGTTCGTCGTCGGTGAATGGACCTCACCACTGCAGGGCCACGCCGGCAAGCTCAACGACATTACCGACCCGTACGGGCTCCACTTCAACGGCGAGAGCGACAAGTGGCTCCGGAACATTCAGGATCCGACCAATAAGACAGTCGAGGACTACGAGTGGCGAGTTGTTCTGCACAACACGGGCCAGCATCCCATAATGAACAACGTCGATACCGTGGAGTACGACGGCGTCAGTCTCAACGTGACCGATACGGAAAACGGGACGCAGGCCCCGTTGCTGTACGGTGACAGCGATACCTACGAGTACACCTACTCCACGACAGAGAAAGAGTACCCCCGTGGCGAGCGCATCGTCGGTGCGGCCGCGACGTGGGACATCGGTAACAACGGCCGCGTCGTCGCCTTCGGCAGCCAGAAGTCGGTCACGACGTATCTCACCGACGAGTGGCAGGCCGAACACCAGCAGACCGATACACGGCCGTTCCTCTTCCGGACGGTGAAGTGGCTGGCCTCGTCGGGGCACGTCGAGCGACCGGAGAAGCCGGTCGCCGTCACCGGCGAGCGAATCAAGGGCGGCGAGACGCCGGCGAACGAGACGATCGTCCTGAAAAACAGCGAAGTCGCCGCCGCCATCGGCACCGAGACGAACGGACCCTTCGGCACGCTGCCGGGCGGTATCTACGACGCCAACGCGTACGGGCTGACGACCGACCAGATCGGCGTCGCCGAGTTCGCGTTCAACAACTTCGGGACGTGGCCGGACTACGAATCCTTCGAGCGCCAGAACGCCACCGGGCCAAACGGCGCGGCAGTCGTCACCGCGACCGGCCACGTCAGTACGAATCCGAACGTCTCGATTACGACGACGTACACGCTTCCGGCCAACTCCAGCCACATCTGGATTAACACCACGATGGAGAACGGGGGCGACCAGCGCCTCCCGGTCAATGACTCCGAGCGCCTCCAGAGCGGGGCCGCACTGAGTTCCGAGGGGCAGTCGACCTGGCTCCCCGGTTCGGGGACGGTCGAGGAGACGCGCTCGCCGCCGGTGAGTGCCGACACACTCGACCAGCCCTGGGCCGCGCTCACCGGTGACCGCGTGAGCTACGGCGTCTGGGGCGGAAACGGCTCCTTTACCTCGTACACGGGTTCCACGACCTGGATTGACCCGTGGCTCGAACACCGTCTCGATTCCGGCGAAACGCGGTCAGCGGAGTTCGCCCTCTTCGTCGGCGAGGACGGCGCAAGTAGCGGAACCAGCGAGTACTACAACAAGCAACAAGGAACCGAGACGGGGACGGTGACCGGCAGCATCGAAAGCACGGACAACGAGTCCGTGTCACAGGCCACAGTCACCGCCTCGAAGGGCGACCGTGCGTTCACCTACACCGTCGGATCGGAGACCGGAACGTACGAACTCGAACTCCCCGCCGGCGAGTACACGCTGACGGCCGATGCCAGTGGGTTTGCGGCATCAGATCCTAAATCCGTCACCGTCAGCAGCGGCGAAACGGCCACCGCCGATTTCGACTCGCTGGAGGGGCCGGCCCCCGTCAACGTCAGTGCAACAATAGACGACGAGGGCGAGGTCAGTCCCGCCGATGCCCGGATTACGGTGCTCGACGGCGGCACCGCGGTCCAGACCGTCTACACCGAAACGACGCCGGCCGGCACGGCCTCGTTCCAGCTCCCGCCCGGCAACTACACGCTGGTGTTCAACCACGGGACGGGCTACATCGCCGAACCAGTCGAGAAGAACATCTCGGTGACGCCCGGCGAGGCAGTCAGCGTCAACGCGACGTTCACCGAGGAACTGGACCCCAGCGAACGCAACTGGGTCGGCATCGACCCACACGCCCACAGTAGCGTCAGCTTCGACGGCAAGACGCCCATTGACAACTTCGTCGCCATCCAGAAATCGGCAGGCGTCGACGCGGTGTTCATCTCTGACCACAACGCCATCGGCGGCTGGGGGGCGATGCAGTCACAGGCACAGGAGCGCGAGATCATGTTCGTCCGGAGTGAGGAGATCACCACGGGCGACCTCGGGCACTTCAACCCCTATCCGCTGCACGGCGAGGAGATGATCGATTCTGACGGGACCCTTGTGGAGTTCATCGAGGAGTCCCGCAGCCGACACAACGCGACGGTGTTCCAGATCAACCATCCGGGTGACCGCTTCGTCAGCCTCGACAGCGCGCCCGGACAGCACGAGGAGTACCTCCCGATGGTCGACGCCATCGAGGCGTACAACGGCCCGTACGGCGAGTCCGACGCCGCGAGCGTGCAGGGGCTGTTTACCCTCTGGAACAACGGCTACGATATCACGGCGACCGGGGTCAGCGACGACCACTGTTCGCAGTGCTTCCCGGCGAAATATGGGAGCGCCCGCACCCGAGCATATGTCGAGGGGACCGTCACACCCGACAAGTGGGCCCAGTCAGTGAAAGACGGGCACACGTACGCGACGTACGGCCCGGCCGTAGAGTTTACTGTCGACGACAGGATGCCCGGCGAGACCGTGAACACGACCGCCGGGTCGTCCGTGGAAGCGTCCGCAACGGTCCGGAACCTCGATGAGTTGGCCTACGCCGAGGTCATCCGGAACGGCACGACCGTCTCGAACGTCACGCTCGACGGCACGAACGACACCATGAGCACCGACGTTGACATCGACGGGAACGCCTGGGTCGCCTTCCGCGTCGTCGACGAAGACGGCGACCGAGCGCTGACCAGCCCGGTCTGGATTTCGGCCGGCCAGCAAGCCGAATCCGGGACTGACGGCAACGGCGAGTCCGGCGGTGCCACGGCGACCGCCACGCCAGACACCGAGGACGAGTCGGCGGGAACGATGGCCGATGACACTGCAACCGCGGAATCGGAGACGACCGCCGCGTCCGGACCCGGGTTCACTGCCGTTGTCACGCTGCTTGCACTCATCGGTGCAGCGCTGCTCGCAACGCGGCGGGGGACCTGAGCCATGCGGGACACCAGCCAGCGACGGAGTCGACGTGGGTTCCTCGGAACCCTCGCGCTGGCTGCGGTGACCAGCGCCGGCTGTAGCAGCCTCGGCGGCACACAGAACGGACAGCCCGTCGACACCGGAGCTGGCGGCTCGGCAGCGACATCCGGGGCAAGTGAAACGCCCGCACAGGCAGGCGATGGGGCACACCACGACGAGGCGAACGGCCACACGCATACAGACGGCAGTCACGATCACGGCGATGGGCACAGCCACGACGACGAACACGCAGGTAGCGACGGCAAAGGCGACAGTGCTGACGACACCGAACTCGCCGCGTTCGAATCCCACCTGCGCGAGTGGTTCGTCGATATCGATTCCCTCGCCGTCGAAGATAGCCGAATCAGGCTGACCTACGTCACCAAGAGCACGCGCAGCCACGAACTCGCGGCCGGCATCGAGACGGTCGTCGTCTCGTTCATTCAGGCGTACACGGACGACTGGGGAGTCGATGGCCTCGATGCGGAGGTAATCGAGCCATCCGGCGACGTGATGGGCTACTGGCGAACCGAATCGCGGTGGGTCGAACCGGTCGCCGAGGGCCACGAAACACGGACCGAACTGCTCGAACGGACGCTCGACACGTACCACGGCCGCCGCACTCGCGACCACGACCACGCTGGAACCGACCACAGCGGGAACGAAAACACTCACCAGCACAACGGGACCGAGCACGCGGACCACTGACGGCAACAGTGTAGTCACTGCCGTCACCACCGTTCTGGGAGCGGGGTAGTATGATTCGGTTCAAAAAATCCGTATAGTTGCTCAGACTTTCAGCAACGACAGCAGATTGACGCCGACATCGAAGTACTTGATGAGTCGATAGCCGACGAGAATTCCGAGGATTCCCATGACACCGGCGAGATTCGGCGGGGCCGGAATGGGAACATCCAGCAGTCCGAACACGACGCCGGTAGCGACGCCGGTCATCGTCGCGACGATAACGAGTGAGAGATTCATCGGTCGGTCACCACTGCCCTACAGCGAGGACCCACGCAGTCGCGTGTCGGAGCGACCTGAGAGCGGCCGATGGGTGTGTTTGAAGTGTGTGCCATTGGTGGCATAGAGAACGGATTCAAGCGGTAAGTATGCTCCTCATCAAGCCAGCAATGGTGAATAGTAACACACAACACCCAAATGTAGTTCTGTAATTTCGGAAAGTACAGCCAGATGGACGATTTCTCCGCTCTTTTAGATGTATTTTCTCTATTCTCAAATCATATTCCGGGCATCTCGACACATAAAGTACGGGTGGCATCTTAGTCGCGGTGAATAGAAATATTCCGCATATTATGAGGATAGGTTGTCTGTGAGTAGCGATGGTACAGAACAGCCATACACAGAGTAAGTAGGCACAGTGGTGCAATCATGACCAGTATAGTCCGGGAGGCTGGCGTTTATAACCAAGCCACGGGAAGTGATAACGATGCAAGCCGTTCAGTTCGACAGTCACGGCGACCGTGATGTACTCGAGTATGGCGAGTTTCCCGATCCCGAACCGGACCGCGACGAGGTGGTCATCGACGTAAAGGCGGCCGCGCTAAATCACCTCGATATCTGGACGCGGCGCGGGCTCCCCGGCATCGACCTCGATATGCCACACATTCCGGGTAGTGACGCCGCGGGTGTTGTCGACGAGGTCGGCGACGGTGTCTCGCGGTTCGAACCGGGCGACCGGGTGGCCGTCCTCGCCGGTAAAAGCGGCGGTGGCGACGAGTTCAGTCGAAAGGGCGACCCGACACTCGCGCCGGACTACCACATCATCGGCGAACACGTCCGGGGCGTCCACAGCGAGTACGCCGCCGTGCCGGCGGAGAACCTCACACCGGTCCCGGAGGGCGTCGACTGGGAGACAGCCGCCGCGTCGCCGCTGGTGTTCCAGACCGCCTGGCGGATGCTGCGCGACCGTGGCGACCTGAAGGCCGGCGAGTCCGTCCTCGTCCTCGGGGCATCCGGTGGTGTAGGCCACGCCGCCGTCCAGATCGCCGACCACGCCGGCGCTGAGGTGTTCGCCACCGCCAGCAGCCAAGAAAAGCTCGACTACGCGGAGGAACTGGGTGCGGACCACACGATCAACTACGAGGAGACGGACTTCGCGGGCGAGATCCGGGACCTGACTGACGGCCGCGGCGTCGACATGGTCGTCGACCACATCGGCGCACAGACCTGGCAGGACTCGCTCAAGAGCCTCGTCAAGGGCGGCCGGGTCGTCACCTGCGGGGCGACGACCGGCGGCAACCCGGAGACGGACATCAACCGCATCTTCTGGAACCAGTTGCAGGTCATCGGCTCGACGATGGCCACCCCGGGGCAGGCTGACGAAGTGCTGGATCTGGTCTGGCAGGGTGAGATGGAGCCGCGAGTCCGCGAGACGCTGCCGATGAGCGAGATCGCCCGGGCACACGAAATAATCGAGGACCGCGAGGGCTTCGGGAAGGTCGTGGTCGTTCCCGACAGCGAACTGTAGATCCGCCCTCTCGTTTTTGTCGTTACTCCACTCGAAAGTGGGCTGTCGCGAACTGTTCAAAGAGAATCGAGTACTACCGCAGCATTGATCCGAGAATGTGCATCACAGCTGCGTCGGTCAGGGCAACGCCGGGAATAATTAGAGCGAACCCGCCGCAAGTGGCCGCCCCGAGGCCGACACGCATCGACCGGCGCGAGGCGACCGGGATTGCAGCCAAGCGTCGGTATGATCCGCTTTTCAGTGTGCTGAACAGACGGTCGTCGATAGCCGATACGACGGGGTACCCAAAGGTATTAGTGGGTTCCTGCCAACGTTCAGGCAAGCCAACTTTCGCTAAAACAAGTTGAGTTGTTTTAGCGTTGGGAGCTACCAATGCCACACGACACACTCCTGCTCATCGGTCGGGACACGTCACGCGCTACGCCCTACGAAACACACGCTCGCCGTCTGCGCGAGCGCGGCGTAGCAACCGACGTAACGGTGCTGACCTACGACCACGAACCTCGTCGGGAGTTACGCGACGAACTGGTAGCCATCGACGCCGACCGCGTATTCGCGCTGCCGATGACCGTCGCGCACGACCACACCACGGTGACTGACGTGCCGGCGGCACTCGACGAAATTGACGCCGAAACACACTACTGTGAACCAGTCGGTCGCAGCCCGCTACTGACCGAAGCGATCCGTGACCGTGCCGCCGCGGCAGTCCCGGAGGCCCCCGATTCCTCCGTCGCGCTCGTCGCCTTCGGCTCCAGCGGCAAGCCGTATCAGCGTCAGGTGACGGAGTACCACGCCGAGCGCCTGCGCGAGCGCTCAGCCTTCGGCGAGGTGGAACCGTGCTATCTGCTCCAGAACCCCGCTGTCGAATGTGTCAGGTACAACCTCGCCCACGACCACGCCGTCGCCGTGCCGCTCTTTCTTGCGCCAACCGACGCGACCGAGTCGCAGATCCCCGCCAAACTCGACCTCGATAGGGGCGGGCTCGCCTACACTGACACGCTAGATGACCACCCGCTCGTCACTGAGGCCGTCGCGACCGCCGTCGAGACAGCGCGGACGATGGCCGACACGAGCACACCACAGACCTTCGAGGCGACGCTGGCCGCGACAAACCGGCCGATGGCAACCGACGGCGAGGGCGATTAGGACTGTCGCAGCGACAGGACCAGGGGCACCGGACGAGAGGAAGCGATTTGTACCCACGGTACGTTCTGGCACGTAGATGCTTCGCCGACGAGTAGCGCAGACGCGGGACCAGGTCAAAGAGAAGCTAGTGGCTGCGTTGATAGAAGACCACTCACCGCGAGAGGTTGCGGTGAGCTTCAGCGTCGGCGTGTTCCTCACCGCACTGCCGACGCTTGGCACCGGCTTTCTCGCCTTCCTCGTCCTCGCGTACCTGTTCAAACAGCTCAGCAAGGTCGCGCTGTTTGCGTCTGTCCTGATACTCAATCCGCCGGTCAAGTGGGGCGTGTACGCGTCGAGCTTCTGGCTCGGCAACCAGATTCTGGGGCCGGTACCCGGCCTGTCGTTTGACGGCGTCTCTGTCTCAATGGGGAGCGACGTGCTGGTCCGACTGTGGACAGGAAACGTCATTCTGGCCGTCGTGTTCGCCGCCGTCGGGTACGTGCTCGCGTTCCGGTTGATCAACGAGTACAGGCGACGGCAGGCCGGATCGGCCGCGGTCAGTTGAACTAGCCGGGTACGAATGCGACGGTAAGTGAAGTGGTTGCCAGCGGCAGCGATGGCCGGCGAACGTGACAGCCGCTTACTGGGAGAGTCCTGTCGAAACTACGACATATGTATCCCTTATCTGGAAGGGTAGGGCCGCCTTCGGGGATATAGTATCGCCACCTTTTCATATTTATACTGATAATACGCCGGGCGAACGATGCAGGACGTCGAATTGAGCCGACGGCAGGTTCTGACGACACTCAGCATTGGAACAGCAGGAATAGCGGGTTGTAGCTTCGGATCCAGTAGCGACTCACCATCTGGCACCGAACCCGAGCAGACAGCCACATCGACGTCACAGGGAGTGGAGTCACCCCTTTCCATCGACGCCCCGGGCGAGTATTTGCGAGACGAATCGGTGTCGATCAGGGTGACCGGTGCCGAGCCCGGGAGCGAGGTGACAGTCCGCGCGACGATGGAGGATGGAGAAGGAATCGAATGGTCCTCCGAAATGCTGGTCGAAGCCAACGGGCAGGGTGTGGTCGATCTATCCAAACAGGCCCCAAAAGATGCGAACTACGATGGAGTCGATCCGATGGGGTGGTGCTGGTCGATGCAACCCGACGGCTCCGACGGCGAGTTCCGGACGGGATGGGACAGCGCCGAGAAGACCGTTCGTATTACCGCAGAGACAGACACAACAGAGACGGTCCACAAGCTACAGCGACGGATGCAAGCCGAGGGGGTAACGGAGTCGAGTATCACGTCGGACAGCAAGGGATTCCTCTACGAACCAGCTGGCGATGGACCGTACCCGGGCGTGCTGGTGCTGCACGGGAGCGGCGGGATGCCATTACGAAACTGGGCCCGGCTGCTCGCCTCACACGGCTACGTAACCCTGTCGCTCCAGTGGTACGGGACTGACGATATCACGCCGACAGAGACGTATTCCGGGGTTCCACTGGAGTATTTCGATACCGCTGCCACGGTTCTTCGCCAGCGCGATAACGTCGTCGACGGACCGGTCGGCGTGTGGGGAACCTCGAAAGGCGGTGAAGCCGCACTGTTGCTGGGCGCGCGGTTCGACTGGGTTGGTGCAGTCGTCGCCCTCGCTCCGAGCAGCCTCGTGATGGTCGGTGAAAACTTCAAGACATCGACATGGAGCGTCGATGGAGAACCAGTTCCGTACATCCCCGCACCCGATAGAGCCACCGAGACAGCAACGAGTGACGAGTCTGGGGTCGTCATTCGAAAGTTCTACGAGGCTGCTGTCGACCAAGCGTCCGAGGAAGCAATCAGGGACGCTACGATTGCGGTCGAACAGACGGACGCGCCGCTCCTGTTAGTGTCCGGGAGAGACGACCAGCTCTGGCAGTCCTCCGCGCTGAGTGAACGTGCGATACGCCGACTGGAGGACAGCGACGTGTCCTTCCCATACGAGCACCTCGCCTTCGAAAATGCGGGTCATGCGATCGGACCGCCACATAAACCCACCACACAATCGATGAAGTACGGCAACTGGGTCTACGGTGGAACGCCAGCCGGGAATGCCGAAGCGAACGCGAAACACTGGTCGACGGGCCTCGACTACCTCGAACGTGGGTTAAAAACCGAGGGGTAGGGTAGCCACTTTTCTTCCGTCCCAACAGCGCTTGACCGCTCACATATGATGGCTACAGGACACACAGATTCCACTCCGAAAACCTCGACTCATTGTTGACGGTCCTGGAGACGAGCGGCAAATATTGCAGATCTCAGTCCCGCCGAACGACGAATACGGACAGGTCCGAGAACCGCGTGTCCTCTCTGCTGTCACCGCCGGCATCCTCTGCGAGGTCGCCGAGCGTCGTCGCTGTCTGGGCCTCATCGTCGTGGGTGAGCCGCTCGTAGACCAGCGCCGGTAGCTCGGGGTCGCCGCCGGCATCCAACAGTTCGGCCGCGATGTCCTCAGGCATCAGGTCGAACGGGCGCGGCAACACGAGCAGGTGTCGGTCGCCGACATCGCTCCGAAGCCGGTCGAGATCGGATGAGAGGTCACCGCTCTTGTGTAGCGTGACAAACGTCGTGTCCTCCATCGGCGTCCGTGCCCGACTGGCAGCGATCTGGAGCGAGGAAATGCCCGGCACGATACGAACCGGACAGTCGACAGCACGCTGGACCTTCCCCACGAACTGATAGCCCGAGTGATTCGGGTCACCCATCGCGACCGCAGTCCCGCGCTCACCGTCGGCCACGCGCTCGGCGAAAGCGTCCAGGGTGTCGAGTTCGTCCCGGTAGCCACAGGTCAGCAGGTCCGCGTCGGTCCGGTCGGCGACGAAATCGACCACCGTCTCGAAGCCGACGACGACATCGGCCTCGCGGATCGCCTGCTCACCGCGCGGCGTCAGGAAGTCAGTGTTCCCCGGGCCAATGCCGACAGCATGGACCGGCCCGTCCGCGTCAGGGTCCTCGGGCGCTCTCGCCGCAATATCGGCCGGGTCCGGGCCAGAGTCGAGGTCGTAGTCGTCCTCAGTCATCGAAAGAGACCTCGCCCTCGCGCACGTCGCTGGCGACATGCACCAGTTCGTTCGTCAACCCGGCTGCCAGCCCGCTCCCGCCGCGGCGGCCGACGTTCGTGATAGTCGGGACACCGTGCTCGGCGGCGACCTCGCGGAGCCGTTCCCGGCTCTCGGCCGCCTTGACGAAGCCGACAGGCGTGGCAACGACCACTGCCGGGCGCGTGCCGTCCTCGATGCAGTCCGCGAGTGCGAGCGCGGCGGTCGGCGCGTTCCCGACGACGGCGATGGCTCCGTCGTAGACGCCCTGTTTGTCGAGTTCGAGGACCGACGCGGCCGTGCGGGTCATCCCGGTTTCGGCGGCTAGTTCCGCGCCGTTGCCGATGGCCTTCTTGACTGGACAGTCGTGGCCGCGGCCGGTGATGCCGGCCTTGACCATCGTGATATCGGTGACGATAGGCTGTTCGTCCAGCACCGCCTGCGCGCCGGTCCGCACCGGCTCGTCGTCGTCCGCCCCGGTGAAACGAACGAGGTGCTGGAACTCGGGGTCGCCGGTCGCATGGACGGACTTCTGGCGAATCCGGTCGGCCAGCGTCTCGTCCGGGACGAGTTCGCGCACGCGGTCCATCGACGTCTCCGCGATGTCCATTGCGTTCGAGGTGGTCGCACCGAGGTCGGCGTACTCCTCAAAGTCATCGTCGCTGTTCGCGTCACCGTCTGTCGCATCATCTGCGTCGGCGGTTTCACCGCCTCCGTCTCGCGACGCCTCCGGCGTCGCGCCATCAGTCGTCATCTGAGGACACCTCCGGTCGTTCCGCTCCGCTGTTGCGTGCTTCGAGGTCACCATCGACTTCCAGATTCAGGTCTCGCAGGCGATCCCGGGTGTCGTCGTCAGCGTCCCAGAGCCCGCGGTCGATAGCTTCGAGTAGCGTGTCAGTGATCGAGTCCAGCGCCCAGGGGTTCACGTCGCGGAGCCAGTCCTGACGGTCCTCATCGAAAGCGTAGCGCTCGGCCACGTCCTCCCAGAGGGTGTCGCTGACCACGTCGGTCGTGGCGTCCCAGCCGAGCACCACGTCGACCGTCGTCGAGAGGTCGCCAGCGCCCTTGTAGCCGTGTTCCTCCATCGAATCGAGCCACGCGGGGTTGAGCACGCGGGCGCGCATCGCCTTCCGGACTTTCTCCTCGTTGGTGTACACGTCGACATTGTCCGGGTCCGAGGAGTCCCCGACGTAGGAGTTCGGTTCTTCGCCGGCGATCTCCGTGACTGCGGAGATGAAGCCGCCATGGAATGCATACCAGTCCGAGGAGTCGAACTCATCTTGCTCGGCGGTGTCCTCGATTTTGACCGTCGCGTCGACGGAGGAGAGGCGGCGCTCGAAGGCGTCGTGGGCGTCGCTCACTCGGCCGCGCGACCCCATCGCATAGCCGCCCCACTGGACGTACACGTCGGCGAGGTCAGAGCGATCGTCCCAGTTGCCCTCGTCGACGGCCTTGTTGGTCCCGGCTCCGTAGCCGCCGGGTCGGGTCGTGAAGACGCGGTGTTTCGCCGCGCTCTCGGCGTCGCCCTCGTCCATGCCGTCGGCGACGAGGTCGTCGGTCTCCTCCTCGACGTGTTTCTTCACGTAGTTCATCTCGTGGGGTTCATCAAGGTCGACAACGGCGTCAACGGCGTCGTGGACGACCCCTGCAGCCGCAGGGAACGCATCACGGAACAGGCCGGAAACGCGCGTCGTCACGTCGATTCGCGGGCGTCCGAGTTCGTCCAGCGGAATCGGCTCCACGTCCTCGACGCGGCCGGCGTCGGACCAGACCGGTTCGACGCCCATCAGTGCAAGCACCTGTGCGATGGTCTCACCGCGGGTCCGGACCGTCGGCGTGCCCCAGACGACGACGCCGATTTCCTCGGGGTACTCGCCTTCGTCCGTTTCGTGGCGCTCCAGAACGCCATCAGCGACCTCGCTACCCACGTCCCAGGCCGTCTTGGCCGGGACCTTCCGCGGGTCCAGCGTGTAGAAGTTCCTGGCTGTGGGAAGCAGATCGACGCCGCCGCGGGTCGGCGCGCCGGAGCCGCCGGGCGGGACGTACTCGCCCGCCAGCGCGTCGGCGGTGCAGGGAATCTCGTCGGCCGCGCCGGCCACCCGCGGGGCCGCCTCGTCGCAGATGTAGGCCAGCGCCTCGCGGAGGTCTTCGTGTGCGCCCGACCGCACGCGGGCATCGCCGAGCGGTTCGATATCGACCACGAGGAGGTTCATATTCACCTCGGAGGTGCTGTCTTCGAGTTCGCTCTCGGGCACGTCAAAGTCGTGCTCGGCCAGCGTCCGGACGAGGTCCTTGCTCGTCTCGTGGACGTGGTCGGCGGCCTCAGCGTAGGTCATCCCCAGCGCCTCGTCGTACTCGCCGGGGGCGTTCCGGAGCTTGTCGTAGTCGACGCCGAGGACACCCGCGACGCTCTCACGGAGCGACGGCGCGCCGGGGTTTTCGAGCCGCGTGAGTGCGACCAGATAGTCGACCAGTCGGTCGTCTGCGGGCGGTTCACCCATCGTGTGCAGGCCTTTCCGGATCTGGGTCGTTTTCACATCGGTGAGATACTCGTGGACCCGTTCGACGAGGGCGTCGATGTCGAGTTCCGCACCGTCCACGTCACCCTCCGCCAGCGTCGACCCGGCTTCGTCCGGGCCGCGCACGTCGGCTTTCTCGTCGATCTCACCAGCAATACCGAGTTCCACGGCGAGGTCCAGTTCGTCGACAGTCTGGTGGATCTGCTCGGCGAGGTGCTCGCCGTCGTCGGTCCGGGCGTCCTCCATGCCGGCCTCGCGGTAGCGGTCAGCCAGTTCCTCCAAGTCGGCGAGGTCGTCGTAGGTCCCGGCGTTGGCCATTACCGGCGTCAGGTAGTCAACGATGGCGGCGTAGGACCGGCGCTTCGCCTGCGTTCCCTCGCCGGGGTTGTTGACGATGTACGGGTAGACGTTCGGAATGTCGTCGATGAGCTGGTCCGGCGCGCTCTCGCCGTCTAGCCCGACGGTCTTGCCGGGCAGCCACTCCAGACTGCCGTGGGTCCCGAGGTGGACGACGGCATCCGTCTCGTAGCTGTTGCGGAGCCAGCGGTAGAAGGCGACGTAGTCGTGGGGCGGCTGGAGGTCCGAGTCGTGGTACACCTTCGACGGGTCCATGCCGAACCCGCGCGGGGGCTGGACAGTGACGAGGACGTTGCCGAACTCCACGCCGGGAATCGCGAACGGGCGGTCCGGTGGGTCGCCCCACTCCTCGACGACGTTCTCGCGGAAGTCTTCATCAAGCGTCTCGAACCACTCGCCGTACTGAGTCGGCGAGACGGTGTCGACGCTCAGCTTACGGACATCCTCCGGAGCGACCCAGCGGTCGTCGAGGGTGAGCTGTGCGGTCAAGCGCTCGACCAGCGACTGGCCGCTATCGGGCATCGTGTCACCGAGGTCATATCCACGAGCGTCCAGTTCCTCCAGCAGATTCACTGTGCTCTCTGGCGAGTCCAGCCCGAACGCCGTGCCGATACCGTCGTCGCTGGGCGGGTAGTTGTGCAGCACGACGGTCACGTTTTTCTCATCGTTCGGGGTGTGGCGCAATTCGGCCCAGTTGACCGCCAACCGTGCGACGTGGTCGATACGGTCGTCGATGGGGAAGTGTTGTTTCGGCGCGCTCCCGATATCGGCGTCGTCGTCGGTCCGCTCCTTGCCCGAGATGGGGTGTGTGATGACGTTGCCGTCGAACTCCGGGAGTGCGACCGAGAGCGCGAGCTCGAAGCCCATCACGCCCGTGTCGCTGCTGTCGTAGCGCGAGCGCGAGCGCATCGTCGTCACGGTCTGGATGACCGGGACGCCGAGTTTGTCGAGGAACACGTCCTGTGCGCTCTGGCCCTCGTCGTCGGCGCTGCGGCCACGTTCGTCCATCGACAGCGAGAACATGAACGACGAGCAGACGGCGTCGACAAGGGGCGAGCCATCGTCATCCAGCAACCACTCCTCTGTGACCTGCTCGGCGTTCCACTGGCCCTCGGCGTCGGTTGCTGGCTCACAGAAAATCGGGAGCGCGTTCGCGCCTTGGGCCTCGATGGCGCGGACCTGCGCGTCGACGTACCGGGTGTTCTCGTGGGTCCAGTGTGACTCATAGAACCAGACGGCGACCGTCGGTTTCGCCGGGTCGAACGTCGCCCGCAGGTCCTCGATGCTCGCGCCGGGGTGGTCGGGGTGATACACCCCTTCTGTCGGGAGTGTCACCGGGTCGTCGTACGAGGGGTCGGCGTCGCCGTACTGCGCGACGAGGTAGCGAACACAGTTGGCGACGTTGCTCGCCCCGCCCTTGTCGAGGTAGTCGTAGACGGTCTCTCGGTGCTCATCGGGGACCGATGTGTCCTCGAAGGCGAAGGCGTCACCCGTCGCTTTCACCACGAGCGGGACGCCGGCCTCGCGCAGCCGCTCGACGGCGAGGTCGTAGCCGGGCATGCTGTCCTCGGCCCCGTGGAGCCAGAGGATGACGGCGTCGGCGTCGGTCAGTTCATCGACGAACGCCTCGACCGCTGGCTCGTCGTCGAGGTCGCTCTCCGAGCGCACGACGAGGTCGGCGTCGACCTCGCCCGCAGCCCGTTGGACGGCCCCGAGTTCGTTCTCCGTCGCGGTGTAGAGTCCTAGCTGTGGCATAACGTTATTAAATCTCCGTTTGCACTAATACAAGTATGGTTGTATTCGGCGCGGGCAAAAAAGCTTCGCAGGGACCGACGTTCGCGGCCGTCGTCGGCCAGCGCGACCTCAAGGACGGCCTGCTGGCCGTCGCGACGGACGACGACCTGGACGGCTTGCTGGTCCGCGGCGAGAAGGGAACGGCGAAGTCGACAGCGGTGCGCGCGCTCGCCGATCTGCTGCCCGAGCAACGCGCGGTCGCGGACTGTCCCTACGGCTGTCCGCCCGACCGCCCTGACGAGCAATGCGAAGACTGTCGAGCGCGTACGGACCCACCTGTCGAGACGCGGCCGGTTCCGCTGGTGACGCTTCCACTCGGCGCGACCCGGGACCGGGTCGTGGGGACGCTGTCGGTGGCCGACGCGCTCGACGGCGACCACGAGTTCGACCCCGGCCTGCTCGCCCGCGCGAACCGCGGCATCCTCTACGTCGACGAGGTAAACCTGCTGGACGACCACCTCGTGGACGTGCTGCTCGACGCGGCCGCAAGCGGCCAGAACCGGGTCGAGCGCGACGGCGTCACCGTCACCCACCCCGCCGAGTTCACGCTCGTCGGGACGATGAACCCCGAGGAGGGCGACCTCCGTCCGCAGTTGCGGGACCGTTTCGCCCTCCAGACCGAGGTCAGCGCCTGCGAAGACATAGACGACCGCGTCGCCATCATCGACCAAGCGCTCGGGGAAGACGGCGACGAGGAGACACGGACCGAACCCGACCGCAGTCCGGGCGAGCGGCTGCGGACCGCCCGCGACCTGCTCCCAGAGGTCGACCTTGCCCGCGAGTTCCGAAAACAGATCGCCGAACTCTGCCGAGACGCAGGTCTCGACGGCCATCGCGGCGACATCGCCACAGCGCGGGCAGCCCGGACGTTTGCCGCGCTGGACGGGCGAACGACAGTCCTGGAATCGGATATCGAACGCGCCGCCGAGTTCGCACTCCCCCACCGGCTCACCTCTCGGCCCTTTGAGGACGCACCGGACGTGGACGACGTGCTCGACGATCACTTCGAGGACGAGGAAGGCGAATCTGAGGAGGAGTCCGCCGAAGACGGAGAGCACGGTGGTGAGGAAGGCGACGCGGACGACGAGGAAGAAGCGGCCGGCGGCGAACCGGCAGATGACGGGAATGATTCTGCGGGCAATGGAGATGAGAACGAACAACAGGAACAGCAGCCAGACGACGAGGAGCAATCCACTGAGGACGGCGACAGCGAGTCAGACGAGCGCGGCCAGCAGCCGACGCCCGCTTCAGCCGACAGCGACGGCGAGCAGCAGGAGTCTGAAGCCAGCGACGGCGAGGGAGAGGCAGGGGACGATGGTGACGAGCAGGGGGAGTCCGACCCCGAAAACGCGACCCCGCTGCTGCCGGGCCAGTCCCGTGCCGCAGTCGGCGACAGCGGCGCACCCGACGTGGACGCCCCGTCGGTCGACACGGACGGCGGGAGCGCGAGCGGCCGTGCGAGCGCAACGGGAACGAAACGCGGCGCAACGGTCCGCACCGAGCGCGCCGGCCGCGACGACGAGGTCGACGCCGCGGCGTCGGTCCGAGCGGCGGCCAGCCGTGGGAGTGGTCGCGTCGAGTCACGAGATCTCCGGAAGTCCGTTCGCGCAGGCGACGCCGAAACGCTGGTCGTGTTTGCCGTCGACGCGAGCGCGTCAATGCGCCCAGCAATGAAAGCCGCGAAGGGTACCGTGCTGGAACTACTGAAAGACGCCTATCAGGCCCGCGATCAGGTCGCGTTCGTCACCTTCGCTGGCGAGGGCGCGGACGTGGTCCTCCCGCCGACCGACAGTGTCTCGCTGGCGGCCCGGCACCTGAAGGACCTCCCGACCGGCGACCGGACGCCGCTGCCGGATGGGCTGACGGCCGCCTGCGAGGTACTCGACCGGGCGGACCCGGACGCCGGCGTCGTCGTTGTCGTGACTGACGGCCGGGCGAACACCGCCGACGGGAGTCCGGTCGCGGCGACCAGAACCGCGGCGCGAACGCTCGGTGAGGAAGCCAACCGGACCGTTGTGGTGAATGCTGGCGACGCGGGGCGCGCTGGATTGCTCGACCTTGTTGCAGAGGAAACGGACGCGTCAGTTGTCTCATTGGACGCGTTGACCGCCGAGCGCGTCAATGCCGTCGCCGGCGACCAGTAGCTCTTGATCGGCGCTGTATCAGGCGGAAGTTTTACAATCTTACTTGTTCTTAATACAAACGAGATTTCAATGCAGGATGACACTGATACCAAACACGCAACGGATAGCGTGTACGACCGTATCGAACGCGCAAAGGCGTCACTGACTGGCCCACAGATCGCCATCGCCGTCGCGCTGGTGGCGGCGCTCGGCTTCACGCTGCTGTTCGTGCAAGACCCAATGTTGCACGACTCACTACACAACTTCCGACACAGCGCCGGCATCACCTGCCACTGATGGCGACTGACTACCTCGAACGCGGCGCGATGGCCGGCGTGGCAGGTGGGCTGGTCTACGGCCTGTTCGTCGCAACGGTCGGGAACGCCTTCACCGCCGGGCTGGAGACGTTCGAACACAGCCACGGCGGGGGCGGCCCCGTCGTCTCCGAACTCACGACGACCGTCGCGAGCATCGGCGGCGGCGTCCTCTGGGGCCTGCTGTTCGGCGTTGCAGCCTTCGGAATGGCGTACTTCTTCCTCGAACCCGCGATCCCCGGTTCGGGGGCGACAAAGCGACTGGCGCTTGCGGGAGCCGGCTTTCTCACCGTCTCCGGCGCGCCGTGGCTCGTCTTGCCGCCACAGCCACCGGGCGTCGAACAGGCGCTCGGGACAGAGACACGCCTCGCCTGGTACGCCGGCCTGATGGCACTGGGTGCGCTGGTCGCAGTGCTCGCCGGACTCGCGTATCAGCGGACGGCGCGCCACCATACCGCCGTTCGATTGGGAGCCATGGCGCTGCCGCTCGCACTGCTCGCGGTTCCAGTCGCGCTCGCACCGGCAAACCCGGTCCATGGTGACGTACCTGCCGCGCTCGTCGCGGCCTACCGCTGGACAGTCGTGTTCGGTCAGCTAGTGCTGTGGGCCACCATCGCTGGTGTGCACTCCTGGCTCGGCGAGAACGACACCGCCGCTGTGGACGACCTAGACTATTCCGCGACGGCAGACTGACGACGCGATTCAGATTTTTCCGGCAACTGTTCCGAGATTCAGCGCCAGCCCAACAATACCGATAACAGCGGCGAGAACGAGGTTCGCTGTCGTCCCGCCGACGCTGAACGGGGCCGTGCCGGCCGATGCCAGCGCGCCGAACCCGATGCCGGCGACGACGAGCGCCACGCCGGCTAGCCCGACGAGCATCGTGCCGGTCGGGCCGAACCGACCAGCTGACCGGTCCGCCTCGTACCGGTCCAGTGCATCGTGCATCGTCTCCGTAATCGACGCTTCCACATCCGCCATCTGCCCCGAAAGGTAGGTGTTTAGCGTCTCCTCGTGCTCGTCGAGTTCCGTGGCACGTTCGGACAACTGCGCATCGTACTCCGTCAGTTCAGCCTCGCGCTCGTCGAGGTCGGTCTCGCGGTCGTTGAGAGTGGCTTCGCGTTCATCGAGCCGGTACTCCCGCTCGTCCAGTTCCGCCTCTCGTCGGTCCAGCTCCGCCTCATGGGTATCAATCTTCTCTTCGCGCCGGTCGAGTTCCGCGCTCCGCTGGTCAAGGCCCATCTCCCGCTCGTTGAGCCGTCGCTGCATCTGCGCGAACTCTCGTTCGCGCTCGGTTGGGCGGTCGTCGACGGTGCTGTCGTCGTCAGCTTTGGCGTCCGCTGCCGGCTGTGCCTCCTCGTGATCCGGGTCTGTATTATCGGCCATACTGGGCACCCATACCGAAATGCTACGACTATCGAACGGTTAGTTTGACACCACATAACACAGTAATCGGAGCCAAACCGGGGACAGGACATCTGAGCAAAAAGTCGTCTGGAGTGCCGTTAGAGTACAAGTCGCTACGTCGACGCATCAGCGACGGATGTCTCGATTCGATGCAACCGGTACGCACCACGCTCATGACCCTCATCGTGGTAGACGACCGGTTCCTCGACAGCAACAGCGGTCCCGTTAGAGACTGCGGCCGCCGTCACGACGCCATCCGTATCCAACGTGTCGACGGGACCGTCAACGACATCGAACAGTCGAAGCGCGTGGTCGTCGGCATCGCGGTCCCGGAAGTTCTGCGCGCCGGGAACAGCCAGCAACGAGCCGTCGGTGCCCAGCCCGCTGGCGAAGCCGCCCACGGGCGCGTCCCAGCGGCGGTCACCGTCCGGTGAGACACCAACGGCGGTGTGCTCGTCCGGGTGACGGGCGTCGGTCTCACGACCGTCCTCTGGATACGTGTTGCCGGTGACGAACACCGCGCCGTCGTCCGTCGCGTGGACGTGGTTCGGGTACGCGTAGACGGTGTCACCGGCCACGTCGGTCGGCGTCGCCAGTGGAACACGCCAGCACTCTCGGCCGCCGCTGTCGAGCCGGTAGCCGCGGTAATCGCCGTGACTGGAGACGACAGCGCCGTCAGCCAGCAGCGCAACGTCGCCGACGCGGCGCTGGCCGTCGGTCCCGGGGTCCCACATCCAGCGCGGGTCGCCGTCGTCGGCGTCAAGAACGACGAGGCCGTGCTGGTGGTCGCCGGGACATCGGTTGTACGCGACAGCAACGCGGTTCCCGTCGGCGTCGATCGAGATGGGGGAACCGTCGGTCTGGTAGGTCCAGTCGACAGTGCCGTCGGGTGCAAAGGCATAGACGAGGCTCTCGAAGTGGCGGAGATCATTCCCGTCATCGTCGGTTCGGCGTTCGTACCGTCTGGCAGCGGCGTAGAGACGGTCACCGTCAGTGGCGAGGCTGGCGACGAAGGGAAGCAGAAACCGTGTGTCCTGCTGTGGGTCACCCAGGTCTGTCCGGGTTTCGTACTGCCATCGCAGGTCGCCATCGGCATCGTGACAGCGGATCTCGCCGCGGACGCTGCGTTCGCCAACGACGACGCCGTCGTCGAAGGGTACCGCCGCGACGACGCTTGGTTCGCCATCCGTATCGTACTGCCAGCGCCGGTGTGGCGGGCTGGAGTCTGCCGACACGTCGAACACCTGCAGGCCCCCGTCGGCGGTGCCGACGACTGCGAGGCCATTGGTCAGCGTGACCGCCGAGCGGCGGCCCTGATGGCGCGAACGGGCCGGTGCTACGTCCCCGAGATCTGCAGTCGGGGCGCGCTGGCTACTCATCGATCGGGAAAGCCTCGTGAAGCACGTCGTGGGCCTCACCGAGCCCAGCGAGGACATCCTCGCCCTGCATGGTGATGCGCGACACCGCCCGCTCAGCGTCGCGGACAGCGACGAGTCGGCCCCGGAGGTAGTCGTACTCGGGGTCGTCTTCGGGGGTTGCGGCGATCTCTTCTTCGAGATCCACGAGCGCGGCGTCGAGGTGGCGCTCGATAGCGGCGAGCGTCTTCGCGCCCGCAAGGGCCTTTATCGGGCCGGTCATGTGGCCCTCCAGCTCCTGTTCCGCGTGCTGGCGCGCGTGGTCGTCTTCGGTGCCGAGAACGTTCATGAGACCCAGTCGGAGGGCCTCGATTTCGTAGCAGCTCATGTGTGTCTTGAATCGGGTGTGTACTTTCAAAGCGTCTGGTCGACGAGTTCGCTTACAATGCGGTCGCGGTCCAGATGTGAGGAGACAATCTCGGCGGCGTCCTCGTCTTCGACGCCGCCGTACCAGACGCCGTCGGGGTAGACGGCGACCATCGGCCCCTCGCCACAGCGACCGAGACACGACGACCGCGTGATGCGGGCGTCGCACTGGTCGCTGTCGCGGGCGGCCTGGCGCAGCCGTTCGAGGACTGCCGGCGCGCCGTCCTGAGCGCAGGTCTGGTTCGTACAGACGGCGACGTGTTTCTCCGGGGCGTCGTGGACGTGAGGGTCATCGTCGACGTTCTCGCGGTCGGCGTGTTCGGCCTGATGGGTCAGCGCCCGGAGCATCGCGCGAGCGCCGCCCTGATCCTCCTCGTAGCCGTCGAGTTCCACCTTGTACTTGCAGGTGTCACAGGACATCTCGACGCTCCCCGTTCTTGCTTCCTGCCAGCGGTCACCCAGCACATCCAGCAAGCGGGTATCCGTTCCGAGCGGTTCGCCCGGTGCGGCGTCGACGTAGGGGTACTCCTCGTCGAACTCGCGTGCGCCGTCCTTGATGCGGCCGGTCAGCACGCCGTCACCGAGCATGTACGGGATGACGACGACCGCGTCGGGCCGTGTCTTGGCGATGTCGTGTAGCGTGTCATCGAGCAACGGCTCGGTAACGCCGATGAACGACGCCTCGACCCGCGAGAACTCGCGGCCCTCGTACAGCAGCCGGGCGAGCTTGTGTACGTCGGCGTTGGCGTCTGGGTCGCTGGAGCCACGGGCGCAGACGACGGCGGCCACGTCGTCTTCCTCGCGGTCGACGCCGAGTTCGGCCTCAACGGCCGCCGCGCGGTCATCCAGCAGGTCCAGCAGGGCCGGGTGGACACCGAGATGTGCGCCGTTGTTGATGGTCAGTTCAGGGTGGGCCTCACGTGCCTGTTCGACGGCCAGCGGCACGTCGTTTTTCACGTGACTGGCGGCAAACAGGGAGAGGTGGACCACCGACACCTCCGAGACGGCTCTGGCCAGCCCCGCGATGGCCTCGTCGATGGCCGGTTCGGCCAGTTCGAGAAAGGCCGCGTCGACCGGGATGCCGAGTCGGCCCTCCAGTTCGACCGCAAGGTCGCGGACCTGTTCGTTCGACTTCTCGCGCCGGGAACCATGACCAGCAAGCAGCACTGCTTCGTCGTCCAGCGTCTCGGGTGCGGAGATAGCTTCGCTCATCGGACTCGTTCGATGCTTTTCCGGAGCTTGCGCCGCCGACTCGGTGCAAACAGCCCCGTCTCCTCGCTGCCCTCGTACAGCCAGTCACCGAGAGCAGGTGCCGCATCGTCGTCCACGCCGAACCAGTAGCCCGACGACGTCTCCGAGAGGTCGTCATACGGCGCATCCACCGGACAGCGGTCGAGCAGCGTCTGGATCGTCCGGAGGAGTCGTTCGTCCTCATGGACAAAGGAGATACCGACCGCCTCGTCATCGGACTTGAAACACACCGTGCCACAGCCTTCAAGCAGGCCGCGGAGGAGCGGGCGGTCGTAGTCAGCCAGCGCGTCGAAGCGGTAGCCGCCCGAATCGCCGTCAAACGGGAGCCCAAGTGCGGCGCTGGCGCGGTCGGCGAGCCCGCCGACGACCTGCACCGTGAACTCCTCCTCCTGCCGGGTAATCGAAGTGTCGTGGGCATACGCACGCTCGACAATGCGGCGGTCGGCCCGCTCCGCACCGGCGATGGAGGCAAGCCGCCGGGCGGCCGTCTCGTCGTTCGTCCGAACAGTGATACAGCCGTCCTCACACTCGCCGTCGCCGGCAACCCGGCCCCAGAAGTACGCCGTTTCGGGGTGCGCTGCGAGCATATCGTTCGGTGCACCGGTTTCGACGCTCATGGCTGGACCTCCTCGCGGTCGGTGGCCGGTACGTCAACGGCTCCAGCGTCCTCCTCGACAGATTCCACGTGAATCGCGTCCAGCGGACAGGCCGCGGCGGCCTGCTCGGCGTCGTCCCGCCGGTCGTCGTCGAAGGTGGCTTCGATCGCCGCCTGATCGTCCGTCTCGATGGCCGCCAGGCCCTCGCTGTCCTCAACGAAGCGGTCATCGCGGACGAGGCAGGCGAAGACCCCGTCGCAGGCGTCGCGGTCGATAGTGATTCGGTACATTAGTAGTCGTACTTAGTCTCGTAGCCCCGCGGGGTCACCATCCGGTCGTCCCAGACGTAGGTGTCCTCGTTGCCCACGAGCAGTGTGGTGGTCATGTCGACGAGGTCGGTTTCCCCGAGTTCGGGCAGTTCGCCGAGTTCCATGATTTCGACTTGTTCGTCCTCGCGGCCGGCGGCGTGGACAACACCGACCGGCGTCTCGGGGTCACGGTGTTCCAGCAGGATCTCACAGCACTTCTCGTAGTTGTCCCGGCGCTTGCGGCTCCACGGGTTGTAGATGGTGATGGTGAAGCCCTCCTTGGCGACGGCGTGGAGTCGCGACTCGATGGTCGGCATATCGGTGAGGTGGTCCGACAGCGAGATGGAGACGGTGTCGTTGACCAGCGGCGCGCCGACGCGGGCCGCACAGGACTGGGCGGCCGGGACGCCCGGAACCACGTCGAAGTCGAGCATCGTCGCCGTCGCGCCCTTGGATTCGATGATCTCCAGTGCGAGGCCGGCCAGCGCGTACACGTTCGGGTCGCCGCTGCCGATGATGGCCACGTCGTTGCCCGCAAGCGCACGGTCGATGGCTTCCTCGGTCCGGGACACCTCGCCGCACATCGGCGTGTTGTAGATGTCGTCGGCTCCGTCGGTGATTTCGTCGGGGAGCAGTTCGACGTAGGTCGTGTAGCCCACGATGTGTTCGGCGTCCAGTAGCGCGGAGCGGGCGCGGGCGGTCATCCCTTCCGGCTGCCCAGGACCGAGGCCGACAGCGATGAGCTGGCCCGGTTCCGCGTCGAAGTCGTCAACGGTCGCACCGACTTCTTCCTCTTCGTCCGACTCACTGGACGAGGACGCGCCGCAGGAACTACTGCTGGACGAGGACGACGATTCGGACGATGATGACGCGCCACACTTCGAGGCGCTGTCGTCGCCTGTGTCCGGCGTTGTCTCCGTCGATGAACTCGCCGAGCTTGCGCCGCACTTGGAGGCGGTATCGGTCTCTGTCTCCGCCTTGCTCTCTGTCTCCGAGGCGCTACGCGCCTCGCTTGCGCCGCACTTCGATTCTGTCTCGGTACTTGCGTCAGTGGTGTTGTCAGTACTCATTGTTAGAAATCGTCGACGTCACGCCCGCCGCGCGGGGTGACGAGGAACTCCTGGTAGTCGTTGCGCCAGACTTCGGTCTCGTGGGTGCCGACGACGATGGACGAGCCCATGCCGCCGACCTTGTCGTCGTGCTCGGACAGGTCGCCGAGCGTGGTGATGGTCTCCGTCTCGTCGTCGAGATTTCGCCCGGCCTCGCCGCGGCCGGAGTCGTTGACGATAGCGGCGGGCACGTCGTCGGCCCGTTCTTCGCGGAGAACATCGACGGCCCGCTCATAGTCGCGCCAGCAGTTGTAGAGGACGACGACGAAGCCGCTGATTGCGGCCGCCCGGAGCTTCTCCTCGATTTCGTCCCAGCCGCGCCACTTGTCCGACAGCGAAATCGTACAGAAATCGTTCGATAGCGGCGCGCCGAGGTTCGCCGCCCCCGACAGCGCCGCGGTCACGCCGGGAACAATCTCGATGGGGACATCGTCGGCGTCGTCGGCGTCGGCCATCGTAAACAACAGGTCGGACTTCCCGTAGACGTTCGGGTCGCCGCCGGAGACGTGGGCGATGTCCTCACCGGCGCGAACCCGCTCGAATGCCTCGCGGGCGAGTTCGACCTGCTTGCCCATCGACGACCGGATAAGTGTCTGCCGGCTGCCGTCGGGTCGCTCCAGTACGGCCCCTTCTTCGCCAGCGATTTCGCCGTCATCGGTTTCGCCGTCGAGTTCAGCCGACTGAGGCGGGAGCGTGCCGTCCTTCCGGAGGAACTCCTGATAGAGGTTCGAGGCGATGATGCAATCAGCGGTCTGGATGACGTCTTTTGCCCGCTGAGTCATGTCGTGGGGGAGGCCCGGCCCGATGCCGACCACGTACAGTGTCCCGTAGTCGGCTGGACGCGTCGCCTCGGCCGCGGCCGCTGTCGACTGGCGTCCGTCGCTGCTCATCCTCGGTCTCCGAGAACCGCCGGTCGAATCTCGATACTGTGGCGCATGGTGAGTACAACGCCGCTTTCGCATAAAACAATTGTGCTTGTACTAGTCCAAGCGCAGGTGTTGGGAGGGGATAGTTTGGTTGTATTCGAGTTCGGGAAGGAGTCGACAGCAGTGGCTGTTCAACCGTCCTCGCATCTGCGAATCACACCGCAAACAGTGCAATAGCTGCTTCGGTCAGGTGTTCGTCAGTCCCCCATCGACTACAACGCTCTCACCGTTGACGTAGGAGGCCATATCGCTGGCGAGGAACGTCGCCACGTCGGCAATCTCCTCGGGTTCGCCGAAGCGGCCCGAGGGAATGAGTTCTTTCAGCATCATCTTGGTCGTGTCGTCAATGCGCTCGTCCTCGAACATCTGGGTCTTGCTGTAGCCCGGATGGATGGCGTTGACCCGGATATCGTAGTTGCTCAGGCGGTCCGCAAGCGCGTAAGTGAACAGGCGGACTGCGCCTTTCGAAGTGCAGTAGTTGACCAACAAGCCGGTCCCGCGGATGCCGCCGGAGCTAGACATATTGATGACGGTGCCGCCGCCGTTCTCCCGCATCGCCTCAGTCGCGACCTGCGCACCGAAAAACACGCCCTTGGTGTTCACGTCCATCAGACGGTCGTAGTCCTCCTCCGTGGTCTCGTAGAAGTCCGCTATCTCGGAAATGCCGGCATTGTTGACCATGATGTCGATACCGCCTAGTTCCTCGGCCGCGGCGACGGCCACCTCCAGATCGTCGGGGTTGGTTACGTCACACTCGACGAAATGCGCCGTCCGGTCGGTCTCGGCTTCGACCAGTTCGTGGGTCGGTTCGCCGCCCTCGCGAGGGTCCTGCTGTCGGTCCGCAACAATAACGTCTGCGCCGTGCTCCGCGTACCGCCGGCAGATGGCCCGGCCGAACCCGCTTGCGCCGCCCGTAACGACCGCCACCTGGTCTTCGAGTAGTGTTGTCATGCGTCATTTGTCATCACAGGCGCACATAATAAATAAGTTTAGAGTTGTACAGTGACAGGAACCCGGGACAGTTGTAGGATGGCTGCCAGAGATAGACCAGTAGCTGCTCGGTGACGAAAAGACGAGACGAAAACCCAATTTCTGCAGAAAGCGAGGTTAGCGCCCGATAGCAACGGTCACGGCCTCAGCGTAGCGGCTCTTCTCAGCCAGCAGGTCATGCTCGCTGCCGGCGGCGATAGCTGACGCCTCGGCGATGCCCGGCCAGCCGATGAGTTCCTTCGACCGCGAGGGGGTCGGTCCCTCGAACTCCTCCAAGGTCTCCTTCTCGAAGGCGATGACGCCCAGTCCCCACTCTTCGGCGGCGGCGAGCATCCCTTCCTCGTCGGCCTTCCGGGTACCCGTCGCGATGAACTCCACGTCGTCGCGGTCGAGGTCAGCCTCGTCGAGTGCCTGCTCCCAGGCCGCGTGGAACTGCTCGACATCCGCTCCGGCGACGCTGCCACACCCGAGCACGACGCCTTCGTCTTTGTTGCGTTTGAGCACCGTCACGTCATCGTCGACCAGCACGGCCTTTGGTCCGTCAAGGCGCTCGATAGGACCGAGTTCGTCGTCCAGCACGGCGAGGTTCGTCGCGACCGTCGAGTCGCCGTTGACGACGTGAGCGTCCAGCGCCTTGGCTTGCTTCTCGACGCCCTGCTTGTCGGCGGCCTCGCTCGCGGTCGTCATCGCCGGCACCGCGCCCATGCTTGCGAGGTCGTCGGCGACCTGATTCGCACCGTGGTGGCCGCCGGTGATGGGGATGGCCCACGTGAGTTCCTCGTCGACGACACAGATGGCTGGGTCGTCCCACTTGTCGTCGAGCAGGTGGGCGGTCTTGCGCATCGCGATACCGCTCGCCATCAGCCCGATGAAACAGTCGTACTCGCCCCAGTACTCCTCGAACACGTCGCCGTGGTATTCGAGGATGTCGATGGATTCGTAACGGTCGCCAATGCCGTCGACGATGTCCTCGGCCGTGTCCATCTTCCGCCCGAAGGCCACGATGGCGAGGTCGTCGGCTACTTCACCGTCTGAATCGGGTGCTTTGCAACCATGCGAACCGGACTCGTCGTCTGTGTCAGTGCTCATCAGTCATCAGCCTCCTGTGAATCCGCGTCGCTCCCACGATTCGCCCAGTCGCCGTAGAGGAACGACCGCTCGTAGTCCTCGCCGCCGACAGCGTCACCGATGACAACCATCGCGGAAGCGCGATAGCCCGCATCCTCCAGCTTCTCACCGATGGTAGCTATCGTCCCCTCGATGACATCCTCGTCGGGCCAGGACGCGTGATAGATGGCCGCTACCGGGGTTTCGGGGTCGTGGCCGTCTTCGAGCAGCCGGTCCATCGTCTCGCTGACGGCGTGGGTGCCCAGATAGATACAGGTCGTCACGTCACCCATGCCGACGAACTCGGAGATGTGGTCCTCGTCCTCGTCCAGTGTCTTGCCCTGCGGGCGGGTGAAGGCGACGTGGTTGGCGACCTCGTTCAGCGTCAGCTGCGTTCGCATCGTTGCGCTGGCGGCGAAGGCGGAGGTGACGCCGGGGACGATGTAGGTCGGGACGCCCTCGTGTTCGAGCGCGTCCATCTGCTCCAAGGCCGCGCCGTAGATGGCGGGGTCGCCGCTGTGAAGGCGGACAACGGTGTCGCCGGCCTCGTAGGCGTCCCGCATCAGCGGAATCAGCTCTTCGAGGTCCTTGCCGATGGAGGATACCGTTTCGGCGTCCTCGCAGTACTCCTCCAGCAGTTCGCTGTTGACGAGCGATCCGGCGTGGACCACGAGGTCGGCGTCGGCTAGGAGTTCCCGGCCAGCGACGGTCAGCAGCCGAGGGTTGCCGGGCCCGGCTCCGACGAAGGGAATACCCTCCTGCTCGTCGCCAGCACTGTACTCGTACACGCGGTCGTCTCGGTTCCCGGCGACGGAGTCGATTGCCGTCTGTGGGTCCGTCTCGCTCGGTTCCTCAGTCATGCTTCACCTCGTCGCCGCAGAGAACGGCTTCAGAGCGTTCCTGTCTCGCCAGTTCACCGATAGACTGCTCGCCGCCGTCGGTCACGACACCGCTCTCGTCGGCCGCTTCGAGGAAGGCGTCGGTCGCCTGCTTGACGCGCGTCTCGGGCTTCTCGGCGTAGGCCAGCGTGTAGTAGTCTCGCTCGTCGATGTCGGTCGGGTCGTCGGTCACGACCGTCTCGCCCTGTTCCATGAACAGCCGGCGGCCGTACACCACGTCGTAGCCGGCCTCGACCAGTCCCTCGTGAGTGGCCGGCGCGTCGGTCACTTTGAACAGAATCATCCGGTCAGGGCCGGTCGGCGACGCGCCGCGGTCGGCCTCCCGTAGCGCCAGACTCGACCCGGCGGTGATTTCGACGCCTAGCGCGGTCGCAAATGCCGACATAGCACTGACGCCGGGCACCACTTCGAGATCGACCTCAGGGTGGAACGCCGCGAGCGTTCGCCGGAGGTGGCCGAACGTCGAGTAGACGTTCGGGTCCCCCAGCGTGACGAAGGCGGCGTCGCCGTCGCGGGCGGTCGGCGCGATCTCGGCGGCGGCTTCCTTCCAGGCCGTCCGGAGCTTGTCCTCGTCACGTGTCATCGGGAAGTCGAGATCGCCGATGCGCTCTTCAGGGACGTGCTCGGTCGCGACCGACCGCGAGAGCCGCCCTGGCGAGTACACCACATCGGCCGATTCGAGTGCGCGCTTCCCGCGGACAGTCACCAGATCGGGCTGGCCGGGACCGAGGCCGATGCCGTAGAGGGTCATTGCTGGCCTCCGTCGGTCGCCTCAGTCTCAGACGGTGACCCGCCGTCGGCGGCAACGTCCTCGCTGGCGCTGCCGACGAGCATGTACACCGGGTTCTCCGAGTTGAAACTCGTCGCGCCAGCGAGTTCGTAGCCGTGGCTCACCTGGAACTGGACGACCTCCTCCAGAATGTCGCGTTCGCGGAAGGCCTCCGTCGCCGCACCGGCGACTTCGAGCCGCGAGACGTTCATTACGATTCGGTCGACGCCGGTCTCGACCGCGTGATCGAGAATGGCTTCGTAGTTGCGTGATCCGCCGAGGAAGAGGGCGTCGGCGTCGTCCGGCAAGCCCTCCGGGGCCTCGGCCTCGCGCAACTCGACGTCGGCGTCGACATCGTTGGCGGCGAGGTTCTTGCGAGTCACGTCGAGTCGATTCCCCTTGCGTTCGAGCGCAGTGACCCGCCCGGCCTGGCGCGCCGCCGTGATGGTGACGGCGCCGGTACAGGAACCGACCTCCGCGAAGTGGTCGGACCCGGTGAGAGCGAGTTTGCTAGCGAGGACGGCCCGGACCTCCGGCTTGGTGGGACCGGCCTTCGCATCGTGTGGGAGCGAGACGCGAGACATCACGCTATACAACTGCAGTAGCGCGTAAAACAATTTTGGTTGTGTTAATCCAAGTACGGATTACAGCGGCGTCGGTGGCGGAGACGGAAGCGAGTCGGCAGGCTGGTTGACAGCAGTGCAAGCAGAGTATGCCAGAGCGGAGCCCAGAACCCGAATCAGAACTCCGGCCCAGGTGCCGGCACGCCGTCGCTGTCGTCACCGCCGTCTAGGTCGAACTTCTCCCGCAGTTCCCGGATACGGTCTCTGATGTCCGCCGCCAGTTCGAACTCCAGATTGTCTGCGGCCTCCTGCATCCGTTCTTCCAGTTGTTCGATCTGGCGAGCGGCTTCGTCGGCGTCGCTCGCTCCGTCACCGGAGATGCCGCCAGTATCGGTCTTGCTGCCCGGCAAGTTCGTCTCGCCGACTTCCTTCTCAATGGTGGTCGGTTCGAAGCCGTGTTCCTCGTTGTACTGCTGCTGGATGCGCCGGCGGCGCTGGGTCTCCTGAATGGCCGACTGCATGGCGTTGCTGCGCTCATCGGCGTACAGCACGACTTCACCGTTGACGTTCCGGGCGGCCCGGCCCATCGTCTGGACGAGCGTCGTCTCCGACCGCAGGAACCCCTCCTGGTCGGCGTCGAGAATCGCCACGAGCGACACCTCCGGGATGTCCAGTCCTTCCCGGAGCAGATTGATGCCGACCAGCACGTCGATATCGCCCAGCCTGAGCGAGCGGATGAGTTCGTGCCGTTCCAGCGTGTCTGTCTCGTCGTGCATGTAGGCGACGTTCACGCCGGACTCTTCGAGATACTCCGTGAGGTCCTCGGCCATACGTTTCGTGAGTGTGGTCACAAGCACCCGTTCGTCGCGTTCGATGCGGTCGTCAATGCGCTCTAGCAGGTCCTCGACCTGTCCCGTCGCCGAGGCGATTTCGACGGCGGGGTCGACGAGATGGGTCGGACGGACAATTTGCTCGACGACCTGGTCGCTGTGTTCGCGCTCGTAGTCGCCCGGCGTGGCGCTCACGTACAGCGTCTGGTCGGTCTTTTCCTCGAATTCCTCGAAAGTGAGCGGGCGATTGTCGAACGCCGTCGGCAGGCGGAAGCCGTTCTCGACGAGGCTCTCCTTGCGGCTCTTGTCGCCCTCGAACTGGCCGCGGATTTGGGGGAGTGTCTGGTGGGACTCATCAACGACGGTGAGGAAGTCATCGGGGAAGTAATCCAGCAGGGTGTAGGGAGCCTCGCCCGTCTCGCGGTCCGAGAGGTGGACCGAGTAGTTCTCGATGCCCGAGCAGTAGCCCGTCTCCTGCATCATCTCGATGTCGAACGTGGTCCGCTCCTCGATGCGCTGGGCGGCGACGTGGTCGCCCTGCCGCTCGAAGTAGCTGATTCGCTGGTCCAGCAGTTTCTCGATTTCGTCGATAGCTCGCTGGAGCCGCTGTTCCGGAATCGAGTAGTGCTCCGCCGGGTGCAACAGAGCGGCTGGCTCCTCGCTTTTGACCTCGCCCTCCAGCGGGTCGACCTTCAGCATCCGGTCGATCTCGTCGCCCCAGAACTCCACGCGCAGGGCGTAGCGGGCGTACATCGGGTAGATTTCGAGTGTGTCCCCGCGCACGCGGAAGGTTCCCTGCGTGAAGTCCACGTCGTTGCGCTCGTAGTTCAGGTCGACCAGCCGACCGAGCAGTTCATCGCGCTCGATCTCCTGTCCGACTTCGAGCGAGAGGGACATGTCGATGTAGTTGCGCGGGTCACCGAGCCCGTAGATGGCTGACACCGACGCGACGACGATGACGTCGTCCCGGGTAAGCAGCGAGCGCGTCGCAGAGTGGCGCAGCCGGTCGATCTCGTCATTGATCGAGGCGTCCTTATCGATGAACGTGTCCGTCTGCTCGACGTAGGCCTCGGGCTGGTAGTAGTCGTAATAGGAGACGAAGTACTCGACGGCGTTGTCCGGAAACAGCTCGCGGAACTCCTCGTACAGTTGCGCTGCGAGGGTCTTGTTATGGGCGATAACGAGGGTCGGCTGCTGGATCTCCTCGACGACCCACGAGACGGTGTTGGTCTTCCCGGAGCCGGTCACACCGAGCAGTGTCTGTCGGTCCATCCCCTGGCGATAGCCCGACGCCAGCTGTTCGATGGCCTCAGGCTGGTCGCCCGCGGGGTCGAACGGGGCGTCGACACGGAACTGGCGGTCGACATCTGGTCGGTCGATAGAGAGGGGGCCGCCGGTGTCGCTCATTACTCATACATCGGGCTGGACGGACTTGAGCCGCGTGGTTCATGTAAGACCGGACCAGTCGGCCTGTGTTGTAAAGGTGATACGACAGCCCGGAGACGGGAAGAAGATGCAACAGTGTTAGTCTCGAAAGTAAGCATCCAATACGATTCAGGCGGAGTATAAACAGTCTTGTAGTTTTATTCTGTTTCATGTCCGAATATCTGACATGGGTGAGACAGAAACATCGACCGAGAGCGAGAAGATCCCCCTCAGTGGGCACTGGTCGGTCGGAAACTGGGCCGTTATCGGGCTGTTCTTCGTTCTGACCGCTGTCGGCATCGCGATGGCAGCGGGAACGGGCGGCCGTGAGCTACTCACCGGAACGGTCGGCCGTAGCGGGCCGGGAGTCATCATACCGGTGGCTGTCTTCCTGTATTCGGGCCTGGGTGCGCTGGGCTATGTTTTCACGAAACTGATGACCTCACTCGACGACTATGACGAGTGGAGCGACTTCGAAAACCTCGCCGAGATGTTGATGCGGATTCCCGCCGCCTGGCTCCTGGCTGTCGGCGTCTACCAGTTCGGCAGTCTGGCACTCGGCTCGACGGAACTCGCGTCGTCGCAGTTGGCCACCGGTGTCCCGTTCCTCGTCGGCCTCTACGTCAATGTCGCGTTCAAGTGGCTAGGCGGTCTGGCGGACCGGCTACTCGGACAGCAGGCAAAGCGGTCAGGGTGAGTGGATAGCAACAGCGGGCCAAGCGGCGGCCAGACCGCGGCTGATGGTGGGCCCGCCGAGCGGAGTCCAGACTCCGGACAGGGGCCAAGCGGAGACGACTGAAGCGTCGTTATCTGGCGCTCCCGCAACGAGGCGCGGACACGAAGAACCGTCAGCAGACCGGTTTCGGGTTCACACCAAGGTCTTCCAGCGTCTCGAAGTACTCGTCGTAGGCCGTCGAAATGACATCAATAGCAGCCGCCTCCGCGGCGTCCCAGTCGTCGTCATCCTCGCAGACGGAATCGAGCAGTTCGGCGGCCTCATCGCGGAAGTCCACCACGTCGCTGCCGGCGCTGCGGAACGTACTCGCCGTCTGTGGGTCCGCCTGGCCGGTGAAGAAGCCGGTGTACTGTTCCTTGACCTTCTTATCGACAAGCGTCCAGCCAACGAAGCCGCCGAGGCGTTCGACCGTCCCGTTGAAGTCGTCAAGCACGTCGTGCATTGCCGGCGTCCGGTCGACCGGCTCGGCATCAGTGCTGTCACGGCGCTCGGCCGTTTCGGCTGCCGCATCGACAAACAGCGCCGCCGCGTCGTCGTGCTCGTCGTCGCTCCAGGCATCGAACGTGTCGTGGGCCGCCTGCTCGCGGGCGGCTGCCGCCGCCAGTACCACGTCCGGTTCCATCTCGCCGCGGGTGTCGGCGTACAGTGTCTTCGAAGACCCTAGTCGGGAGAGTTCCGTCTGCTGGTCGTCACGAACTGCGTCGATAAGGTCGGCTGCGGTCATACTCTGGCCTGTGGCCGGCGCGGGCTTGTAACCATCGGACCCGCCGCTAGAAGGCTCATGTGGCTGCGGGGAGTAAGCCCCCTTCTGTTCGGGCCAGCATTCGGCTGAGCGGCCACGTCCAGCGCTTGCGCGCAGCGTCGGACTACCTGTCGACGCGGCCTTGCACCGGTGAGGTTTCGCCGTTCCATCGGTCCGTCGCCGGAAGCGTGGGGCGTCTCAGACGGCCCACGGAATGCGTGGGGCATCGAAGATGGCCCACGTGTGGAGCACAACTGTGATCCACGAACGCGCGCCCCGGAGTCACCGGGTCGCGACTGCCCTCGGTGGGTTACCTCTCCCTCGCTTTGGCCGCGTGCCGCACCGTCTGGTGGGGCACGACCAGCCTCGCTCGGGATTCGCACACCTCATCGGTCCGGCGACGACGTGTCGTTGCTGTTCCAGAGCCGACGGTCTTCCGCCCCGGGCTTGCGCCCGGTCACCTGTCCGACAGGTGGGGGGACTTTCCTCATGGCTTGCGCCACGGGAGCCGGCCTCCCGCTGCCACCAACAGGTACGCCAGTGCCGCGAATAAGGCTTACCAACGACCTTTTTCGGCGTCGGGTTCGCGCTTCGCGCGAACCGCTCCTTGAAAAACGTCGATGAAAAAAGCGCGAATCGTAACGCGATTCGCGTGAAACCGCTCGCTTCGCTCGCGGTATGCTCGTAAACGACAACTACTGATTTTGTGTATTCGAACGAGCCTGCCCTTCCCCCGTCTTCGTGAGCGGAGCGAGCGAAGGCTCGTCAGAGCAGCGCTCTGACGGAGGGTCGCGCGACGGAGCGCGCTCCCGGCCACAGGCGGTGAAGAAAGGGATTCAAAATACGGACAGTTGTACGATTCGCAAAAGTCGAACCGGGAGTGCCCAGCAGTGCACCTTAGTCGTCGGAGGGCAGGGGCTCACCAGAGCCGTCGGTCGGCGCGGGCGAGGCCTGCATGTCGTCGTCCTCTGCGTAGGGGTACCACGTCATCTTCGTGTTGTGCATGTACGGATCATGGTAGTCCGTCTCTTCCGGTTCGACCATTTCGGCCAGCGTCTCCTCGTCGCGGTCCTCAACGAAGTCACGGAAGGTCTCGCCGCCCTCACGGGCGTCTTCGAAGTTGTTGACGAGGTTCTTGATAGCGCCGGGGACTTCGTCGGCCGGGACGCGCATCTCCACCCAGTCGGCAAAGCGCGGGTCGTCGCCGAGGCCGCCGCCGAGGCCGATGTCGAGCGCCTCGACCGGTTCGCCGTCCTTGCGGGTCTTCATCCCGCGCAGGGATACGTCGGCGATCTGGGGCTGGGCACAGGAGGCCGTACAGCCCGAGAGGTGGATGTGGAAGTCCTTGTGGTCCTCGGGCAGTTCGACGTTGTCCTTGAGCCAGCGGGCGTACCGCACTTGACGGTTCTTCGTCTCGACGATAGAGAGCGAGCAGTACTCCGTGCCCGTGCAGGCGATGGAGCCGCGCATGAACGGCGACGGGTCCGGGGAGTAGTTCTCCAGCAGGGGTTCGCTGGTGAACTCGTCAAGATTCTCCTCGGGCACGTCGGTGACGATGATGTTCTGGCGCTGGGTCAGTCGGACCTCGCCGGAGCCGTACTCGTCGGCGAGTTCCGCGAGTTCCAGCACGTCGTCGGCACCCATGCGACCGACCAGCACGTTCAGGCCGATGTAGTAGTTGCCGTCTTTCTGCTCGTGAATCCCGACGTGGTCGTTGTGCCCGTCCTGAGACCCAGTGTTGTAGCTGTACTGGTCGCGCATATCCTCGCCAGCAGTCGGGAGTTCGAAGTCGACGTACTCCTCCTGCAGGACCGAGCGCATCTTTTCGGGACCCCACTCGTCCATGAGGAACTTGATGCGAGCGTTGAAGCGGTCCTCGCGGTCACCGTAGTCACGGAAGAGCGAAGACATGCCGTGGGCCACGTCAGCGGCCTGCTCCGGCGGGACCCACACGTCGATATCGCGGGCGAGACGCGGTTCCTTGCGGGAGAGGCCGCCGCCGATACGGACGTTGAATCCGAGTTCGCCATCCTTCTCAGCGGGCTCGAAGGCGAGGTCGTTGATATCGCCCTGTCCACAGCCCTCGTCACAGCCGGCGATGGCGACCTTCCACTTGCGCGGGAGGTTGGAGTAGTCGTCGTTGCCCTTGAACGTCTCGTGGAGGTCCTCGGCGACGGGCCAGGCGTCGACGTGCTCGTGTTTGTCCTTACCGGCGACGGGACAGCCGACGATGTTCCGCCAGGAGTCGCCACAGGCCTGCTGGGTTCCCAAACCGACGGCTTCGAGCTTCTCGAAGATTTCCGGGATGTCCTCCAGTTTGATCCAGTGGAGCTGGATGCTCTGGCGGGTCGTCCAGTCACAGTAGGCCTCGCCGAACTCGGGATTGTCGACGGGACCGGTCGCGTACTCCTTCGCGATTTCGCCGATGACTTCGAGCTGGCCGGGCTTGATGACGCCGTTTGGCGTCCCGATACGCATCATGAAATACGACTCTTGGCCGGAACGCTGGTGGTACAGGCCCCACCACTTGAAGCGCTCGAACCAGGCGTCGTGTTCGTCTTCCGGGATGGCATCCCAGCCCTGCTCTGCGAACTCCATCAAATGCTCCCGGATCTCGTTACCGTAAACCTCGTCCTTCCAATTCTCGACTTTCGTGGGCATAGCTAATGTGTTCTTCCACAAGTCTCACTGACTTATACAACACACTTTGCCGTCAACCGTCTCCCCCACTCCCCGAAACAAGAGATTGTTGCCTATTCTTTTGAACAGGCAAGCCGGGTTCGCTTCGCCGGGAAATGGACGCTCTCGTGGACGACACCGTGGAACTCGCCGGAATCTGGGTCCACGACGCGCCCGACCGTCAGCCAGTCGGTCACGCCGCTTTCACCACAGGAGATACACTGGCCGGCTATTCGCGCCTGGATATCTAGATAATCAACGCCCACTTCCACGAACCCCTCAGCGAGTAAATCCGTCGTCTCACACCCACAGAAGTCGCTTTGAGCCAACAACCACAGGTCCGAGACGTTCACTTCCCGCGAGTCGTTGACGGAAATCCAGGCCCCGTCGTCGAGCTGGTGAACGTCAGTCGTCATTACATCTCATTAGATTCTCGAAACACCTGAGGCCATCGGCGGGTGCAAGTATCACCGGGTCGAGTCGAATCCGCCGCAGTCATGCGGTGTGTGTCTCATGATAATAACCCGCTATTTGTCGGGCTCTGTACGAGATACACACATATGTTGCCTGTAAGTCGCAGTGCGGGCCAAGCTTACAGCAGAGTCCGTCCTTAAGATAGTGGGGCTATTACAGAGGAGTACGACATCCCGTGGCGGCCACGCTGGTCGTCGCTGTGAGAGAAACGATGACGAACGCACAACAGACCCACGACGACGATGCCGAGCGCGAAGAGCCAACGACAGACCACCTCGACAATGTCGAGGACGGCTGTGGCTGCACAGAGATTTGGGAGCACATGAGCGAAGAACGCGAAAGCGAAAGCGCATCCGACGACTGACACCCCTGTACGGGGTACTTTTGTGCGGCGCTTCCTAAACACATATCGATGCCAGAGGGGCCCGATAACTACGTTCCATCGACCGACCGTGAATCACCGGTCGGTAAGCCGGTCATCCGCGGCGACCCAGCACTCACTGGACAGCGACCCGAGGAGGCCATCGAGTTCGATCCCGACGACCCCGAGAGCCTCGAACTCGCCGCGAAGACAGTCAAAAAATTCTCCGAGAACACCGCCGGCGCCGACGATAACGTGTTCATTCTGCGCGGCGCAGCCGCATGTGCGGCCCTGGTCCGTGGTGAAGGATCCTACAAGGCCGCTGCCGAACGGGCCGGCGGGGAGGCGTCGGTCTCATTCATCCGGAAATGGTCCCGCGTCCACGACCTCCCCCGGTCTGTCCGTATTCACGTCGCGATGGGGCATATCGCGCCAACGGCGGCCAAACACATCGCCAGAGTCTCAGGCGAGTCCCGCCTTCTACTGGCGTGGGCCGCCCTCGATCACGATCTCACCGTCCGCCAGATCCGATCCGTTGCCAGCAGTGTTAATGACGGCGCGTCCGTAGACGCGGCGCTCGCCAGAAACGGGTACGCGCTGGGTGAAATGCGGACGCAACTCGACCGCGACGCCTACTGTCGACTCCGCCGGCAGGCCGCACTCGATGGGGTCTCTCCCGGAGAAGTCATCAGTGAGGCTATCGAGTCGTACTTCGACGACGGACCGTAAGGCCTTAATCGCCGCTCCCCCGAGCGAATAGCGAGGGCCGGTAGCTCAGTTAGGCAGAGCGTCTGGCTTTTAACCAGATGGTCGGGGGTTCAACTCCCTCCCGGCCCGTTTCCCTGCAAAACGACAGTGAATAGTGGTAACGCTGTGGGGGAGTTGAACCCTGCCAGTCGCGTGCAACGGAGAGCATATCTGGCTCCGGTGCAACTCCCTCCAACTATTCTATGTACAAAAGAAGCGGCGCAACAGTACATAGTCCGAGACCGGTTCATTTACCACCGAGACAGCGAATGTCACCAGTATGGACGAAACTACCGGTACAATTCAGCGCGCACTCGCGCAACCGCTGCGCCCACTGGGCGCGACTGTGGGTGTACTGCTCGTCGTCGCCACGCTCGCTGCGGTCGCCAGCACGCCGTGGCAGACGAACCCGTCAACTGGAGCGGTGGCCATGCAACTGGTCGCGGCGGTCCTAATGGGTGTGATCGGTGTCGGACTTGCGTACATCACCTGGGCAGCCGACGCGTAAGTCAGTCGTCAAAAAGCGTAAAAAGACGTCGTTATTATCCGCGGACGGGCATATACGCCATCCCTAGCATCAGTACGGCCGCGATGCCCGAGAGGATCGAGATGCCCCAGATGCCGTTCTTGCGCTCGTGGAAGTAGTCCTGCTGGTCAAGTGTCTCCTGATACTGATCGTACTGCTGAATTGAGACGATCTGGACGGTATGGTGGTCGGGGAAGTGCGTGAAGAACTGCTGTCCGCTCAGCGTGACGTTCCCACCCTCCGAAAGTTCGACCGTGTTTTCGCGCGGGGCGAACCATTCGAGCGTCGCGCCGTCGACGGTCACTTCGGAGATTGTGGCCTCCTGCGTGCCGCTGTCGGTCGCATGCGGGTAGGTATCACCAGTGGTGAACGACACCGTCTCCGGCTCTGGGAGCCACTCACTCAGCGGGACTTGCGTGTTGTTCGACCGGTAGACCACGTATTCAGTCCCGTTCTGGGTCGCCAACGTGTTCTTGACCGAGGAGTCCTCAGCGAGGAGCGCGCTGACGTTGAGCTCTTCTTCGAGCGTCACCGTACTCTCGTTGCTGTCAGTGTGCACGCGGTAGGTGTCGTTCTGGTAGGTCGTCGTAGTATTATGCTCTAATGTCGCAGTATACTGTGACGATTCGTTCGTCCACGAAAGGTCAGCTGCCATACTGCCGCCACCGCCGCCGTGGCCGCCACCGCCGCTGGACATATGAATGTTCGTGGCTGTGTATTCCGTTCCGTCGACAGTGAATGCACTCTCGTTGGTCAGTTCGGCGTCAGCGTCAAGCGACACCGCCGGCCGCTGACTCTCCGCGACGCCGATGTAGGCGTACGCAGCAACACTGATAACGAGGAAGAACGCGAAGTACGCCGCCGCGGCTCGTCGTTGCATATCAGGAGGGTCAGTCGCCGCGCCGTTTAATGATTACTTTTCGAGTGTATCGGTACGTGGGTGGCACGGCCGTTTCGCCCCGGCAACGGCGGTGCAGATGCATCACACTGGTCAGGCTGTCTCAGATTCGCCAGCGAGAACGTCGTAGCTGTCGAGCGTCCCTGCCATCGGGGGGGGGGGCATCCGGATCGTCTTTCCGCTGAGTGCCGTAGTCCATCCACACGCCGCTCGTGTAACTGTACATCTCGAATGCGGCGTCGGTCTCGACGACGATATCGATGACTGCGTCCTCGGGGGCATCATCAAGAACGACGGCCGACCGAACATCGTTGTCGTGGTGCATCACCCAGACCGCGACAGCACCGTCGGTATCATCTAGTAGGGCACTGGCTTCCGCCGGCGAAAACGGGCGGTGAGGCCAGTCATCGACGGGTTCTGGCTCGTTCATACCGGTAGCACGGACCGCAACGGTATCGGTGTTCCCCTGTTACATGGGGTCACCCCACCGTCAGTCGGCGAAGTAGCTGGTGAAAAAGCCGGACAGGAACGACGAGATAGCGACGGCCATGGCCATATCAGTCAGACTCCACGGCGCGTCTTCGTCGTCGGCCAGCCAGACAGTGACAGCGACACTGATTACCAGTGAGACGATCCCGTTGAGGAGGTGCTTGTTCTTGAGCAGACTCATACGCCTGTCCGTTGGTGCGGGGTTCGTATAGAGATTACCCACAGGCGATGTGTCACTGACTGAAACGGAGTCACTGAATTCGGTTGGCGGGTGGGCGCTGGGACGGCTAGCCGTCACAGCAGACCGTGTACCGAACGTCGGCATTGACAAGCGATTGAACCTGCGCAACAACGCTGTCGATCGTCTCGAACTGCCCGAATTTGCTCACGACCGACCCGTCCGCACGTAACACGACCGTCCACCGGTGGCCGTCCGGACCATCGGCCCGTTCAAACGCGATTTCGCGGTCAGGCAATCGAGCGACGACTGGGCCGTCAGTGGTGACCGTCCACGATACGCTATCGGCAAGCGCGCCCTCCAGTGCCGTTTCGAGTCGTCGCCCGAGTCTGGCCGTCGGTTCGTCCTGTGCGTCCATACAGAAACACCGGGGTGCAGAAGCATAAGCCGTTGTGGCACTACACAACGTTCAAACGGCCCAAACCCATACAGAGGATGTGACTCAGTCGCTTCTCGTCTACGACGGCAGTACCGACCTGTTCCGGCGCGCTGCCGAGACGGTAACCCGCTGTGCCACGGATATCACGCCTGTTCCCTGGGAATCCGATGCGATTCAGGCGTTCCTCCGGGCACAGTTCGGTGATCTCCCGTTCGCGTTCATCCTGATCGAAGGGGAGTCAGTCCACGTCGGCGAAGCGGCCGTGAAGGAAGCGCTGGAAGGACTCGATATCGCGGCCCCCGTCGCTCGGTTAGCTGAGCAGGTGTACCCCACCGCAGCCGGGCCGTTTGGGCGTGTTGTCCACGGCCAAGTTCCGGCCGACATCCACGGGACCTTTCCACTGGACGAGACAGCGAAACGCCACATCGAACCGCTCCGGCAGGTCCATACGATACCTGTCGAAACGGAGTAATCAAGCCAATAGGTGGCATAGCCGACCAGAACTGGCCTGCCATGCGGTCGGTTTTCCCACAAGAACCAAAGATACTACAACTACCGTTTGCGGCGTGTTCGGATGATACGCCACCAAGTACGCTGCGTTGCGCTGAACAATCCCATTGCCCAGTCACAACAGCCTACGCTTTACTCGCAGATACAGCGGGATATCCCGGTCGGTGTCGCGGACACGTCGTTTGCTTGTCCCGAGCAACCCGATGACGAATGCCAGCACAGCCACGGTGAGCGCCGCATTAATCACACCCAGTGCCACCAGTGGGTGAATGTCATGCATTGCGATAATAACGGTAGGGGGCAGCAAAACGATGTACCGGTACTCAGAGACGGTCACAACCTTCTGTTCGCCTCGTGGCGGTGCGGGGGCATACAACGCTGTTGAGTCCGTCTCACCGCCAGGGACATCGAGCCACCGATTCTCGATTGTCGTCTGACCGGACGCGTTAAACACGACGAGCATCGTCACCAGCGCATCTTCGTTGTTGGCGACAAGCGTGGCTTCAACCGGCTCACCGGGGGCGACGTTGTTCCCGGTTGCGATCTCACCCGCCGGGATCTGGTGGGTCGAGCTCGGAGCTACCATTGCGATGTTGGCTGGCACGATGATGATTGCAGTCAGAAAGAGCGCGGCGTATCGCGGATCGAAGGTATCCTGCCCGCGCGAGCGGGCTCGGTCACGCGAGGAACCGTTCACAATCCCACTACTGAGGCTTATTGCAAACAGTATCACGCCGGAGACCAGCATCACCGATCCTGCCTGCCAGGACTCGGCTGCTTGCTCAACCCCGAGGACCGTCGTAACCGCAGTCAGAATGTTCGTGACGACGACGCGGCCGGCGAGGATGGCCGTGCCGAAATTCGGAATTGTCACCACCTGTCCACCGGGTTGCCAGGCGACCGCGACGATTTGGCTTTCAGACACTGGGGGTTCAGCCCCGTCCTGGTCTGTGAAGGGGTTCGCGTCTCCCCGGGTGATGTACCCCCGCTCAGTCTCGCCGACGACTCGGTGTGTCGTCAGCTCCCCACCGCGGATCTCCTGTGACTGGAACACGATAACGTCACCCTGCTCGATGTCGCCTGCGACTTGCTCCGGAATCGCGACGAAGCCATCGCCTTCCTGAATCGTTGGCGACATACTCCCGGACACGACGAAGCTCAAAAGCACTGGCTGCCCGACCAGTGCACCCACGACGAGTGCCAGAACCAACACGAATCCGGCGAGTGTCAGTCCCCTCACCACATACATTCGGAGCATACCAGTGTGTCGCTACGCGATGTAGACCAGCAGAATATAAATCGGTGTTGCTCGGCCAGGGAAAGCGATGTGAGCGCCGTATCGTCACAGGATATCGTGTTTCAAGTCGTCAGCTGTGCCAATCGCAAGCGGTGGCTCCCGCTGTCGATATCTATCTCCTGCCGCGGCCGCGAAAATAGAACAGCGCAAACACTGTCGGAGCGATCAGCAATTGCGGGACGTGGCCGGTCGATGGCGTCACCCGTCGTTCGAGTCGCGCGTGTCGCTTTCATTAGGATGTGTCGCATCAGCATCCTCGGTCGAGTCGTTGAAGAGCAGGCTCGAAAGCGACGCTGTCGCGTCGTCTCTGTCTTCCGAGGCGGGCTCGGTACCCCTCGCCACTGGTGACGAAAGTGGGTCGACAGCCGGTGGCGCCGTGTACGTGTAGATTTCATTGTCGACGAGGACTGCATACTGATCACCATCTTCGAGGACGCGCCTGTCACTATCGATAGCAATGTCAACGAGGTCTGCCAGCGAGTTCGTCGGGACAGGTGTCCGGTCGTCGGTATCCGGGATTCGTGCCGTCGAGATCCACTCGTCAAAGTCATTACGTGCACGCTCGAACTCGTTGCGCGCTCGCTCACGGTCAGTGACTACAAGCCAGCCACGCCAGCGTGCGGTCCCGAGGAAGGCCATACACACCAGTCCGAATACACAGAGCACAGGCCCGCCGTACAGTTCCAGCCGTGTCGGTTCAATAGTCCGGGTTACCGGTTCGGTCGCGTCGTAGGAGGTCGCTCCGGTTGTGGTAGTGCTGACGCGGTACACGCTCTGTCCGGGCACAATCTCGATGCGGTCGGTGCGAGTATCGGTAAACGTCTCTCCGTCGACTGACGATTCGACAGTCGTGTCGGCGACAAGGAGGACTTCGGTCTGTCCGGGGGCAGCCCCGAGGTCGTTCTGTATTGCTTCAGTGCGATTGAGGATTGTCGGGATGTCCACACTGACTGTAGTGGCTGCCGACTCGCCGTCCTCGATTTCGACAGCATCGAGCGTGTCGAGCGAGTCGCGCGTCTGCCAGTGAACCACCTGATTCCCGTTTCGCTCCTCGACCGCGCGGATGATCAGTGACAGGTTCGTCGAGGTGACTGCCGCGTTCCCGTCGGTGTTGTCGTGTGAAACCGTGTACGTGCCATCGAGTTCGGGCGATGCCGTCGTAAAATACAGCGACCGGTTGCTGAGTTGCTCACCCGCACTGAAAACCTCGGTATCACGCGTCACTGTTGCACCGTGTTCGAACCCGCTTTCCACCGTCCACGTGCCGACAGTCTGCTGTTCAGTAACTGTTTCCGCTCCGTCGACATGGCTGTCGTAGGTGACGTAGCCGCCAGCAAGCGTTAGCGCAAGTGTAACGAGCAGTATCAGCACGAACCACCTGCTAAGCGCAGAGCGAACCGAAACTGAAAGCAAGTTATCCATTTTCACTATTGACACCCGGTAGTCTGCGATGCGACGTGACTACTGGCCCCCTTGAGACCAGCAAATTAGTCTTTTCTGCTTCATTTGATTCGCTGTTGGCCAGATATTGTTTCGTTGCATGCGCTACGGACAGTGTGGTTTGGATAGATATGCTCATAGAACTCAGCCGCCTATACTGCCGCTGTCGCCGTTTTTGCTTGTCGCGTAGAGATTTTGAACCTGCTCGCTGGTGAGCGCGGTGTCGTAGGCTTTTGGCTCGTCCATGAAACCATCAAACGGAAAACTGAGATCGTCATTACCGTCAATCCCGTTGCCTATCCGGAGTGGTTCATCGGACCCAAACGGGTCTTTTAGATCGCCGCTGTATCCATCATTTTCGTAATCTCCATTTACATATACTCTGTCTTCAGATGGGTTAGACGACCGGTGGGTCCAGACAACATGGTTCCAATTACCTTCACCCACTGTTGCACCTGTCTTTATTTCATTCGTCTTTCCACTTCTCTGCCCGGTTTCTATTCCGATTTCAAATTTATTATCAGATCTATCGTCAGTTTCGCCGAGGAAAAACTGGTATCCCTTCTCAGCGTCAGAATCTCGGTTATTTCTGGGGGAATCCCATTTACTGAACAGTCGCGCGTACAAATTCGGAATTGAAGTCGGTTTTATCCAGATGGACAGTGAAAAGTCATCGGTGAAATCTAATTCAGAGTTAGACACTGTAATAACGCCTCTCCCGCCGGAGTACCTGTCGCCGCCGAACTCAAGTACGGTGCCACGATTACCACCGTCTGCTGGGTCTGGCTCATAACCATAGTAGGTGCCGCGACTCCATCCTACTGATTTACGGCTGGCGTCGTTGCCGCTCCAGATATCTGAGACTGTTTGTCCCCCTATTTGTTCAAAATCCCAGTACGAAACCCGCGGGTCTTCGTATGTAACGGTCGGTGTTCGATTCAGCGTTATTGTTTGGTTTTCGTTTTTGGCTCCAGCAGTAAAATCGAGCGGAAGGTCATATTCGCGGTCGGAGCCAATGGACACATCCGGGAGAAGGTCAAGTGTTGCCTCGATCGTCCCCTGCTTTCCCGGTCCAACGCTATCGGGCGTATCAAAGTAATTAGCAGGATCCGTTCCTTCACCTTTGAACAGATCGGCCACCTCAGTGGTATCATCACTGTCGACTGTGGCCGCATTCAGGTTTACTCCAACTTCTTCGTCTAGATTGTTCTGGAACGTTATTAGCGATACCCTCTGACCGGGGCCCCCACTATCGGCCAGTGATTTAATCCCAAACAGCGGACCATCGGAGCTATCTTCAGTTGTGTCGATATTCACCTGACGGTCAGCGGTCACGTCTGTGAACCCACCAGTCCCCCACGTCAGGAGGCCAGCACCGCTACCGATCAGCGCGAGTGCACTCCGGCGAGTCCACTTCTTGCTCATGTTTCAACATCCGGGGGCGTCTCGCCCGCTCCCAGACGGAGTTGCTGGCTCTGCCAGACATGATACAGCCCGGAGCAGAGAAACAGCATGACGACGAGCCCAGCCCACGCGAGGTCAGGAATACTGGCTGGAAACACATTCAGTCCGGCAGCGCCGACAACAGCACCCGACAGCACTGACAGCCCGAGGTAGTACTGTCCCCACGGGATGGAGTCTTCCGGCACAACATCCATGTACACGTCGAGGTCCGCTGCCTGTTCGGTCAGCCTGACCGTTCCATTGTCGTATTCGATCACGCCCGCGCGGTCCATCGCGGGCAGATGCGTCTGTTGCATTGACGTGTACACGCGATGGCGCTCACTGGACGTGATCTCACTCTGTGGTTTCCCGTTTTCCCACGCCGCCACCTGTTCAGCAATATCCGAGAGTTCTGAGTCACCGTCTGTCTGCTTCGCTACGTGTAGCGCGTATCGCCGGCGGTGATTACTGAGTAAGTCGAATACTTCGTCCCGTGTAATCGCGTCACCAGCCCCTGTCTGGTTGCGTTGCTTCCCACCCACTGCCATTGTCGACATATTAGTTTATAATATGTAAAAGCGTTCTGGAATGTCAATGGTAACAAAATTGTATGTAGATTAGGCTGTTAGTAGACGGGACATGGTGTTGACAGCTTCAGAGCCGGTAGTACAGATATTAATATATAGAATTTATGATAATACAGCAGATGAGTCCGTGATTCTATGAGCGTTGAATACTGTCGGGTGCCAAGATGTGAGTAGGCGACGCGGTGTACTAGCTACAGTAAGTAGATTAAGATAGAGGCAATGTTACAGTTCATCAGTGGCAAGACGCTCCGAATCTGGTACCTGCGCTGTATGCGATTACTCGACATCTACATCATAGCAGTCATTGACAGATAGAAGTAAGCTAAATAGCTTCCTAGGTTGTCAATGCCAGTCTGCGATTCACGTCTGAGTTTTATTGTTCTGTAATGCTGATGTCGAGGTCTTCGTTGTTAGCCGAGGTTTCTGTCGTGATTTCGGCACCGGAAGAACTATTCGAGGAGACTGAGATGACTGCTCCATCGGTAACCGATTTTCCGTCGACCTGCGTAAGCACATTGCCGCCATTTTCTCCCCCGAACGTAACGTCAAACGTACTGTTACTGTCAGCGTTTGGCACGAATTTAAACAGACCAGTGTACCCGAGAGTCGAGTTCGGTGGGAGGCCATTATTTTCGCCAAAGACGATTTTCACATCATTAGCAACGAGGCTCACGTACTTGTGGCTCACATTGTCGTACGTTCCATCTGTGCCCGGGTTTGCTCCATCCTGAGCATCCGGATTAGAGGGGAACAGGTTTGTTGCATCAACGGAGTTATCCCCGGGGCCTTTGACTGAGACATCACTTGATGACGTATCGACAAGCACGTCAACAGCGTTGCTTGTGATTGTGTCTGCGATATCGTCTTCGGTAGTTTGGTCTACACCGTCTACGAGCCCGTCCGTGCCACTATCTGCACCGAAAACGTTCACTTCGACTGAACGCGTTGCAGTAACGCTCGTAAACGCGCCCGTACCGAAGAGCGCCCCACCACTGATTGCCAGTCCACCAAGTCCCGTAAGTACGTTTCTACGATTCATATGTTAGTCAGCACGTTATGGCCGTGCCGTACCAGCTACGACAGTTCCCGGGGACTTACTATTGTGCTGCTTGAGCCGGCTTACAGCCATGCTTGAGCCGCTAATGGACGGCATTAACACCGCTCAGGCAGGTCAATAGTAACTGGTGGGCTATCGTTGTGTAGCATAACAGATGAGACTAAATCGACGAAGTGTCCTGCTCGGGCTCGGGACAATCAGTGCGACTGTCGGCGGCGCGTTCGGCTCCGGTGCATTCTCCTCAGTTGAAGCGACGCGGACAGTTAAACTGAATACCAGTGGCGACTCAAGTTCCCTTCTGAGTTTTAAGCAGAATCCGAACAACAACACTGCTGAGAAGATAATTACTACTGAATCTGTTGGATCCAGTAGTAACGACGTGATTAAGATTGAGCAGATCGATCTGAATGAAAGGGCAACAACGCGGTTTGAGGATGTTCTTCGCGTAACAAACAACGGAAACAAAGAGGTCTATCTTTCGGTGAATGATGACGGAGGGAGCAGTTCGACAACGCCCGACCCTAATAACCTTATTGGGGACGTTCTGGATATCCGGTACAACAAAAACACAATCGTCGATAGCTCCAATGACGGTGATAATGCTGTCTCCCTAAGCGCGGGCAACTCCATGGATCTCACAGTTGTCGTTGATCTTCGAAACGGCAACAAAGGAGAGGACATCAGTTCGATCAATGAAATCGTCTTCGCGGCGCGGACATCAGAAGCAAGCGAGAGCAACTGAGGTCTGTTGTCACACGATAGGTGGTCGGGATCACGGTAGTGATATGCAGTATTGTACGCCATGACATGAAATGGTACTTCGCTCTTGGGCTGGTGTTCATCGTCTGCGGGACAGTCATGTCCACGGCCGCAGTCCCGCTCTCCGAACCCGTTGATGAACTCGCCCCAGCGGAAGACACCGGGGTTGCGCTGGCCCCAGCTGACACGCCCAATGGCGACCGCTACGCATCGTTTGACAGCAACGGCGAACTTGTCATTTCTGTTGATGTTTTTTCAAGCACCGAGACCGTATTCGACGACGTGTTCGTCGTTGGTTTTGCGGGAGTCAACGGTAGCGACGAGGCAGCGACGATCCGTATCAAGCACCAGAGCGAGTGGTTGGGCATCTACAGGAACACAGACGCAGGCACACGCAAGTCGGTCGATGAAGCGAGTAACACGCTTAGGCTTGACCCGGGCGAGCAGGCAACGCTCGGGTTCGCCGTGACGACAGATGCCGACAGCCCGGCGTCCCTCTCCGAGACACTGACTTATACCATGGAGATCCCAGATTCTGAGTCAAGCACTGGTGGGAGTGGCGCCGGTGGAAGCGGTGGCGGTAGTGTGGGCGGCGGAGGCAGTGGCGATAGCGGCAGCAACACTGAGACAGGCGGTGCTGGTGGCGGGGATACCAACGCGAGCGACGGGGATGGCACTGACAACGGGAGCACTGACAGTCCCGAGACTGTGACGGCGACTGGCGAAACGACTGAAACACCCACTGATGAAGGCGGCGGTGGCAGCGGTACTGGCGTTGAGACATCGACCGACGATCCGACTGATACGCCGACCATCAACGAAGAGGAAACCCAAACTGTGGCCGGCGGTGGCGCTGAGCCTGTGCCGTCGACACCCGAAAGCCAGCAGTCAGCCGAGCCGAGCGAATTCGCGCTCGGTTTCGATCCGGCATTTGGAATTAGCTGGGGACTGTGGGCGTTCATCGCTGGCCTGCTCGCTGTAGTGACAAACTACCTCGTCCAGACACGATATCATGATGTCCTCCCGGTACTTCAGACACAACCGAGTGACCGCCGTCACCGGTTCCGCCGCGTCGCTGTCCGCGAAGCAGCGGTCGGTCTTGCTGGGATTGTGCTCACAGTTCTGGTTGTGTCAGCGGCTTCAAGTGCCGGCTTTGACCCAGTCGCACAGTTGGCTACAGCACTCGCGTTCTCCGCTGCAGTCGGTACAGTGACTGGATACCGACTACTCCCGGAACTCGATACAATGCTCGAACCGCAAGCCGCCAACGGCGGCACCGAAGAGCAATAAAATAACTCGGTCACGCCGATGTCTCAGCGTCACTGTTGCCCACAGTGGAATTAGTTCCGGGTTTTAGCGGAGGCCAGTACCGAAACAGTCGGTCACCAGTGTACACGATAAATGCAGAATCGCTATCTGACTCGATGATACGTTCATGAGTGTCGATTGCGATATCTACGAGCCCGACGAGCGAATCGACGGAAGTCGTCCAGGCATCGTCGACTGGATCAGCCTAGCCGACAGTTATCCATTCGTCAAACTCCTCACGGGTGGACTTGTATGTGACCCATCGGCGCTCGGCGTCGGTGAGTGTGAGATAGTCGGTCGTGCGCCCATAGACGAGGGCAGCAGCGCCACCAAGGCTACCAAGCAGGAGCACCGGGCCACCAAGAGTCCAGAGCGGTCCGTAGGTCTTCTCTACCTGTGCTTCGACAGTTCGGTCACCACTGTTCGTCACCGGACCAGCGTTTTCGATACGATAGCTGCTCTGGCTCGGGATAATCGGAAGGCGGTACGTGCGAGTTGTATCGACCGACTTCCCGTTACGTGTCCCCGAGAGAGTTACCTGTGAGACCACCCCCATCTCAAGTCGGCCGGACGTCTGACCATGTTCCAAATCGATGCGTCGAATGGTTTCGGCTGCGCGACTGACGTTCAGCGAGAACGGAGCCGTCACACGTTCACCCGCAGCCAGCGACTGTACAGTACCCTGTGTCAACGGTCGTTCGACTTCCCAGTAGACGAGCTCACCGTTTTGCGTCGATTCGACGGACCGATACTGAACGACCACATCAGCCGCGGCGGCGAGATCGCTTTCGTTGCTGGCGCTGTACGTGTACGTGAACGCTCCGTATAGTATGGGAGCGACCTGCTGGAGGTATACGGATCTGTCTTCAAGCACTTTACCCTCTGGAAACGCTGAGATCCCGTTGTGAACTGTCGCGTTGCGAGAGAACGATCCGGACGATTGCCACGACGAGACCTGCCGCGTGGTTGTGTCCGTTCCTGGGGCAATGTACTCCGTATACTGAGATATCCGCCAACTGCAGCGATAGCAACCAGACAAATCAGTAGCAGTTCGTAGTTGTCGACGACTGTCCGCCGCGTCTTCTGACCCAACAACCCCATGGCAACTGTAACACTGGTGTCGACAGATAAAGGATGATACCAAGTCAGCAGCGAGATATCTCTTTCTTCGCAGCCCTCATCGCCACTAACCCCGACGTTCGAATGTCCCGGAAATCTGTTTGTGGCCGCATTATTAGTTTGTGCGATCCTGCTCCGTCAGTTGTTGCCCTGGAAAAGAGAGTTCATAAACAGCCTGCCAACACTGTATCCTTCGACAGAGGCTTGCTCCTGTGCTTAGTTTTCGAGCAACAGTTCATAACGTCGAACATAAAAAGGCAGAAAGCAGTAATTCACCAGGGTTTATCAGGCTTAAGCAACTGAGAAGCCAAGGGCCGGATTTGAACCGGCGATGGGCGGCTCTGCAGGCCGCTGCGTTAGGCCAGACTCTGCCACCTTGGCGCAAATAGAGGTAGTCAACTCGGTCGTTTAAGCGTAGCGAATTCGATTTGCTATCACTCTCTGACTGACTCGGTTCACTGGCTCCTTCGAATGGGGTGTGCTGTAGACTGACGATTGTGTCTCATCCGGAGAGCAGAACTGCTTGTCATTGGCGAGCAGTGCAACCAGCGGTTCGAAGCCAACGGCATACGCGAACCGTACAGCGTCGGACTCCGATCAAGCCATCTCGCCCGACAGCAGGTACGTCACGGTTAAGCGATACATTCATTGAACGCGACTTCGCGAGTCATACGGGCTCTTTCACCCCAGCCACATAGCTGTCAGCTTGTGTAAATACGGAAAGCCCACTCGGGAGAGATCCCTCTCCTGAGTGGGCTGTG